>NZ_CP015963.1:300000-600000 GCF_001663155.1 Altererythrobacter ishigakiensis
TGCTCAAAAGGGAAGGGGTTTGACGAAAGCAATGGCAGGAAAGCGATCAGCATCCGCAGCACTTAAGCTGCCCTTGCTGCTGGCTGCTGCCGGTATGGCTTTTGGCGTGCCTTCCGCTGGATTGGCAGTTGTTGCCTTCGGTGACGAAGCTGCCATCGCTGATTTGCCTTCCTTTGCGATGTTCACGCCGGCGTCGGCTGATCCTGAGTTGGCCAAGCGGGTTGCCGAACAGGCCCGGACCAGTGGCATGCGCTTCACCCCTGCAGGCAGTGCGATCAAGCGTGATCGTACAATTACTGTTGCGGTTCGCGTTGACCCGGAAACAGCACGCGCGATTTCGGTCCGTCAGGCTCTGGATGTGGCGCCGGGTGCGACCAACGCGCTAAAGGCACAAGCGGTGACCCGCTATGATCTTGGCACTGCGCGCGGATATCAAAGTTTCAAACGGCCGCAACCGCAGGTTTCGCTTTCAGGCACCGTGCGTGATATTTCGATGCCTGACCTTTCCGCATTTGAGCCTGCTGGCCCTACTGCTGAAGACAAGCCCAGCCGTTTCCAGACCCGCATTGCGCTGGAAGATGAACAGGCTGCAGGACGTTCTCCCAACACACTGGACGCGCTTAGCGCGCAAACTGTCGATCTGGGCGGCGCCTACAGCATTACCCGCAATCTTGACGTGACAGCGGGTGTTCGTTTGTCGCAGGAGAGGGATCGCCTCTCTCCCATCACGGACAACAAACAGGACAGCCAGTCAGTCTATGTCGGCACGCAATTCCGGTTCTGACGCGGGCAAGCTCGTCATCATCTAGTGAATTCGTATGAGAGACCCCGCTGCGGCGGGGTTTTTCATTCCCTTGACGTTACGGCACCGCTACTTCTGTAGCCCAGACGAGCTTTGGAGATTCGAAAATGTCACGCGTTGCAATCGTTACTGGCGGAACTCGCGGTATTGGCCGCGCAATTTGTGAGAAGCTGCAAAGCGACGGATTTACAGTCGTTGCCAACTATGCCGGGAACGATGCCGCTGCCGAGCAATTGAAAGCCGACACCGGCATACGCTCATACAAATGGGACGTCGGCGACCATGAAGCGTGTCTTGAAGGATGTGCCAAGGTGGCCGAGGAGGTCGGCCCGGTTGACGTTGTGGTGAACAACGCCGGTATCACACGAGACGGTACGCTTCACAAGATGTCCTATGACGACTGGAACGAAGTCATGCGCATCAACCTGGGTGGTTGTTTCAACATGGCCAAGGCATGCTTCCCTGGAATGCGTGAGCGCGGATGGGGCCGTATCGTAAATATCGGTTCCATCAACGGACAAGCGGGCCAGTATGGTCAGGTGAACTACGCAGCGGCAAAGTCCGGTATCCACGGTTTCACTAAGGCTCTGGCCCAGGAAGGCGCGAAATTCGGGGTGACGGTGAACGCTATTGCGCCGGGCTATATCGACACCGATATGGTCGCAGCGGTACCCGAGCCGGTTCTGGAAAAGATCGTCGCCAAGATCCCGGTCGGACGTTTGGGAGAGGCGCAGGAAATCGCCCGTGGAGTAGCGTTTCTGTGCAGTGAAAATGCGGGCTTCGTCACCGGCTCTACTATGAGCATCAACGGGGGTCAGCACATGTACTGACGGCCATTCGCCGGCTTTCATCAAAGAAAAATGTCTGCACTATCGACTGACTGATCAAACAGCGCAGCCCGCGCTTTTCCGCCTACGTCAGGGATTTTGATCGCAACAAGATCTGCTTCGATAGCTAAGCGGGCCAAGCGGCTGCTCTGCAAAAGGACCTTGGCGACCGACCGGCGTTAGTGACTTTGTCATAGTGACGAGTTACGGATTTTTCCTGTGACACGTCTTCAAGAAAAATTCGCCGGTGTGGCAGACGCCAAGAGCAGCCCCGCAGCGGAACTCGAACCACGCCAGTTAATGCGTGAGCTCGCCGCATTCAAAACTCCCAAGATCAGTCGAGGCAGCTGGGAGCTCGCTTCAACGCTTTTACCATTCGTTGCTATGTTCGCCGCGATGCTGTTTGCGGTTGATGCGGGCTATTACTGGGCGCTGGCTTTGGCTCCGGTGACGGGACTTCTGCTGTTGCGCTTGTTCATCATTCAACATGACTGTGGCCATGGTGCCTTTCTGCCGGGACGTAAAAGCAATGACTGGGTCGGCCGCGCGATGGGCGTGCTCACCCTGACGCCATATGATTGCTGGGCACGGTCACACGCCATCCACCACGCGAGCACAGGCAATCTAGATGAGCGTGGATACGGCGATGTCGATACGCTGACGGTTCAGGAATATGCCGACAGTCCTCGCCTGAAACGCTGGTTCTATCGCTTCTATCGCAGCCCTGCGGTCTTGCTTGGCCTTGGACCGGCATACCTGTTTCTGCTGCGGCATCGCCTGCCGATTGGCTTGATGAAGGCAGGCTGGATCTACTGGATCGCAGCGATGGGGACCAATCTTGTCACAGCATTGATCCTCGCAGCGCTGATCTATGCCTTCTCATTCGCCAGCGTCGCTTTGGTATTTGTGCCCGTTTTGCTGACTGCCGCCTCGACAGGTGTCTGGTTGTTCTATGTCCAGCATCAGTTCGAGCACGGCCATTGGGACACGGATGCCGAATGGTCATTCCATGACGCGGCATTGATGGGCAGCTCTCACCTAGAGTTACCCGCGGTCCTGCGCTGGTTCACAGGCAATATCGGCATCCATCATGTGCATCATCTGGCCAGCCGCGTGCCGTTCTATCGACTGCCAGAAGTGCTTCGGACATTCCCTGAGCTGCGCGAGCTCAATCGCTTCACCATGCGCGACACATTCACAATGATGCGCTTGGCATTATGGGACGAAGGCCAGAGACGCCTGGTGAGCTTTCGCGAGGCAAAGCAGCTTGTCCGCGCAAAACCATGAGCAACACTCCGCCCTATCATCCGCCGGTCAAGCGATCGGTGCAGATTGAAGGGCACAAGACCTCCATCAGCCTTGAGCCAATATTCTGGGATATGCTGCGCGACGCGGCAGCGACACAGGGCATTGCGATCAACGCACTGGTCGCGAAAATCGACGAAGAGCGGATCAAGTCTGATACCCCGCCGGGGCTCGCCAGCGCCATCCGGGTCTGGCTGGTTTCAAACAACGTGACCTAGATCCGGCTTAGGCTTCACCGAAATTTTTGCTGAGGCGTGACCCGGCGCGCAGCGACCTGTCTGGCCGTGAACACCGGAGGCATGCGTCAGTGCAATTTGTAGGCCAGCATAAGGCGGATCTAGTCGTCGCCGACGCGCTGGATGTCTGCCCCCACCAACTGCAGCTTCTCTTCAAGCCGCTCATAGCCGCGATCCAGGTGATAGAGCCGCCGAACAGTCGTCTCACCTTCTGCCGCAAGCCCTGCCAACACTAGGCTGAAGGAAGCGCGCAAATCGGTTGCCATCACTTCTGCACCCGTCAGCCGCTCAACGCCTTTGACAATCGCCGTGCGCCCCTCGGTTTCGATATCCGCGCCCATCCGCGCAAGTTCGGGCACGTGCATGTAACGGTTCTCGAAAATCGTCTCTTTCAGCACGCTGGTGCCTTCCGCCTTGCATAGCAGCGCCATGAGCTGCGCCTGCATGTCTGTCGCGAGGCCAGGATATGGAGCTGTCGTGAGATTGGTCGCCTTGAGTTTGCCATTCGCTTTGACGCGGATTGCCTTCGCCTCTTCCTCAACCTCAACCCCGATATTGCGCAAGGCATGAATCGTGGCCGCCATTTCATCGGGCTTGGCCCCTTCCAGCCGTACGTCCCCGCCCGTTATCGCGGCCGCGCATGCATAGGAGCCCGCCTCGATCCGGTCCGGCATGACGCGATATGTTGCCCCGTGCAGCCGCTTGACACCATAGATGGTCAAATCTGACGTGCCGATCCCTTCGATCTCCGCCCCCATCGCGACCAGCAAATTGCACAGATCGACGATTTCGGGTTCGCGCGCTGCGTTGAACAACCGGCAGGTTCCGCTGGCCAGTACCGCCGCCATGACCGCATTCTCTGTCGCGCCAACCGACACGACCGGGAAATCAAACTCCCCGCCCGGCAATCCGCCATCGGGCGCCATGGCTCTAACGTAACCCTGAGCAAGCTCGATCTCGGCACCGAAAGCTTCCAACGCCTTCAAGTGCAAGTCGATCGGCCTGTTTCCGATCGCGCAGCCGCCCGGCATGGAAACCGTCGCTTCACCCATTCGCGCAAGCATTGGGCCGAGTACAAGGATCGACGCGCGCATCTTGCGCACAAGGTCGTAAGGCGCAACGGTTGACGTGATACGTGGCGCCTCCAGGCTCATCACCCGGCCAAAATCCTCTGGACGCGTTCCCTGCACAACCGTTGTGATCCCGAACAGGTTCATCAGGTGTTGGAACCCGTCAATGTCCGCAAGCCGCGGAAGATTGCGCAACGTCAAAGGCTCTTCAGTCAGAAGCGCGCAGGGTATGAGAGTGAGCGCAGCATTCTTCGCGCCTGAAATGGGAATTGTCCCCTCGAGGCGGTTACCGCCTTTGATTACCAACTTGTCCATTCATCGCTCCTAGCCCAACATTCCGTTCACGCAAATGAACAAGATTTGCCAGCACGTTCATTGCGCTTGCGGGCGTGTGGTTTGCTCCCTATCCCTAGGCCCTATGAGCACACCCAAACCGATCAAGAAAGCCGTCTTCCCCGTTGCCGGGCTCGGCACCCGATTCCTGCCTGCGACGAAGGCTATCCCTAAGGAATTGTTGCCGATCGTTGATCGTCCGTTGATCCAGTACGCGGTCGACGAAGCGCGCGAAGCCGGGATCGAACAGATGATCTTTGTGACGGGTCGGGGAAAGACCGCGATTGTAGAACATTTCGACATGGCGTTCGAACTTGAAACGACCATGAGCGAGCGCGGCAAGGACATGAATGTGCTGGAGCCGACACGTGCGACGCCGGGCGATATCATCACTGTGCGCCAACAAGTGCCAATGGGCCTTGGCCACGCGATCTGGTGCGCACGCGCGATTGTTGGCGATGAGCCCTTCGCGATCTTCCTGCCCGACGAGCTGATGATCGGCAACAAAGGCGGATCGGGCTGTATGAAGCAGATGGTCGATGCCTATAGCCAGACCGGCGGCAACCTGATCAGCGTGCTAGAAGTGCCGCATGAGGAAGTTTCAAGCTATGGCGTGATCGATCCTGGCAAGGAAGATGGCTCGCTGACTGAAGTCAAAGGCCTGGTCGAGAAGCCACCCGTTGAAGAAGCGCCATCGAACAAGATCATTTCAGGCCGCTACATCCTGCAACCGGAAGTGATGCGCACGCTTGAAAATCAAGAGAAGGGCGCTGGCGGGGAGATCCAATTGACCGATGCGATGGCGAAGATGATCGGGACCCAGCCGTTCCACGCCGTCACATTCGACGGCAAGCGTTATGACTGTGGCAGCAAACTGGGCTTTGTCGAAGCCACGCTGGCTCTGGCTTTGGATCGCGAGGACATGGGCGCTGATGTGCGCAAGATGGCGGAGCGACTGCTCGCTAGCTAGTTGTAAAGCGCAGCGGCAATGTCTTCAGCCCGCCAACAAATGTGGAAGTTGCGCGTTTGGGCTCTCCAGCCAGTTCAATACTTTCGATCCGGTCAAGAATAGTCTCGAACAGGATCTTCATCTCCATGCGAGCCAAGTGAAGGCCAAGGCATTGGTGCGCGCCAGCGCCGAATGCTGCGTGGCGATTGGGCGATCGCGACGCATCAAAATCACGCGGGTTTTCAAACTGCGCCGGATCGTGATTGGCCGAGACATAGTTGATCATCAGCCAATCGCCTTTCTTGATTTGTTGCCCGCCTATTTCGACATCTTCTGCCGCAGTACGCATGAAATGCTGCACCGGAGTGGTCCAACGGATCGCCTCTTCGACGATCCCCGGCAGCAGGGTTCGGTCTGCCTTGACCCGCGCCCATTGCTCCGGGTCTTGCGCGAGCGCCATCATCGCGCCGGCCGTAGATGCAGAGGTCGTGTCGTGCCCGGCTGTAGCGACGATAATGTAATATCCCGCCATATCACGTTCGGGTAACGGCTCACCATCAACAGTGGCGTTGGCGATAACGCTCGCTACATCGTCTGTAGGATTGGCCCTGCGGTCCGCCGCCAGTTCGGCGAAATAGCCTTCAAAGGTTTTGACAGCCCCGGCAACTAGCTGGACCACCATCTCTGGCGTCATATTCTCCATGCCAGTGCCAGACAGATCGGCATCCTGCCCACCGAACAATTGCTGTGTCAGCATTTGCATGCGCGGTTCGTCTTGCTCCGGCACGCCAAGAATCTGCATCACAACATGAAGCGGATAGGGTCCCGAAACGAGCTTGACGAAATCAACAACGTCACCATTGCCACCAGCCTCGATCAGACGGTCAACCGTGGCGTTCGCGATGGCGCGGATCTCATCCTCCATCTTTGCCAGGTTGCGCGGCATGAACCAGTCTTGCGTCAGGCGGCGATACTTGGGGTGAATCGGGGCGTCGAATACCACCAGCGAATCAACCAGCATGTTCGATCCGGTGGCTTTACGGCTGAATTCAATCGCATCGCGAAAGCTGAATACAACCGGGCGCGGGTTGTTGAGGAAGGTTTGATTGTCCTTCGATATCCGCATCACATCTTCATATCGTGTGACAAGCCAGAACGGGTCGAACAGCTCCCCGTCTTCTGGCTCTACCCGTGCGACCGGGGCTTCTTTGCGCAGCCGGTCAAAGGTATCGAGCAAGCCGTCCCATTCAGCATAGGAGTGGGGATCAATAACTTCGCGTGCGACATCGGGCGGCAGGATTGCAGGACTGTTAGCCATCACGCGCCCTCCTGCGCCTTCGCCGCATACTCGTCGCGCAACTCTCTCTTGTAGAGCTTGCCATTGGCTTCCCGCGGCAGGTCCGGGCGGAAGTCGAACAGCTTGGGCATCTTGATGCGCGCCAATTGCGGGCTGAGATAGTCGCGCAGCTCCTGCTCGAAATCGTCACCAGCATTGCTCATGTCCGTGGGCTGGACGACTGCAACAACCTTTTCGCCAAGATCGGGATCGGGCGCGCCGATCACCGCAGCATCCATCACCTTGTCATGGCTGACGAGCAGGTTTTCTATCTCTTGAGGATAGATATTCACCCCGCCAGAGATGATCATGTGGCTCTTGCGATCAGTTAGATAGAGGAAGCCCTCATCGTCGACATGGCCGATATCGCCCAGCGTCATCCAACCCTTTGGATGCATGGCATCCTTCGTCTTGTCCGGATCGTTGTGATAGGTCGGCAAAATTTCGTTTTCGAAATAGATCAGCCCGTCTTCGCCCGCTGGCACCTCTTCCCCGTCAGGCCCACAGATATGCAGGGTGCCGTGGATAGCGCGCCCGACACTGCCAGGATGAGTAAGCCAATCTGGCGAATGGATCATCGTCATACCGATGCTTTCACTACCAGCATAATATTCGTTCACGATCGGCCCCCACCACTCAATCATCTGTTGCTTGATGGGCACCGGACATGGTGCGGCGGCATGAAGCGCGCGTTTGTGGCTCGATAAATCATACTTGCCGCGAACCTCTTCAGGCAACTTCAGGAAACGGACAAAATGCGTAGGCACCCATTGACTGTCAGTGACCTGATATTTCTCGATCGCGGCAAGGGCGGTCTCCGGATCGAACTTTTCCATCATCACCACGGTCCCGCCCAGGCGGTGCACGGTGGATGACCATCCAATCGGGGCAGCGTGATAAAGCGGCGCCGGCGACAGGTAGACCATGGTGCCGTCAGCCGGCATGCCAGCCCCCATCACGGCAAGACCTATCAAGGGATTCACTGCTTGTGGATCGGGATCTTCAGGGGGCTTGGGCCTGATGCCCTTGGGCCGGCCAGTCGTACCGGAAGAATAGAGCATCACCAGGCCCGCCGTCTGGTCAGCAATCGGCTCCGGACTTTGCGCAGCCAGTGCATCGGCAAAGCTTTCTTCACCTGCTTCATCCATGATCAGGACTGGCAGATCAGGGTGTTCGGCACGGATCCCGGGCAGGACGTCGTCGAAAGCGCGCGAAGTGATCAGCAACTTCGCCTCGCTGTCCTTCAGGATATAGGCGATTTCAGGTGCTGTGAGCCGCGTCGATATCGGCACCAGCATAGTGCCCGCACGCTGCGATCCCCAGATCAGCGTGTAAAACTCAATTCGGTTCTCCAGCAACACAGCAAAGGCATCGTCTGCAGCAAAGCCTTTCGCCCGCAACAGGTGTGCAAAACGATTGGCCTCGGCATCCATCTCGCCAAAGGTCATCATTTCACCGCTGCCCGCCATGATGACTGCGGGGTGGTCAGGCCGGGCCTGTGCATGGTGAATAGGGTGCATCTTGGTTCTCTCTCCTTTGCGGGTCTGGATAACCGCCCGCTTTGGGATAGAAACCTAATAGTTCAGCGCATGCGCACAAGAAAAAAGGCGGCGGGAAAACCCGCCGCCATTGATCGGACATCCTCTCCTCTGTCCGAATTCCGCTTCCAGGCGGAAAACCTTTGCTGCGGCCAGCTATTCGCCCCCTTGGCCGCCTTCAACTTCCGAAGCCTCTTCCAACTCCGCCAGCTGCTGAATCACTGGAGCTTCCACCATATACGGAATCGGATTGACTGCAACACCTGATACACGAACTTCGTAATGAAGATGCGGTCCGGTAGAGCGACCTGTTGAACCAACATAGCCAATCAGATCGCCTTTGCTGACCCATTGCCCCTCAGCCACTGCGAGCCGGGACATGTGAGCATAACGTGTTTCAAGTTCTGCGCCGTGATCGATTTCAACAAACAGACCATAGCTGGAAAACCACTCTGCACGATCGATAATGCCGTCCGCTGTCGCGTAGATGGGTGTACCGGTTGGCGCCGCCAGATCGATACCCTTATGCTTGCGACGGCCGCCCAGAACCGGATGCGTGCGCATCCCGTATCCACTGGTCAGCTTCGCATCTTGAAGGGGCATGATAGACGGTACGGAAATCGGAGCGGTGACAGTTCCCGCATCTTCGCCGTTTTCTTCCAGGGCTTCCCAGCTGGCGAACAATTGCTGATAGCGAACGTCACCTTGAAGAAGTGATTCGTCTTGCGCGTCACGAACTGTATCCCGGATATCGACCGATGCAGCATTGGTGTTAGCGAGAGCTGGTGCCGCCGCTGTAGCAGCGAAGCCTGCTGCAGCTAAAACTGCGGCGCGGCTAATAGTTTTCAGGATTTGCGATCCGATCAAAACTTGTTCCTCAACACGGACCTTTTGTCAGATCCGTTTTGTTTAAGAGCGACCCGAAGATGGAGCTGTTTGAACTGCACCCATGGGCTGGCATCTTTTCGATGACGCCTTTGTACAATTTTGGGTTAACGGCCAAAAAGTTTACGAAGCAATAGCGTCGTAGAAGTCTCGCGATAAACCGGCAGCAAGACGCGCCGAGTCGTTAAATGGTGGCTTAACGTTCCCACGGAAGTAGCGAGAAACCAGATTTTGCCAGCTTTTCTGGGGTGATTCTTCTGCTTCGTTAGCCAGTGCGATAAAGTGCTTGGTGCCAAAGCCGACATGGCGAATCTCATCGTCAAGGATTCGTTCGAGAATTTTGGCGCCGTTTTCGTCGCCCGCTGATCTGACCCTTTGAAGCGTCGACGGTGTGACATCGAGCCCGCGCGCCTCCAGCACCATTGGCACAATCGCAAGCCGCGCGCGGATATCATCGCGGGTCTCATAGGCTGCTTGCCACAACCCTCCATGCGCAGGCAGCTCACCATATCGGCTGCCTAGACTTTCAAGTTTTCGAGCCAGAAGGGCAAAGTGCATGGCCTCGTCTGCTGCAACGGAGAGGAAGTCGTTCACGAACTCCCTGCCCATCTCGCTACCGAACCTCCCGACAATATCGAGCGCAAGGTCGATCGCGACGAATTCAATATGAGCCAGCGAATGCCACAGAGCTATGCGTCCGCGTTCCGATCCGCCTTTGCCGCGTTTTGGCATTTTGTTGGGCGGGAGCAACTCGGGCTGATCCGGACGCGCGGGTTCATCCGGCATCTCAACGTCGAAAACAAACTCCAGCCGACCAAGGCGCCAGTTGCGCGCGACTTCACGCGTTGCCATGGCCTTGGCGCGCGGATCAGCTGTCAGAAGCGCTGACCGGGTGGCGGTTGCTAGCGAAGCCATGACCCGAAGCTATAGCGCCTTCGCCGCGGACAACACCTCCTCCGCGTGCCCTTTCACCTTTACCTTGTTCCACACCTGCGCGATCTTGCCATCGGTACCGACAAGGTAGGTTGTGCGCACCATGCCCATGTACGTCTTCCCGTACATCTTCTTTTCGGTCCAGATGCCGAGCGCATCGGACAAACCGTTCTCTTCGGCATCGGTTGCAAGCGGTGTTGTGAGATCATGCTTGGCAATGAAGTTCTGGTGCTTCTTTGCCGAATCCTTGCTGACACCAAGCAGCGCAACGCCGGCCTGATCAAAATCGCCTTTAAGCGCGGTGAAGTCTTTCGCTTCGGTCGTGCAGCCCGGCGTGTTGTCTTTCGGGTAGAAGAACACAACCAGCTTCTGGCCGGCAAAGTCGGAAGCCTTCACAACGCCGCCATCGGGAGTTTCCATTTCAATGTTGGGCATCGCATCGCCAACATCCGGGAAAATGCTCATTCCTCTATCTCCAGTTCCAAATCAAATGTCTGTTGCCAAATCGCGGCGACGCATTGCCGCGCCTCACGCAGTCTACGCAAGAGCGCGTCATAAGTTTCGCAATCGCACGCATCGGCCAGCGCGCTAGCGGCTGATTTCGGAGGCGTCGCCAGATCTGGAGCAAGAAGCCGCCCTGCCACCAGGGCGCGGGTCAGCAAGTCATGCGCTGGCTTCGCCTCTGCGGGAAGCAGCTGTTGATCGATCAGTTCGAGAATGGCTGTGCCCAGATCAGGCTGTAGCGCAACTCCATTGCGCAGCTGGAGGAAATGAACGGCAAATTCCAAATCAACCAGTCCGCCGCGCATCAACTTCACGTCAAGCAGACCGCTGGCGGGTTTGTGCTGTGCCATTTCATTGCGCATTTTCAGCACGTCTTCGCGCAGCCGCGCCGGATCCCGCTCTTGCGCCAGCACATTGGCGATCAGCCCCTCGAGTTGCGCGCGCGCCGCATCACTCCCCACCAGAACGCGCGCGCGGGTAAGCGCCATGTGCTCCCAGGTCCACGCCGCTTCGCGCTGATACTTCTCAAAAGCTTCGATCGTAACAGCGAGCGGCCCTTGAGCACCTTGTGGCCTCAGACGCGTATCGATCTCGTAAAGCGCGCCATGGGCGGTCGGCACTGACAAAGCGGCGCTTACGCGCTGAGACAGGCGATTGTAATAATGCGTGCCGCCCAGCGGGCGTTCTCCATCTGACTCTGCGCTCGTCTGCCCTGTAAAGAGATAGATGATGTCCAGATCGCTGGCATGCGTCAGCGCTCCACCCCCTAGTCTGCCCAGGCCAAGGACCATCAACTCGCTATCGACAATCTGGCCATGCTTGACGGAAAATTCCGTGCTGGCCGCTTTGTGTGCAACCTGCAAACCTGCCTCTGCCGTCCGGGAAAGGGCCGCTGCGATATCAAGCGGATCGTGGACGCCCTGCACCAGCTGCAGACCAAGCGCAAAGCGCAGCTCGCCCGTGACGATACGGATACGGTCAAGCTGACGCTCATAATCTCGCGCTGCATCGCCTGCTTCCATGCGTGCAGCAATTGTGGCGACATTGCCCGGCAGGTCCATTGCGCTCGCGTCAATAAGCGTGTCGAGCAATTCAGGCCGCCGCCCCAATTCCTCCGCCAAGGTGGGGGCCAGCGTCAGAATTGCCATCAACTGCTCGAACAGGCCCGGGCGCGCTTCGAGCAAGCGGAAAAGGTTGATCGCAGAGGCTGCATTGGCAAGCACGCTTTCCCAACGCAGCATTGCGCGCTCAGGATCGTCAGCTCCGGCGAAAGCCTCAAGCAGAGCGGGCAGCATGGCATCAAACGCGTCGAGAGCTGCGCTGGATTTGAGAGCTTGATAACGCCCGTCACGCCAGCCCGTCACCCGTTCCGCTAGCGTTTCCGGCTCGTCGAAGCCCAATGCATTGAGCCGGTCCGCCAGCGGGGACACCGCCGGTGCAATTGGAACGGCATCGCTGCCGCCATCCAGCAATCGGTCATATGCACGGGCCACCTGATCGGTAACATTGCGTAGATCGTCGAGCAGCACGTCACCGTTATCCAACCCGTCCAGCCGCGCCACTGCATCAAGCGCATCACCTGCGGGCAGTGCGTGCGTTTGACGGTCACCCACCATCTGCAAACGGTGCTCGACCACTCGCAAGCGATCATAGGCTGCGCCAAGCACAGTCGCCTCTGAACTTTCGATCCGACCCGCGGCCGCCAACGCATCAAGTGCAGCGCGGGTGCCGCGTAGCCGTAAGGATGGATCGCGGCCACCATGGATCAATTGATACGTTTGCGCGAAAAACTCGACTTCGCGAATTCCGCCGCGTCCATGCTTCAGGTTGAAACCCGGGCCTACTTCATTGGGGCCTTTGTAGTTTGATCGGATACGCTCGGTCAGTCGGCGAATCTCGTCAATCGCACCAAAGTCCAGACTGGAACGCCACACGAATGGTTTGATCGCGCTCAAGAACTGTTCGCCCGCCGCAATATCGCCGGCACAGGCGCGTGCGCGAATAAAGGCGGCGCGTTCCCACGCCAGAGCCGAGCTCTCATAATGGGTCAGCGCAGCGTTGGTAGAAATCGCCAGCGGGCTGACTTCGCTTGCGGGCCGAAGCCTCAAATCGACTCTGAAAACATATCCTTCCGCTGTATTCTCAGACAGAGTCCTCACAATTTCGCGCGCATAGCGCTGCGCCGCTTCCCCCGGTTCATCACGTTCGCGCCTTGGTAAAGTGTCTGGATCGTAAAGCAGGATCGGATCGATATCGGAAGAATAGTTGAGTTCATGGGCGCCATGCTTGCCGAGCCCAAGTGCAATGAGGCCGCGCAAGTCGGCGCCTTCAACCCGGCGCAGAATGGCATCGTTGATCGCCAGATCAAGCGCACGATCTGCCAGATCAGACAATTCGACCATCACGAAATCGAGCGAAAACGCCCCGGCCAGATCACCAATCGCCAGCGCCGTGGCATAAGCCAGACGTTCACGGCGCAAAGCGACACCTGTCGAAGGCGCCCCTTCGCCCGCCTGGCGGGCCCATTCGAGCGCAGCGTCACTGCTACCCTGCTCCAGCAAGTCCGCCAGCTCCGGTTGCCGCTCCAGCGCGCGCGCCAGAAATGGCGCCTCCGCCCGCGCCCGCGTCAAAGCATGCTGCCAATCACCGTTCATCCTTGCTCACTGCCTTCACAGGCATGCAAGCGCAAGCGTCGCAATCTCTTGCCCCTGGGCTGCACGCATGCAAAGGGAGCGCGCATTGCTTTCTGACAGAGGACACTTCCCTAATGATCACAACAAGGATCAAGACCGGATTCATTGCAGCCACTGCCGCTCTAACGCTGACTGCCTGCGACATGATGGGCACAAGCGAACCAGCGCTTGATATCCCAGAGGTTGCAGCCGGCGATATTTCGCAAGCGACCATGGTGGATATCACGCGGACGCTATCCAGCGACGAGTTCGAAGGTCGGATGCCCGGCACAATAGGAGAAGAGCTGACAGTCGCACTTCTAACCGAGAAGTTCGAGGCCGCTGGCTTACAGCCGGGCAATGGCGATAGCTGGGTTCAGGATGTCCCATTGGTCGAAATCACCGGCAAGAATTTCGCACCTTTGACAATCACCAATGGCGAAACCGATCTGGTCTATGACTTCGGTAACGAATGGGTTGGCGTGACCTATCGCGAGGATGCACAAACCCAGCTTGCGAATAGCGAGCTGGTGTTCGTGGGCTATGGCATCAATGCGCCCGAGCGCGACTGGAACGATTACGAAGGGGTGGATGTAACAGGCAAGACCGTTGTCATCCTTGTCAATGACCCCGACTGGCAAACTCAGGGACTGGAAGGCCCCTTCAACGGCCGTGCGATGACCTATTACGGACGGTGGACGTACAAATACGAAGAGGCTGCAAGGCAAGGTGCAGCAGGCGCGATTATTGTTCATGACACCGAACCGGCGAGCTACGGGTGGAATGTGGTTGAATCGAGCTGGTCAGGTGCTCAGGCCTATCCCGAATATGGCGCCAATGCACCGGCCCGCACACTTGTAAACGGCTGGGTCCAGATGGATGTAGCGCGCGAGATCCTGAGCGCTGCCGGGCAAGACCTTGATGCCTTGTCCGAAGCTGCGAAGAGCAAGGATTTCAAGCCGGTCGAGCTCGGCTTTACTGCGTCGACCAGCTTCCAGAACGACATTCGCAAGTTCATGTCGAAGAATGTGATCGGCGTGCTGCCGGGGGCGACGCGCCCGGACGAATATGTTATCCACACGGCCCACTGGGATCACCTAGGCCGCTGCACGCCTGCGCCCGACGGTGATGACATCTGCAACGGCGCGGTCGACAACGCCACCGGCACCGCAGCGTTGGTTGCACTGGCGGAAGCGCACGGTAAAGCTGGGGCACCCGATCGCAGCCTGGTGTTTCTGGCGGTAACCGCAGAGGAATCGGGCCTGCTCGGCGCGCATTACTATGCCGAAAACCCGGTCTTCCCGCTCGCGCAGACCGTCGGCGGCATCAACATGGATGCATTCGATATGGCCGGTCCAGCGAAAGACGTGACTGTCGTTGGGCCTGGTAAGTCTCAACTCGACCTGTTTCTCGAGGCCGCGCTGGTTGCGGACGGGCGCGTGCAGACACCAAACCCGTCGCCCGAAGCCGGTTACTACTACCGCAGCGATCATTTCGCCTTCGCAAAGCGCGGCGTGCCGATGCTGTATCTCGATGGCGGGCAGGATCTGATCGATGGCGGTCGGGAAGCCGGAGCAGCCCTGGCCGACGACTATCGCGCCAATCGCTATCACGGACCAAAGGACGAATTTGACGAGAATTGGGACTGGTCGGGCGTGATGGCCGATTTGCAGCTGTTCTATCGCTTGGGCCGGATGATGGCGATGAGCACAAGCTGGCCCAACTGGAACGAGGGCGACGAATTCAAGGCGACCCGCGATGCGGATTGTGCCGGCAGCGAAACCGGCTGCTGAATTCGTCTGAACTGATCGAGAGAGCCGGTCCGTGGCTGATATCCTGATGCCGCCTGAATGGGCACCGCAGGACTGGCTGTGGATCGGCTTCCCGCATCTGGCCGATGAATGGCCGGGCTATCTTGAGGCGGCGCAAGAACAGATTGCCGCTTTCGCGAGCGTCGTCGCGGAAGGCGGACAAGAGGTGCGCCTGCTGGTGCGCGACGAAGCCAATGAAGCGCGCGCGCGTGAGTTGGTCTCTGCCAGCATCAAGTTGGAGCGCCGGGTCTATGGCGACGTCTGGTTACGCGATACCGGGCCGCTGGTGCGCGGCGATGGATCCGCGCTGCGTTGCGGTTTCAATGGCTGGGGCGGCAAATATTTGATGCCGGGGGACCAAAGCATTGGTGCCGAAATCGCATATGATGCGGGATTGGCAGTCATTGACGGTGACTGGATACTGGAGGGTGGTGCCGTTGACGGAGATGGGACCGGCATTGCGCTGACCACCGAGCAATGCCTGCTCAACGCAAACCGCAACCCGCATCTCTCGCGCGCAGATATCGAAGCGCGGCTAGCGCGCGATCTGGGATTTACGCAGGTCGTGTGGCTAGGCGACGGACTGATCAACGATCACACCGATGGCCATGTCGACAATCTCGCGCGCTTTGTTGCGCCGGGAGAAGTTGTTTTGCCGCGCGCCACAGGCGGCGATGATCCCAATGCAGCGATCTATGCCGATGCGAAGGCCCGCATTCTTGATGCCGGGCTAAACCTACACGAGATTCCGTCGCCTGGCCTGGTCGAGCGAGACGGACAGATCGAACCGGCCAGCTACGTCAATTTCGCGATCACGACGCATCTGGTAGTGGTGCCAACGTTCGGCTCGCCGCATGATGACGACGGCGTGGCGGCGATTGGGGAGCTTTTCCCGGATCGCGAAACAGTCGGTTTGCCGGGGGATGCAGTCCTCGCAGGCGGGGGTGGGTTCCACTGCGCCAGCCAGCAGATGCCGCGCCTATGAGCACGCATTAACGGGTCGTTAGGAATTGAGGCGGATAATTCCGCTCATGTCCAAGGTCATTTCTTTGACGCGCGCGGTCCGCCTGTCGGATAAAGTCGCAGAGGCACGGCTCGAGGTGATCCGCGTTACGCTGGTCACGACTTGCGCCGTCGCACTCATCGCAGCCGACCGCGCGCTTCCTTTTTAAGACCGGACTTAGCCGCGCAGATCAGGCGCGGTTGCTTCTTGCTTCAGCATCGCAATCGCTTCATCCAGGCTCATCACGCGTTGATGCTTCTCGCCCAGTGTCCGCACGGCAACGGTGCCTTCCTCTGCTTCGCGCATTCCGACAACAAGCAGGTGCGGAACCTTCGCGAGTGAATGCTCGCGAACCTTGTAATTGATCTTCTCGTTGCGGAAGTCGCTCTCAACACGGATGCCCGCAGCTTCCAGCTTGGCGACCGCCTGTTCTCCGTATCCGTCCGCCTCAGAGGTGATCGTCGCCACCACAGCTTGAACCGGCGCGAGCCACACCGGCATCCGCCCGGCGTAATGTTCGATCAGGATCCCGATGAAGCGCTCGTAGGAACCGAAGATCGCGCGGTGCAACATGACGGGGCGGTGCTTCCCGCCATCTTCGCCGATATAGGTTGCATCGAGCCGCTCTGGCAGCACGCGATCAGACTGGATCGTGCCCACCTGCCATGTGCGGCCGATCGCATCGGTCAAATGCCATTCGAGCTTGGGCGCATAAAAAGCGCCTTCGCCAGGCAATTCTTCCCAGCCATACTCCTCTGTCGCCATGCCCGCTTCGATCACGGCGTCGCGCAGTTCTTGCTCCGCCTTGTCCCAGTCCTCATCAGAACCGAACCGCTGCTCCGGGCGCAGCGCCAGCTTGATGTGATAGGTGAAGCCGAAATCCTTGTAGACGCTGTCAGCAAGTTCGCAGAAAGCGCGCACTTCATCGACGATCTGCGCCTCGGTACAGAAGATATGCGCATCATCCTGCGTGAACTGACGCACGCGCATTAGGCCGTGCAGCGCGCCGTGTGGTTCGTTGCGGTGGCAACAGCCCATTTCGCCCAGTCGGATCGGAAGTTCCTTGTAGCTGGTGATGCCTTGCTTGAAGACCAGCACATGCGCGGGGCAGTTCATCGGTTTCAGCGCCATCCAGTCGGCATCGCCGGAGATGATTTCGCCTTCGTCTTCGGTGTTCGGAACCTCGTCAGGGATGACGAACATGTTCTCCCGATATTTGCCCCAGTGGCCCGATTGCTCCCACTGGCGCGCGTCCATCACTTGCGGCGTCTTGATTTCCTGATAGCCGGCACCGTCCATCTTGCGGCGCATATAGGCCTCAAGCTCGCGCCAGATCTTATAGCCATTGGGATGCCAGAACACGCTGCCATGCGCATCTTCCTGCAAATGGAACAGGTCCATCTCGCGTCCGAGCTTGCGGTGATCGCGCAAGGCGGCCTCTTCCAAACGGTGGAGGTGCGCATTCAGCTGCTTCTTGTTCAGCCAGCCGGTTCCGTAGATGCGCGTCAGCTGCGCATTGCTTTGATCGCCGCGCCAATACGCGCCCGCAACGCGCATCAGCTTGAAGGCGTCCGGGTCAAGCTTGCCGGTCGAGGCCAGATGCGGCCCGCGGCACATGTCGAGCCAGTCATCACCTGACCAGTAAACTGTCAGCTCTTCATTCTCAGGTAGCTCTTTGGCCCATTCCGCCTTGAAGGTCTCGCCTTCAGCTTCCCACTTCTCGATCAGCTGTTGGCGCGACCAGACTTCGCGGCGCAGCGGCTTGTCCGCTTTGATGATCCGCCGCATTTCCTCTTCGATCGCTGGCAAATCATCCATGCCAAAGGGATCGCGGCTAGCGGGCGCCATCACGTCATAATAGAAGCCATCGTCAGTCGCCGGACCAAACGTGATTTGCGTGCCTGGCCACAGCGATTGCACCGCCTCTGCCAAAACATGCGCATAGTCATGGCGGGCGAGTTCGAGCGCGTCGGCCTCGTCACGGGAGGTAATCAGCGCCAGTTCGGCATCGCCATCGAACGGCCGATTGAGATCGCGCAGTTCCCCGTCGACACGCGCGGCGAGCGCGGCCTTGGCTAAGCCCGGTCCAATCGCGGCCGCAATGTCTGCCGGGGTCGATCCAGGCTCGACTTCGCGCACTGATCCATCGGGCAAGCTGATCTTCAGAAGTTCGGTCATCAAATTCGTCCGTCTCGTCTAGGCGGTGTTTGCAAGCGCCACTGCCACAAGCAAAGGCACACCGAAAGGGCGGTGTCACGTGATTAGTCAAATTTTCGGGAGGCTGACACCCAAGCCACCCGAAATCGGGTGGCGGTGACTGCGACTATGCCGCGACCAACCGCCCCCGGATATCCGAGGTGGTAGTTGTCGTGGTCGTGGTCAGCAGTTTCGCCATGGCGAGGCATATAGGCACGAGTTGTTGCGATGTCATTAGCGCAATTCTTCACCCTTCGCGCGGAAAGCAAGCGCTCCATTATGGAAGGTGTGCTTGACAATCACTCGAATCAATGTCAAATACCCTTTCCATATTTGAAAGGAAACTTGACCAATGAATAACATCTATAAGGGATTGGCCGCAGCCGCGTTGATGCTCGTCGTTGCCGCAATCGCAAGAAGCACAGGCGTCAACTCGAACATCTCGTTTAGCGTCGTGACCGCAATCTCCGGCTTCGCCGTATTGTGGATCACGCGTGGCACAAAGCAGAACGGCAACCGGTGCGCGCGATGACCTCAGATTCCTCATCCTCGGCTACCAGACTATGCCTTGGTGCCGCCGCTTCGTCTGTCATCGGAGCGATTGCGCTGCTGTTCCTGTGGAAGTCAGACGCCATTAACACCACTACCGCCTACATTCTTGCGATCATCCCTGTCAGCCTGATGGTCTTCGCTTTTGTCAGAAGCCTGAAGATGGCCAAAAACAACAGCAAGGCATCGCATCGCTATCTGACCCGGATGGCGCTTGTGATGGCATTCTACCTTCTTACGCTGTTTGCAGCGGAACACTTCATCGAAGACCGCGGAGTGACAGGTTGGTTGGCAGCCGTCCTTGCTCTGCTTCCCGGGCTTTCGTTTGCTGGCGTAATCTGGATCTTCGGTGCCTTGATCGTGGAAGAAGACGATGAGTTCTACCGGCTACTCTATGTGCGTCAGGGGCTGATCGCGACGGGGGTGTCCTTTACGCTGGCGGCGATCTGGGGCTTTCTTGAAACCTACAACATCGTAGATCCTGTGCCCGCGTTCTGGTGGCCGACAATATGGTGCTTGGGAATCGGGATTGGCGCCATTGCCAACAAGCTAAAATACGGCACCTACGGAGAGATTCGATGAATAATCGTCTCAAGGTCCTCCGCGCAGAACGCGACTGGAGCCAACAGGACCTGGCTGATCGCCTTGAGGTCAGCCGTCAAAGCGTGAATGCGATCGAGAAAGGGCGCTATGACCCCTCGCTTCCGCTCGCATTCAAAATCGCCGATGTCTTCGAACTACCCATCGAAGAGATCTTCAGCCGCGACTAGCTCTCCCCCCAAGCTAGATCGTGAGCTCGCGGGAGCCGGCGGAAGTGGAAATCCGTTTGGCTCCCGCAATACGTGTAGAGCGCTGGCGTATACCCGCCATGAAACGAAATTCTGCGCTGGCACGCTCTGGGGTCAACTCAACCACCATATAGCCGCGCTGCGACGTATCTGCATATTTGAGGGGCGCATTGTGGCTGACAATTGCGCGGGACAGATCCTGCGGCGGAATCGCGCCCAGATAGCTTTCCAAGCCTGGCGAGCTAACTGAATGTGTCGCAAACTCCACGCCAACCTTTTCCCCCGAATGCGCCAGATCAAAGCCCCAGGCATTGTGTGTGTCGCCCGCTAGCGAAATCAGGTTCGCATCCGCTGAAAGCGAGGCCTCAAAAACGCGTGCGCGCGCGGCGGGATAGCCATCCCAAGCATCCATATTCGCGGGCAATCCCGCACCGCCTGCCAGCGTACTGGCCTGCACCCGTCGCCGGATGAAATCAGGCGCGCTATCGGGCACCGCCTCAGCGAGTTGGGGCGCAGTAAAGAGCTCACCCATCAAGACCTGCTGGACCAACACTTGCCATTGAGTCCCCGCCTTGCGCGACGCCATCAGCCGATCCGCCAACCACGCCTGTTGTGACGCGCCGAGCAATTCGCGATCTTTGGCGCGATAGGCACCTTCACGGAACGCCACCAAGGCCGCACCCATTTCTTCTGGCGAACGCTTGCCCTGAATCACTTCGCCAATATTGAACTGTTTCTCGCGCCCCTCCAGCCGCGTATCAAGCCGCAGAAGCGTCGCCAGATCACCTAGCTGATATTCGGCATAGGGCTCATCCGAAACCGGCATCCATTCGCGATAGACGCGCTTTGCAGCGGCCTTGCGCACTTCCCAATCGCCTTCAGTTTCCGGCTGATGGTTTTGCGCACCATCTTTCCAGCTGTCATTGGCGCTTTCGTGGTCATCCCACACGCTAATCATCGGCAGCAACTGGTGTATCCGCCGCAGGTCAGGATCGCGGCGATAGGTGGCATAACGCAGCCGGTAATCTGCCAGCGCCACGATCTCGCTTTCCGGCCATAGCAAGCGGTCAGGATGCGCATCGCCCGCTGATGGATAGGTCCCACGATTGTACTCGTAGATATAGTCTCCCAAATGCACAGCAAGATCGACATCGTTTGCCTCAGCCGCATGGGCATAGGCATTGAAATAGCCGAATCCGTAATTAGAACAGCTTAACACTGCCATGCGGAAGCGCTGCGTCGCGCCTGCAGGCAGGGTGCGCGTACGGCCGATATCAGACATCGATCCGTCGGGAGCAACAAACCGATAGTAGTACCAGCGGTCCTCGCGCAGACCATCGGCCCAGGCCTTCGCGCACCAATCGGTTTCAGCGCTGGCTCTGGCGCTGCCTCCCGCGACCATTTCGTCAAATTCAGGGGTCACGCTGACCTGGAACTCAAGCCACACGTCTTGGTCCGAAACGAAGCGCGTCCACAACATCACTTTATCCGGGCCCGGTTCGCCGCTGGCAACGCCATGCGTAAAGCCAGTGCCGAAGCTGCGAGCAAAGGCGGGCGTGCTGGCCGTGGCGGCTGCAAGTCCGCCAAGCTTGAACAGGTTGCGGCGGGAAAGAGCCGTAGAGGCTGCAGATGGAGCGGGTGGTTCAGTCTTTATCATGATCGTTCCGTAAGCTGCGCCTGTGTCGAAGAAATGACAAGTGTGAATGCGCTGTCCCTCTTGCACTAGTCATGCTTGCAAGGGCATGAAGCGCCCCCATGAGTGATGTGCAATTTCACGAAATGAGCGATGGACGGCGTCTCGCCTATCGTCATTCTCGCGGCCGTGGCCCAGCGATGGTTTTCCTGCCCGGGTATATGTCAGACATGGATGGCGGCAAGGCGACTGCGATCTTCGCTCGCGCGCAAACTGAGGGCCGCGAGTGCCTTCTGCTCGATTATTCGGGCTGCGGGCAATCATCGGGAGAATTCGCTGACGGATCACTCAGCACATGGCGCGATGAAGTTCTCGCATTGATCGACACCTGTATTGACGGTCCAGTTGTCGTCATTGGCTCTTCGATGGGTGGTTGGCTGATGCTGCTGGTGGCAGCGGCTTTGGGCGATCGACTGGCAGGCCTGGTCGGAATTGCAGCGGCGCCGGATTTTACCGACTGGGGATATTCGGACGAACAGAAAGCGCAGCTGGCGGTGGGGGAGACGATCTGCGAAGACAATCCCTATGGACCGGAGCCGACCCCGACGCACGCCAAATTCTGGCAGGATGCGAAGACCCATCTTCGCCTGAAAGGCCCAATCGAGATTTCCGCTCCTGTACGTTTGCTCCACGGCCAGCGGGACGATGACGTGCCATGGCAGATCAGTATGCGGCTTGCTGAACACCTCCGTTCGGATGATGTACAGATTGCTTTGGTCAAAGACGGCGATCATCGTCTGTCGCGAGAGCAGGATATCGCCTTACTCCAACGACAGGTTTGGAGCCTTCTGGATTAGGATCACCCAATGTTTTTGACTGCCACAATTTTACCTTTCTTGCTGCAAGCCGGGCTCGATCCAGCCCGCGGCGGTGTGCCTGATTACTCCGCCGACATACAGGACCGTCCGCCGCGCGAACTCTCAATCATAGATGCGCCTCAACCCACGAGTTGGCTGGCCCAGTGCCTCGATCAACTGGAAAAAGAGCCGACGCGTGCGCATGTCCAGGCGCAGATCCGGCGAGACACCACCAATGGGCAGGATCGCGTGCTTGCCAACCATTGTCTGGGCCTTGCGTCAGTAGAACTCGGCCGATGGGAAGAGGCGCGCGCGGCTTTCACTGCATCGCGCCAGGAGACCCCTGAAAAAGAGGCCCGACTGCGCGCACGATTTGGAGCAATGGCGGGCAACGCGGCATTGGTAACCGGTGATCTGGATGGGGCCCTGGTACTGCTGGATGCGGCACGCGGCGATGCAGTGGCGGCAAGTGCAGGCGGCATGCAGGGTTTGATCGCACTTGACCGGGCACGGGTGCTGGTGGGCCTTGATCAACTGGCAGCAGCAGAAGAGGCGCTGGCTGAAGCGCGGCGATTGCAGCCCGAAGATGCGGAGACACGGTTGTTATCGGCCACGCTCCTACGCCGGATGGGCAAGCTGGCGGAGGCTCAGGAACAGATCGAACAGGCAGCCAAGCTTGATCCCACGGGGCCGGCCATTGGTCTGGAAGCAGGTGTCATCGCGATCCTTGACGGGCGCGAAGACGCAGCACGCAGCAGTTGGCAATCGGTTGTTGAACTATCGCCAGACACCGAGTTTGCGCAAAGCGCGCAGGTCTATCTCGATCAGCTGGGACCGGCGACAGAATGACACAGCTATCCGTACTCGACCTTGTACCCGTGCGCGAAGGCGGCACGGTCAGCGAAGCGTTGGCCAACGCTGCACAGCTTGCCAGAGCTGCAGAGAAATATGGCTATGGCCGGTTCTGGGTGGCGGAACATCACGCGATGGATGGCATCGCCGGTGGAGCAACTTCGGTCGTGCTCGCGCACATCGGCAACGCGACCTCCCGCATCCGCATAGGTTCTGGCGGGATCATGTTACCCAACCACACGCCGTTCCAGATCGCTGAACAATTCGGCACGCTCGACGCGCTCTTTCCCGGGCGGATCGATCTGGGGTTGGGGCGTGCACCGGGCGCCGGGCCTGAACTGCAACGCGCGTTGCGCAAGAACCTGCATCAGGCCGCCGAGATGTTCCCGCAGGATGTTCTGGAACTGCGCGCACTCATAACCGGTGACGTCGATCTGCCGATCAATGCCACTCCGGGACGCGGTGCTAAAATCGAATTCTGGATGTTGGGCTCAAGCTTGTTCGGGGCACAGCTCGCCGCCAAGCTCGGCATGCCCTATGCCTTTGCCGCGCATTTCGCGCCTGACCATCTCGACGCTGCACTGGCGCTCTATCGGCGAGATTTCGAACCCTCCGAGCATTGCGAAAGACCGCATGTGATGGTGGCAATGAATGTGTTCGCAGCTGAAACCGATCAAGAGGCCGAATTGCTTGCGTCCAGCCAGCAACAAAGCTTTGTACGGCTGCGCAGCGGCAACCCCGGCAAACTGCCTCCACCAATCGCAGAATACGCCGACATTTTGCCAGCACCGGCGCAAGCGATGCTGGAACATTTGAGTCAGGCCGCGGCTGTCGGATCTCCTGCGACAGTCAAAGAGAAGATCGCCGCATTTGTTGAACGCACCAAGGCGGATGAAATCATTGTTTGCGGCGCGACATATGATCCAGAGGCTCGCATGCGTTCGCTCGATCTTACTATGCAGGCCGTGAACCGATAAGCGCCGCGCATAATTCCGTAGCGGAAAAACTGTGCGTGGCGAACAATTCTAATGTAAAGCCGTCTCTGCGCTTTCGGCTTTGAAATGTGAACGTTTCTTCGCTTGCGGGGGCGCAGTGAGAAGCCTATCGGCGCATCATTGATAAACGCGAACAATAGAAAATTGCGCGTGCAGGGAAAGCAGGACTATGGCGGCCAAGACTAGTGCCAGCTCGGGCGGGAAAACTGCAGCTGACGATATGGTGAAGAACATCGCGCGCCACATGCGCGAATCGATCCTGCCCGGCGATACGCCTTTCAAACCTTCATCGCTAAAGAAAGCCGCGCAGTTTGTGTTCGACACAGCGCGCGAGCGCGAAGAAAAGCGCAGTGCGCTGGGTATGGTTTCAATCGCGGGTGATCGCCGTTTCTTGCGCATCGCGATCATAAATGACGATATGCCGTTTCTGGTCGATTCAATCGCTGCGACGATTTCGGATCAAGGCCTTTCGATTGACCGATTGGTCCATCCGATCATCCCGGTCAAGCGCAGCATAGCAGGCAGGCTAACAGGTCTTCCTCATGGCCAAGATGCCAAGGCCGCACCTCGCGAATCGATGATCTACATCGAGACTGAACGGGTTGATGCACGCCAGCGGCGAGAGCTTGAGCGCCGGCTGCGCACGACTTTGGGCGATGTGCGTGGAGCAGTAGAGGATTGGCCCAGACTACAGGCGGTAATGGCCGAAGATGCGGAGCGTTTGGGCAATGACGAAAATGTCGCGCTGCTCGAATGGTTCAATTCAGGCATGCTGACGCAGCTTGGACATCTGACGCGCAAGCGGGATGGTAGCCACGCAAATATGCTGGGGATTTGCCGCAAGAGCGCGCGTCAGTTGCTGGCCGACAGTTCTTATGAACGCGCCTTCAAATGGTTTGAAGATGAGGGCGCTGCCGGGCGTCCCTGCGATATCCTGATCGTGAAAGCCAACAGAGTCGCCAATGTCCATCGCCGCGTGCCTCTGGACCTTTTCATGGTTCCGGTGCGCGAAGACGGAAAGCTCACCGCTATTTCCATCCATGCAGGCGTCTGGACCAGCGCCGCCTTGGCCAGCCCCCCTCACAAGGTGCCGTGTCTGCGTCGGTCTATGAGCGAGATCTCCGCCCGGCTTGGCTTTCATCCGGGCGGTCACGCCGACAAGGCATTGGTCCACGCATTTACCGCGTTGCCGCACGATCTGCTAATCGGGTTTGAATCTGCTGACTCAGAACGCGTCGCTACGACCATGATGAGCCTTGTGGATCGCCCGCGTCCACGCCTGGCGCTGGTCCAAGCCCCCCTGGAGCGGCACGTTTTTGCTTTCGTCTGGTTTCCGCGTGATCTGCATTCGACCAAGGTGCGCGAGCAAATTCAGTCGATGCTGACCGAGATCGATGGCACCGAAATGCTCGATTGGAGCCTCGATATCGAAGGCGGCAATCTGGCCATGCTGCGCTTTGTACTGGATATCCGCGACGCTAAATCAACATTGGACGAAGGCGCGCTGGAAACGCGTTTGCAAGACATGCTGCGCGGCTGGAACGAAGCGGTTGAGCGGCACCTTGCCGAAAGCGAAGATGCGTCTCGTGCGGCAGCGATCGCAAGCCGATACGCGCCGGCATTTCCTGTCGGCTATCGCAATCATTACGGCGCGCGCGAAGCAGCAACCGATATCCAGCGCCTGCGGAAGATCGGGGCCAGCGACAGCCGTCAGCGGGATGCCCGCCTGTGCCGTCTACCAGACGACGCCAGTGATCGACTGCGGCTGAAGGTTTATCAGGAAGAGGGTGCACTACCGCTTTCTGACGCGGTCCCGGCGCTCGAAAACTTCGGCTTCCGGGTGCTCACCGAGATGCCCACATCACTTGAGGGAGGTGAGCTTGGGACAATCCACGATTTCACGCTCGCGCTGAAAGACGGCGGAGAGACTGAAGGCCTTCTGGATCGCGCCGAGATCATCGAGGACGCTATCGCTGGAGTCTTGAGCGGCGAAAATGAGGATGACCCGTTCAACCGCCTGGTGATCGAAACCGGTCTGTTCGCGAATGAGGCCAACTGGCTGCGCGCATTTTACCGTTATCTGCGTCAGGCGGGAATGAGCTTTACGATATATACCGTCGTTGACGCGCTCACCCGTGCCGCTCAGGTCACGCGCGACATCATTGGCCTGTTCCGGGCCCTGAACGATCCAAAGTTCGGCAACGGCCGCGATGATGCGGCCAAACAGGCAAGGGACAGCATTCGCAGAGGTCTGAGCAAGGTCTCAGCCATCAACGATGACCGCTTGCTACGGCTCTATGTTGCCTTGGTCGAAGCAATCCTGCGCACCAATGCATTTGCAAGTGCAAGCGACGAAGCGCTGGCGTTCAAGATCGATTCCTCGCTGGTCCCCAATCTGCCCAAGCCGGTGCCATGGCGCGAGATATTCGTCTATTCACGCCGGGTCGAAGGAATCCACCTGCGCGCTGGCCCGATTGCACGTGGAGGCCTGCGTTGGTCAGATCGCCGCGATGATTTCCGCACGGAAATCCTTGGTCTCATGAAAGCGCAGAAAGTGAAGAATGCGGTAATCGTTCCTTCTGGCGCGAAAGGCGGATTCTATCCCAAGCAGCTGCCATCTCCGCAAAAGGATCGCGAAGCCTGGGCCGCCGAAGGTCAGGCGAGCTACGAAATATTCATCCGCACTTTGCTGTCGATCACAGACAATCTGTCCGGCGGCAAAGTCGCCCACCCAGACAATGTGCGTATCCTTGATGGCAAAGACCCCTACTTCGTTGTGGCAGCGGACAAAGGCACCGCGCGCTTCTCAGACATAGCCAATGGCATAGCGGAAAGCCGTGATTTCTGGCTAGGCGACGCTTTCGCCAGCGGCGGTTCGAACGGCTATGACCACAAGGCGATGGGCATCACTGCGAAGGGCGCATGGGTGTCAGTTCAGCGGCATTTCCTGGAAATGGGCACGGATGTCCAGAAGGACCCGGTGCGCGTAGTCGGCTGCGGCGACATGTCAGGCGATGTGTTCGGCAATGGCATGCTGCTGTCGAAGGCGATCAAGCTGGTTGCAGCGTTTGACCACCGCCATATCTTTATCGACCCGGATCCGGATCCGTCCAAAAGCTGGAAAGAGCGGCAGCGGATATATGATCTGCCCAGCTCAAGCTGGGATGATTACAATGCCGAGTTGATATCCAAGGGCGGCGGTGTCTATCCGCGCAGCGCAAAGTCGATCAAACTATCAAAGCAGGCGCGCGAAGTGCTGGGCATTGAGGAGGACGAACTCGACCCCGATACCCTGATCAGCGCGATCTTGAAAAGCCCGGTTGATCTGATCTGGTTTGGAGGAATCGGCACCTACATCAAGGCAGAATCAGAGAACAACGCAGTAGTGGGCGATCCAGCAAACGATGCGTTGCGGGTGAATGCGGGCGATGTCCGCGCAAAAGTTATTGGTGAAGGCGCCAACCTTGGGGTGACGCAGGCAGGGCGCATTGCCTTTGCGCTTTGCGGTGGGCGTATCAACACAGACTTCATCGATAATTCCGCCGGCGTCGATTGTTCTGACAATGAAGTGAATATCAAGATTGCACTGGCAGCCGCGCAACAAGGCGGAAAGCTGTCTGCAAAGAAGCGCAACAAGCTGCTTGAGCAAATGACGGACGAAGTGTCTGACATCGTGCTTGAGGACAACAGGCTTCAGGCACTGGCATTGTCCATCGCTCAAATGGGAGGCGTCAAGGCAACCGCATCGCATGTTCGGCTGATCGAGAAGCTCGAGGAAATGGATGCGTTGGACCGCAAGACCGAAGGTTTGGCTGACCACGAAACCTATTCGCGCCGCGCAAGCGAAGGCAAAGGCCTGACCCGGCCAGAGTTGGCTGTGCTGTTGTCTTCAGCCAAGCTGGTTCTGCAAGACGCAATAGAGGCAGCCGACTGGATCGGCGACAAGGCGCTGGAGCCAATGCTGATCGAAGCCTTCCCGGCAGCGCTGCAAAAGGATTTCCGCAAGCAGATCCTCACCCACCAATTGCGCGACGAACTGATCGCGACCAAGCTTGCCAACCGCATGATCAACCGCCTGGGCTTGATCCATCCTTTCGAACTGGCCGAAGAGGAAGGTGTAAGTCTGGCCCAAATCGCCGCAAGCTTCGTTGTCATCGAAGAGCTGCTGGAGATGGACCAGATCTGGCAGGCGATCGAGAGCGGTGATATGCCGGAGACCGCGCGGCTCAAGCTGCTAGAGCGAACTGCGGCAGCGATGAGTTCGCACATGGCGGATCTCTTGCGCCACGGAGGCACCGGATTCGCTCCGAGTGAGCTGATCAATTCTCTGACGAAAGGGATCGGTCAGCTGGAAAAGCATTCGGGCGATCTGCTGACGGAAACCGCGCGCGAACGCTCGGCCGAACTTTGCCAGCATTTTGTCGAACTGGGTGCGCCAAAAGCCGCCGCTGGCAAAGTTGTGCATCTGTTTGAAGTTGATGGCTCAATCGGGTTGGCTGGGCTGGCCCGCGACAGCGGGATTTCACCGGAAGTCCTGACTGAAGCATTCACCCAGCTTGGCTCCAAGCTGGGTCTGGACTGGGCGCAGCAAACCGCAGAGGACATGGCGCCATCGGATCCGTGGGAACGCTTGCTGGTCAACGGCCTTGCGCGCGATTTCCAGCATATGCGATTGGATTTCCTGCGTCGCCGCGCAAATCGCAAGTCGGGTCCGGCTGTTGCTGTCGAGCAATGGCTCAGCAACCATGAGGCGTCGGTGTCGCAGTTCCGCTCCATGATCGGACGCGCTCAATTGCATACGCCGGTCGCCCCGGCCGTTCTGGCGCAGATTGCCATCCAGGCGCGAAATCTGCTCGAGCGCTAAGGCGCCGCCGGCACACCGGCACTTGACCTTGCCGCGTTTTGCGGCAAGCCCTGCGCCTTATGGATAGTGCAGACATTGTCATTGTGGGAACGGGTCATGGCGGGGCGCAAGCAGCAATTGCTTTGCGACAGCAAGGACACGAGGATTCAATCCTGATGTTGGGGCGCGATGCCTATCCGCCTTATGAGCGGCCGCCGCTGTCGAAGGAATATCTAGCGGGCGACAAGCCGTTTGAGCGGATCATGATCAGGCCTGAAAAGTTCTGGTCAGGCAAGGGTATTGAAATCCGCTTGGGCGCAATGGTCAGTGACATTGACTGGATGGCGCACGAGGTGGTTCTGAGCGATGGCGCACGAATCGGTTATCGCAAGCTGATCTGGGCGGGCGGGGGCGATCCGCGCAGGCTCTCATGCCCCGGTGCGAACCTCAAAGGGGTGCACGCCGTGCGCGACCGGCGCGATGTTGATATGATCATGGCGCAGCTTGAATCTGGCGCGCGACGTTTCGTCGTGATCGGCGGTGGCTATATCGGGCTGGAGGCAGCCGCCGTGCTGCGCAAGCTCGATTGTGAGGTAACACTGCTGGAGGCACTACCGCGAGTATTGGCACGTGTCGCCGGCGAAGAACTTTCACGATTCATAGAGTCAGAGCACCGCGCACACGGCGTGGATGTGCGGCTGGAAACAGCGGTTGAAGCCATCGAAGGCGAAGACAGTCAGGTCACGGGTGTCAAGCTGGCCGATGGTGAAGTCATCCCCTGTGACGCCGTGATCGTTGGAATCGGGATCGTGCCAGCTGTCGGCCCGCTGATCGCGGCGGGCGCTGCAGGATCAAACGGAGTTGACGTGGATGAATTCTGCCGCACCACGCTCGACGACATCTATGCAATCGGTGACTGTGCCGCGCATGCGAACCCCTATGCTGGTCAGGCGATCATCCGGCTGGAGTCGGTCCAGAACGCCAATGACATGGCGAACACAGCCGCGCGCGCAATCATGGGTGACAAGCAGCCGTATCACGCGCTGCCGTGGTTCTGGTCCAACCAGTATGATTTGAAGTTGCAGACCGCCGGTCTGTCAATCGACTATGACCAGACGATGGTTCGCGGTGATCCAGCAGAGCGCAAGTTCAGTATCGTATACCTCAAGGAAGGCAGGCCGATTGCATTCGACTGCGTCAACAACACCAAGGATTATGTTCAAGGGCGTAAGCTGCTTGAAAATCAGGTAGATGACGTTGATCTGGATTTGCTCGCCGATCCGGAAGTGCCGCTCAAGGAACTGCTCTGAGCTTGGTGATCGCCCAGCGGGCTGCATCGGCAACCGCCGGATTCGGGTCATTTTGTAACGCCTCTGCATGCGCCAGCAATGTAGCATCGCCACTGTTTCCCGCCGCATAGAGGCAGTTGCGGATGAACCTGTCGCGCCCGATCCGCTTGATTGGAGAGCCTGAGAACAGTTGGCGAAAGCCAGCGTCGTTCAAGTCCAGCAGCTCATTCAGGCGGGGGGCCACAAGTTCCGCGCGGGGAAGAAAATCCCGATTTGACGCCGCAGTTTCTGCAAACTTGTTCCACGGGCAAACGGCCAGACAGTCATCGCAGCCATAAATCCGGTTGCCCAATGCCTCACGAAACTCCTCCGCAATCGGGCCTTTGTGCTCAATCGTAAGATACGAAATGCAACGCCGGGCATCCAGTTGATACGGCGCCGGGAAAGCGTCAGTTGGACACGCCACCTGACAGGCTTTGCATGATCCACAACGATCCGAATGTGGATTATCCGGCTTCAGCTCAAGCGTTGTGTAGATCGCGCCCAGAAACAACCAATTGCCATGCGAACAACTGACCAGGTTGGTGTGCTTGCCTTGCCAGCCGATTCCAGCTGCTTCGCCCAGCGGCTTTTCCATCACCGGCGCGGTATCTACAAAGACCTTTAGCTCGTTATCAGGCTCGTGCTCGACCATCCAGCGCGCCAATGCTTTGAGCTTCTTCTTGACCGTATCGTGATAATCCTTGCCGCGTGCATAGACGGAGATGCGCGCCTTTTCCGGATGCGCCTCAAGAGCCAGCGGGTCATCGGCAGGGGCATAGCTCATGCCCAGCGCGATGACGCTTTTTGCCTCCGGCCACAACGATTGCGGCCCGTGCCTTACATCGGCGCGCGTTTCCATCCACTCCATCGAAGCGTGATGTCCGGCACCAAGCCATTGATGCAGCCGCTTTGCGCGTAGCGGATCGTCCGTCGCATCAGTCACGCCGAACGCGGCAAAGCCCAGACGCTCCGCTTCAGCCGCAATGCGTGCCTTCAGGTCCGATTTTGAAGCGGCGTTAACCACGCTTGGGGTTGCTCCCGTTTAGCCCTGACGGTTAACAGGGCAGCCATGGACATGTCGGTAAGCGATCACGCCCCTGCGGGCAATGCAGCTCACGCCGGTGCTGACGCGCCTCTTGCGATTGAAGCGCGCGGGCTGGTCAAACGGTTTGACGGCACGACCGCCGTTGACGGGGTCGATATCTCGATCCCACAAGGCGCGATCTACGGCATTTTAGGGCCCAATGGCGCGGGCAAGACCACAACTTTGCGCATGCTTTTGGGAATCATCGACCCAGACGAAGGCATTCGGCGTGTGTTCGGTCATGATCACCCGCACGATATCGGACGACTGATTGGCTATTTACCCGAAGAGCGCGGGCTGTACCCTGCCATGAAGGCTGTCGAAGCCATCGCTTTCATGGGCGCATTGCGCGGCTTGCCGTTAGCCGAAGGACGCGCCCGAGGGCGCGAACTGCTCGAGCGGCATGATCTGGGCCATGCTGCTGACCGCCAGATCCGTCAGCTTTCAAAAGGCATGGCGCAGACTGTGCAATTGCTCGGCACGCTGGTGCATCAACCTCGCCTGGTAGTGCTGGACGAACCATTCAGCGGGCTCGATGCGATCAATCAGGGCAAGCTGGAGCGAATGATCCGCGAGCTGGCAGACAATGGCGTAACGGTCATTTTCTCGACTCACGTCATCCACCATGCAGAGCGGCTTTGCGAAGGTGTGGCCATCATTGCGGGCGGGAAGGTTCCCTATGCCGGCAGCGTGGAAGCGGCGCGTGACCGGATTCCTGCGCAGGTCCGGCTTGAGACGCATCAACGCGAAGGGGCGTGGACCGCTGCCTTGCCACCAGACACCCGACGCGAAGGTGACTTCTTCCACTTTCCGCTCCCCGAAACCGGGATTGAGCCCTTGCTCAAACAGTTGATCGAAGGCGAAGCGGGCATTGAATCTTTGTCTATCGAGCGGGCCGGCTTGCATGATGCCTTTGTGTCGATCGCAGGTGAAGCCGCCGCGCGAGCTATGGACGAGGAAAAGGCGCAGGAGGGCAGGCAATGAGCAAAGCAGCTCCCCCTCCCATCACCTCTCACCAGAATTCGCGACTCTCGACAGTACAGGCGGCTTTCGTGGTCGCCCGACGCGACTTTGTAGCAATTCTGTTCAGCCGAAGCTTCCTGTTCTTCCTTCTGGGGCCGATTTTCCCGTTGATCATCGGGTTGGCATCCGGCGGGCTTGGCGCGGCAGCTGCAGAGCAATCGAATCAAGCCCGGATCGCGATGCAAATGCCTCGCGAGGATATGGACGCAATCCGCGCCGCGCATAGGCAGATCGAAGACGAACTGGGACCGGCGCGAATCCCGCATTTCTACTTTTTTGATCGGGCCGAAGGCTACAAGGAACTCGATCCGCAAGAAATGCTGGCAGACAACACGGGGCGCTATGGCGCGGTGCTGATGGGCACACTGGATTCGCCCAAGCTCGTTGCGCCGCGCGAACAGATGAACGCCTGGCGCGGCTTTGTGGCAATGCATTTGGCGATTGCGCAAGGTAAGCAGGAAATCTCCTATCCTGCGCTTGAGACCGAGATTTCTCAGGTTAGCGGCACCAAGGTCAGAGACGAGCGGCAGGACACTGCGCAGCTTTCGATGACGCTGCTGTTTCTCCTGATGATGCTGCTTGCAGGTATGGTGCTTTCAAATCTGGTGGAAGAAAAGGCCAACAAGATCATCGAAATTCTGGCTGCAGCGCTGCCTATGGACGCAGTTTTCCTGGGCAAGCTGTTCGCGATGCTGGCCGTTTCATTAGTCGGAATAATGGTGTGGTTCAGCGCGATTGCCGTTTTCATCGGGATTGCCGGGGACGTGGGCGATGTGCAGGCAACGATTACCGGCATGCCTACGCCTGCGATTGGATGGCCGTTGTTCACGCTGATGTTCGTGATCAATTTTTCAATGGGTTATCTGCTGATAGGCTCGATCTTCCTTGCGATTGGAGCGCTCGCCAGCACAGTGCGCGAAGTGCAGACGTTGTCCATGCCGGTTACCATGCTGCAGCTGTTCATTTTCTTCTTCTGCATGTTCACACTGTTCAGTGGCACCGTATGGCTAGAACTGGCCGCAATCCTCTTCCCGCTAAGTTCACCCTTCGCGATGACAGCACGCGCTGCTCAATATCCCGAGATTCTGCCGCTGATCGGCGCGTTGGCGTATCAGGCAATGTGGGTCGCGATATTCGTCCGCCTTGGCGCAAAGCTCTTCCGCAAACGGGTGATGAAGTCAGGTGGGGGCGGGCCCAAACGCGGCATTGGAGAGCGGCTTAAACTGCGTTTTGCCCGGCAGAACTGACACCCGAACGGCGAGAGTAGGTCGCAAATCGCAACTGACTATTGACAACGCTGTCAATAAGAGCAGGATGAAAAAAGAAACGACGGGCGGCTCGACGAGTCGCCTGCGCAGGAGAGAAAAATGGCTACAATTGCTCCGCAGCGCCCCGAAGTGCGCAGATCCCCATCCGCTTACGAAGCGCTGAAACAGCATTTCGCGGAGCATCCCGAGGACGCGTTGGAGCACACCCATAAATGGGATGTAAGCCGGAGCGACATCTACGTTGAGAACAGATGGCAGCCAATCTTCAAGGAAATGCGGGATGCGGGCCCACTCCACTATATTCCCGATAGTCCGTTCGGGCCCTATTGGGCAGTAGTCGGCCACAAGGCGATTCAGCATATCGAAGCGTTGCCAGAAACATTCTCTTCCAGTTGGGAATACGGCGGGATCACGATTCTAGAGCGGTTGAGCGATGAAGAAATGGCCGCCCGCGGCATCGAAGAGCGTCGTGAGTTGCCTATGTTCATCGCCATGGACCGGCCGCAGCACACCGGTCAACGCCGCACTGTCGCCCCCAAGTTTACACCCAGCGGCATGGCCGAGATGGAAGGCGAGATTCGTCAGCGGACCGGCGAACTGCTCGACTCTTTGCCTCGCGGTGAGGTTTTCGACTGGGTCGACAAGGTCTCGATCGAGTTGACGACTGGGATGCTGGCGATCCTGTTCGGCTTCCCCTGGGAAGACCGCCGCCTACTGACATTCTGGTCTGACTGGTCAGGTGATACAGAGCTTGCGACGGTGCGCGAGCTGGATGAAATCCGCTGGGAAATTCTCAACGAAATGGGCGCCTATTTCCAGTCGCTGTGGATCGAGCGGACCCACGACAAGGAACCCGGCGACGATCTGATTTCGATGATGATTCATTCGGACGCGATGAATCAGATGAGCCCGCAGGAATTCATGGGCAATTTGATACTGTTGATCGTCGGCGGCAATGACACGACCCGCAATTCGATGAGCGGCATCATTTACCAGCTCGACAAGAATCCGGACCAGCGCAAACTTTACGAGCAGAAGCCTGAGTTGATTCCCAATGCCGTTCAGGAAATCCTGCGCATGCAGACACCACTGGCACATATGCGGCGCACTTGCACCGAAGACACCGAGGTCTTTGGTCAGCAGATCAAGAAAGGCGACAAGGTTGTCCTATGGTATCTGTCGGCCAACCGCGACGAAGAAGTATTCGACAACCCTGACAAGCTGGACATTGAGCGTGAGAATGCGCGCCGCCATATCGCGTTTGGTTATGGCATTCACCGCTGCGTCGGCGCGCGGCTGGCAGAGTTGCAATTGCGGGTTTTGCTGGAAGAAATGCACAAACGCCGGATGCGCGTTCATGTCGCAGGCGACATTGAGCGAGTGCGCGCCAATTTCGTGCACGGCTTCCGCAAGCTGGAAGTCGAAATCACTCAGTTTTGATCGGTGCATATCGGCCGAGACTGAAACCAAACCGCTTGTCCTGCCGTATATACCTACATGAGCAGACAAGATGGGACTGAGATGAAGCTGAAATCCAACGCAGATCGCCGCCGTGTTCTGATCGGACTGAGCGCCGGTGCCGCTGTGCCGGTGCTGGCCGCTTGTGGCACGTCGCCAGCGCAGGCGAAAGATTTCCCGTTTCAGCTCAGCGAAGCCGAGTGGCGGCGTCGATTGACCAAGGACGAATTCTATATTCTGCGCGAGGCCGGTACCGAACGCAGCTTCACATCGCCACTGAACGACGAAAAGCGTGATGGTACCTATCACTGCGCTGGCTGCGACAATCTGATTTATTCATCCGAGACCAAATACGAAAGCGGTACTGGCTGGCCTGCATTCTATCGAGCCGAGCCAAATGCGGTCGGAACATCGGTCGACTACAAGCTCGGATTTCCGCGAACTGAAGTGCACTGTGCCGATTGCGGCGGTCATCTGGGCCATATTTTTGGAGATGGGCCGCCGCCTACTGGCAAACGTCACTGCATCAATGGTATCGCGATGGACTTCAAGCCGGCCTAATCGCGCAGCCACTTAGTCGCGCACGACCCGCCAAAGCCGGAACTCGTCCGGCCCACCCAGATCCACCCGCTCAAGCCATTGCGGCGGATCATCGCGGATCAACCGGGTAGCGAGAGATTCCTCGCCTCCGCGGCGGCTGAAATTACGCGGCTCAAGCAGGTCGCTGCACATGAAAACATAATCGGCGCGGTGCCGATCAATGGCTAGCCTTGCATCCTCGGGCGTTCCCACAAATCCTGCGATAACATCGCGCATGGCAAAGGGCGTGCGATGGTGGCCTGAGGCGACCACACTATGGTGTGTCTGGTAAAGTAGTGGCGCACCCATATCGAGTGGAGCAAACACACTCCCCGCCTGGACCGCGTTCAATCGCCCGACATTGGTCGCCAGATCGCACTTCGTTTCGGAGAATAATACGCCGACTTCGCCCGGCTCCTCTTCGGGCGTGAGCGCGTTCTTCAAGACAAGCGGGAAAGCCGGTAGCAGGACGAAATAAAGCACAATCGCCACACCTAGTTTCGGCAACAGGGTTTTATAGGCACGCCAACGATCGATCATGCGCACAACAAACCAGCCTATCGGAATAGCTGCCAGAATGCTGGCGAAGGCGATTGATCTGATAGTGAGCAAGCCACCAATGTAGGCGATCAGCAACAGGGCAGCATACTCGAACCACCACTCTCGCAGCCAGGCCCTGTTCTGAAGCGCCAGATAAAGCGCGATCAGAATGGCAAACAACGGCTGCGCAATTGCTGCAACCGCATTTACAGGGGGTGCGAACCAAACTGGCCTGCCCTCCAGAACGTTAAGGTACCAAAACTCCCTAACCAGCGGATCAAGTTCGGAAAATGGCAATGCCAGACAGTGCGGGGCAAGCCAGGTGAAGAAAGACAGACCCAAGACCCCGGAAACACCCAAACCGACAATCAAGGGGATGCGCGGAATTGCGCTCGGCACAGCCAGCGAACCTGCCCCAAGCGCGACAATCACAAAGAAGCCCAGATGAGCAAGCGAGATCGCGTCACAATGCTGCGCCAGATCCACCCATCCCCGCGTGGCGGCGAACAAGACGACCATTCCCAAAGCAAGGGCCTGCAAGTAACTCACCAGCCACCAGCGTGCGCTTTGATCCCTGAGCCACCTCATGGCCAGGATCAGACCAAAGCCGGCAGAAATGAATATGACCTCCATCGAGATCATCAAACCCGCCGCCATTGCCAATCCGGCCATCGCCCCGCCTTGCCCGGGTTTCCGCCAGGAAATGCCCCAGACGGCCATCGCAACTGTCAGGATTTGCCATGCGTGGTGATCGATCCGCATCGGTTTGAACTGGTTCACGATCACCGGCAGCAGCAGCATGACAAGGCACGCGATAAACGCGGTTTTGCGGTCAAACAGTCTCCAGGCGAGGCGACCGGTAACCAGCATGGTCAGCAGCAGCGCAAACAACGGCAGGACCACCATTGTGACCCGCTCCGCCATGGGGGGTTCTAGAAACAATGAAAAGAACAGCACCAGGGCGGCAATCGGCACATCGACGAGGCGCGACCAATGCATCAATGTACCGTCTGGCGGAGTCATCCTGTATTGGTGCAAGTCATACCACCCCTGGCCCGCCAGAAGATCGCGCACCTGCACCATCCGCAAGGCATCGTCAGGCCCATGATACTGCCCTGCAACGATCTGCGGTGCCCCGATGGCGAGCAAGATTGCACTCGCAAGGAACCACGCAAGGATGATGCTGAATGTCGGGGTTTGACCACTCCGCAGTCTGCGGTCTTCACGCATCATCAGTCTTTACCGTGCTGGAACACGACTTTGCTCCGCAGCACATAGGTCAGCGTGAAGCTGGCGACGATGGCAACAAGTTTGGCCAAACGCGGATCAAATCCGGCATAGTCAGCGCCGCCTACAATCGCTGTGGTCAGGCCAAGGCCCAATAAGGCCGAAATCACAAAGAGGGTTTTCTGCCAGGTTCTGGCCTTGCCGCCGTGCGCAACCTTGTCCTGGAACACCTTGCGGCTCGACAGCAACCAATGCGCAATTATACCAAAGGTATAACCAAACGCCGAAGCTGGCGCCGCTACGACGTTCGCGGCCAACAGGGCCAGGAATACGCCAACATCAACAGCGAGAGCGCCCACGCTGGCAAAGCCGTAGCGGATCAAGCGGACGTCGCGCAGTTTGGCAAGAAAGGAAATCACCCGTACCCCCCAAGGACACGCAGGTTAGCGCAGAAGCAAGCTCTTGCAAAACAAGGTTAACAATTCGCGAAGTGGCTGTCTTATTTGCGCGCGCGGAATACGATTGTCAGCCGCATGAGAAACACTGCCAAGAAGCTCGCTGCCATGGCCGCACCCTTGGCCAGCCATAGTGGGGCACCTGCCGTAACACCCCAATCAACAATCACTCCGGTCATGGCGATTCCGCATATGGCCGATACGACAAACAGCACTTGCTGCCAGCCACGCTTAAGACCAACGTTCGCAAGACGATCCGGGAAAACAAATCGGCTTGAGACAAACCAATGTGCAGCGGTGCCGAGCGCATACCCTGTTGCGGCGGCCAAACCTGCACCTACACCCATGGAATACAACAACCACAAGCTCGCGAGATCGATAGCTGTACCGCTCGCGCTTGCCACACCGTAACGGGCCAGACGCCATTCAAATAACGAAGCGACGAGTTTTCTCAGCGTCGTTCCCTTTGCATCAAGCTGATTTCTTGATCCGTTCTGGCACGTCCCGCACCGACTGCAAAGCTGCGGCCTGATCCTTGCTCACTTCGCGTGCCCCGATGGCGTTATCGTCGCCTTCGTCGCCCGCTTCGTGATACTCCGCATCTTCGTTGACACACCAGGTATCGTACAGGCGTTCCCCGGCAATGATATTTTCAACTGTCAGCATCGCGGTCATCATCGCGTGATCCTGATTGTTGTAGCGGTGCATGCCGTTGCGACCAACCAGATGCAAAGTCGGGTGCTTCTGTTCGAGCTCAACGCGCAGTGCCTCAACGTTCGCCTCGTACTCGTCATCATATACAGGATAGGCCTTTTCCTGACGGACAACCGCCCCGCTCATCACGCGGGCCGGGTCACACAGGCCCAGAATTTCCATTTCCCGAGTGGCCTGCTCGACCAGATCCTGATCCGATGACGACCAAAGCCCGTCACCTTCAAAACAGAAATATTCAAGACCGACGCATGCCATGTCTTCGTCTGGCACCATTTCAGGCGACCAGCTGCGGAAATTCTGCACACGCCCCACCTGCACACGGTCGTCATGGATGTATATCCAATTGTCCGGGAACAGGTCTTCGGACTTGACCATGAGCGCAACCGTCAGGAAATCGCGATACTTCAAACCCTTAGCCTGAAGCGAACTTTCAGGCAGCGGATGCAGACGCGCGGCCAGTTCGCGCATCGGTGCGGAGCTGAGCGCATGTTTCGCCCGGATCTGAATTTCGCCTTCGGGTCCGTCGGCAGTCATAGACCATCCGCCGTTGCCGTCGCTGGCAAGTTGCTTGAGCGCATGACCCATCAACACCTGGCCTTTGCCCGTGGCGATGATCTTGTCACGCGCTGCGTCCCACATCATGCCCGGGCCAAGCCGCGGATAGCGGAAGGTCTCAAGCAGGGTTTTTACTTCCTGCCCGTCATTGGGTTTCTTGTTCAGGCCAAGCGAACGCTTCAGCCCGTCAGTCACCGCATTCCAGAGCGACAAGCCCTTGATGCGCTGTGCTGCCCAATCCGCGCTCATTTCATTGCACGGCATGCCCCACACCTTCTCGGTATAGGTCTTGAAAAAGATCGAATAGAGCTTCTTGCCAAACTGATTGGTGGTCCAGTCTTCAAAGCTTTTGACGTCCTTGATCGGAAAAAGCTTGTAGCGAAGATAGCTGGCCATGCAGACGGTGGAGCGCAGAATGCCCAGATTCCACAGGGCCTCAAACGCGCGCAGCGGATAGCTGTAAAATTTGCCTTCGTAATAGATGCGGCTCATCCGCGGGCGCTGAATGAAGTCGTCCGGCAGGATCTCGTTCCACAAGTCCACGACTTGCTGGCTCTTCGAAAAGAAACGGTGTCCGCCAATATCGAAGCGGTAGCCCTCATGCTCGACCGTGCGGCTGATACCGCCAACGTAGGTCGCGTCTTTTTCGATAATTGCGACTGATTTGCCTTGCTTTGTCAGCAAATAGCCGGCGGTCAGCCCAGCTGGACCAGCTCCGATAATTGCGACATCCACATCCACTGCGGCATGGCCTTTGGAAGCAGGGTTTTCCATCAATTCCCCCGTTAACGGTTACAGACCGTGGAGTGAAGGAAATTGGTTAACGCCGAGTTAGCACTGCGCAGGAATTCACGCCGAAATCTACTCAAACAGAACCGGGCACTGCATCTGCGCGACCAATTGAGCAAAATCGCGCAATGAGAAAGTGTCATCAAAGACGATGCCATAGCAGTCCCCGCGCCTCCAACGCACTTTGGCGCGAATTGCTCGCAAATTATCGCCTTCGATCATAACACTCTGATCGATCGCCAGTTTTCCGCTGCAAACCAAGCGGGCGCCTTGCTGAGAGAAATTCTCGACAAATGCCATATGCGCAACCGATGCTGCTGAAATAGTGATCGGAAAACTCAGATCTAAACGCAATCCACGCTTCGGAAAGTTGCTTGGCTCGGCTATCAGAGTGCCGATATCCACCTGGCTGGAAAAAGCGAAGCCCGCCTCGCCATCGCGCTCCCACACTTTGGCCATTTGGTAGGCCTGGCCGTTCTGCATCTCCAAAGTGTACTCTTCGCAGCGGGGCAGTTTGTGGAACAGCTTCGCGCTTACCCCGGTGCGCGATACATCTCGCAACACGCAGATGAATTCACCCTGCGGCGATACCAGTTTGGCTGGTCGTATAAGCAGGGAATACCGACGGGCCGCGCGTTGCTCCGCCGGCTCCACCGTCTCAAATCCTGCGTCCGGCTTCAAGGCCGCCTGATCCATTGCTGCATACCCCTGACTTCTGCGTCCCGATTTGGCCGCGCTGAAACGCATCTAACCGGCCACAGTTTATAAGGGGGACCTACGCGAATAGGGGTTAAGACGGAGCTAACGCTAAAGCTTGCAGCAATGACGTCAGGGCATCACGCCAAAACACAGGCACAAATGCCCCGGTATCGATACAGTTTTCGGTGACGGAGGCTGTCGCAAGTCAGCAGGGCAATTGAAGCTGGTGCGGGTGGTGGGACTCGAACCCACACGATCTATAGGATCAGGGGATTTTAAGTCCCCGGCGTCTACCATTCCGCCACACCCGCGCAGGCCGCGTACTGACCATGCGGAGGCAGCGCATAGCGATACCGCTTAGCCGCGGCAACGGATTTGAGACTTTGAGAGTAGGAAGACCGTTACTCGTCGTTCAAGCGCTTGCGCATGTCCTTGCCAGCTTTGAAATACGGCACACGCTTGGCAGGAACTTCAACCGCCTCGCCAGTGCGCGGATTGCGCCCGACGCGCGCTTCACGCTCACGCGTAGAGAAAGCACCAAATCCGCGCAGCTCCACGCGCCCGCCCTCAGCAAGCCTGTCGGATATTTCATCAAAGAAGATGTCCACCACTTGTTCGATTTCTTCAGCGCGCAGTTCCGGATTGTCCTGATGAAGCGCCTGCAGCAATTCGGATCTAATCATTTTTCTCTCCCAGCCGCGCTAGGCGGCAGCCGCAATTTTGGGGTGTACCCCACCGCAAAGCCTCCCCGACCCGAGAGGAAGCTTCAGCCCCAGTGAATCAAGGTACAGCAAATCGCGGATTCCGCAAGCGACGCGGGAGAGTTTTCGCGAATCCAGACAGCTATTTAGACTGCCCTACGCTTGTTCAGGCGCTTTGAGCGAGTTCGGCCGGATTGATCCCAAGTCGTTTCATGCGCGCACGAATTTCGGGCCATTCCTTATCGAGAAAATTCTGCCGTTCCTGACTACGCAGGCGATCAGCCGCGCCGTCGACCACATACATGCCTACGCCGCGCTGAACCTCAACCAGACCATCGTTCTGGAACTGCTGATATGCTTTGGCCACCGTGAGCGGATTGGCACCTTCTTCAGCGGCCAGCGCACGCACAGACGGCAGCATCGCACCTTCGGCATAGCGGCCTTCAATAATGGCAGCTGCGATTTGATCGCGCAGCTTCAGATAGACGGGTCGGTTCTGGCTCATGTTTTCCCTCGCGATTAGTGCTTCACTGCCATAACACAGTCATGCGCGTCAAGTTCCCGATGCAGAGCAACAAAAGCGGTTTCGCTTGAAACAAATGCTTCACATGCAAGATTGAGCCGCTAGGGTGCGCCGCCTAAAGCCCGCTGGGTCGCGGGCCAATCAATGAGCTCCACGGGGAGGGTCGTTCATGACACTTGAAGAAATCATCGTTGCCATCGCGGCGACGTTTCTGGTGCTGCTGCTAATTGGCGGCGCTACAATCGTAACGTCCAAGAATGAGGAATTTGCCGGACATCCCAAGGGGCTGTTCGTCTTATTCTTTGCCGAGATGTGGGAGCGTTTCTCCTATTACGGCATGCGCGCCTTGCTGATTTTCTATCTGACACAGCACTGGCTCTTCAACGATGAAAAAGCCTCAGTCATCTACGGCGCCTACACAGCGCTTGTGTATATCGCCCCGGTTCTAGGCGGGTATCTGGCTGATCGTTACCTGGGCCAGCGCAAAGCCGTACTGTTTGGTGCCGTGCTTTTGACCATCGGTCACTTCTTGATGGCATTCGAAGGCGAAGCGGGGACCGGCTTTCAGAACAACCCCATGATCGATGTTTTCTGGGCCGCGCTCGCGTTCATCATTGTCGGTTCGGGGTTCCTGAAGGCAAACATCTCGGTCATCGTGGGGCAGCTGTACCCGCGCACCGACATCCGCCGCGACGGTGCGTACACCATCTTCTACATGGGCATTAACGTTGGTGCAGCCGTCGGCACGATCATCGCCGGTTACCTTGGCCAGACCTATGGCTGGGCATACGGCTTTGGCGCGGCCGGCATCGGCATGCTGCTGGGCCTCATCGTCTTCATCGTGTTCAAACCGCTGCTGCTGGGCAAAGGTGAAAGCACTGTGCCGGAGAAACTCGAAGCGCCATTCATGGGCATGAAGTTCGAATGGGTACTATACATTATCGGCTTCGCAGCCGTCGGCGTTACGTGGTGGCTGGTTCAGAATCAGGCGATCGTTGGAACGATACTGGGTGTGTTCGGACTTGCCCTCGTGGCATACGTTGTATGGGAGGCGATCAAGATTGGTGGCCACGACCGCGACCGGATCTTCGCAGCCATGTTCCTGATCATCGGTTCGGTCTTGTTCTGGGCATTGTTCGAGCAAGCGGGTTCATCGCTGAACCTGTTCACTGACCGCTATGTCGACCGTCAGGGTGTCTCTGCCTCGATCTTCCAGTCGATCAATCCGATCTACATCATCATGCTTGCGCCGTTGTTCGCAGGGCTGTGGACCTGGCTCGCAAAGAAAGGCCTGGAACCCTCAACGCCTGCGAAATTCGGATTGGCACTGATCCAGTTGGGTGCTGGTTTCCTTGTGCTGGTGCTTGGCGCAAACTCAGTAGGCATGGAGAATATGACACCGGTCATCTTCATCTTCCTTATCTATCTGCTGCACACCACGGGTGAGCTTTGCCTCTCGCCGGTCGGACTCTCAGCCATGAACAGGCTGGCTCCTGCGCATATGGCATCGCTGATCATGGGCACATGGTTCTTCGCATCGGCGACCGGCAATTTCGTTGCCGGACTGATCGCGGCCGCGACCGGTTCCGAAGCCGCATCAGGCGAGGGCGCAGCCAAGGAAACCGTGCTTGCGGTCTACAGCCAGATTGGCTGGATCACGGTTGGTGTCGGTGTGGCGGTTATCGTGATCAGCCCGCTGATCAAGCGCCTGATGCACCTCGATACGCTCAAGGATGATGAAGCGCTCGAAGGCGTCGCAGAAGCTGGCCTCGAAGCGCAAGAGGGCGGGATACATCCGGCCACTCGCTCGTCTAACTAATCAAGAGCAAGAATTGGGGGCCTCGGCATGCGTCGGGGCCCCGCAACCATTTTAGCAAGGGGATACGCATGACAGGCGTAATGCGCGCACTCGCAGGTATGGGGAGCGCACTGGCGCTGGCCGCCTGCGCCACGACCGGCAGCAGTCAGGCATTGGCGGATACAGGTGGGCAAGACTCCTTCCCGGTAACCGCCGAGTTCGACAAGAACCCCTATCCCAGCACTTATCGTCCTTATCCGGGTGTGCCGACCGCGCTGGTAGGTGCAACCGTGTTTGATGGCACAGGCCGCGAATTCGCTGACACCACCGTCCTCTTCCGAGATGGCAGGGTGGAAGCTGTAGGCAGCGGTCTGGACACCAGCGGTTACACCGTGATCGACGGGACCGGCAAATATGTGACGCCGGGCATCATCGATATTCACTCTCACTTGGGTAACTATCCGTCACCTTCGGTTCCTGCGCATTCTGACGGTAACGAAGCCACCGCGCCTACTACACCCGATGTCTGGGCAGAGCATTCGGTCTGGCCGCAGGACCCCGGATTCAGCCGCGCACTGGCCAACGGCGGCGTAACTGCGCTGCAAATCCTGCCCGGATCGGCCAACCTCGTGGGTGGGCGCACTGTCACGCTCAAGAATGTCTATTCGCGCACAGTGCAGGGCATGAAATTTCCCGGAGCTCCTTACGGCATGAAGATGGCTTGCGGGGAAAACCCGAAGCGCGTTTATGGCGGCCGGAACCGCCAGCCGTCGACGCGAATGGGCAATTTTGCGACGAACCGCCAGAAGTGGCTCGACGTGATTGCCTGGGCTGGCGATGAAGACCGGAAGCGTGACCTCGCTAATGAAACAATGGCGGGCGTGCTTGATGGAGAAATCCTGGTCCACAACCATTGCTACCGCGCCGATGAAATGGCGCTTGTGATGGATATGGCGAAGGAAATGGGATACCGCGTCACCGCGTTCCACCACGCCGTTGAGAGTTACAAGATTGGTGATCTGCTGCGCGAAAATGGCGTGTGCAGCGCGATCTGGGCCGATTGGTACGGTTTCAAGATGGAAAGCTATGATGCGATCCCAGAGAACGGGGCCTTACTGCATCAAGCGGGCGCCTGCGTAGTTATCCACTCTGACAGCGATCAGGATATCCAGCGCCTGAACCAGGAAGCAGCCAAGGCTCAGGCCGCCGGCGAGCGCATGGGGATCGACATTCCCGATGGCGAAGTGATCCGCTGGATCACTCTGAACGCAGCGACCGCGATGGGCATCGACAAAATGACCGGCAGTCTGGAGCCAGGCAAAATGGCCGATGTTGTATTGTGGAATGGCGATCCACTGTCCGTCTACTCGCGGCCTGAGAAAGTGTGGGTCGATGGCGCACTGATGTTCGACGCGTATGATCCCAAGCGCAGGCCTGTCAGCGACTTCGAGCTTGGCCAACCAGGTGAAGGAGATGTGAAATGATCCGTCAGACATTTCTCGGCGCCACCGCTGCGCTCGCTCTCACCGTTCCCGCCGCAGCGCAGGACCTCGCCATAACAGGCGCAACAATTGCCACCGGAGATGGCAGCGCGCCAATCGAAAACGCTACGGTCGTCGTTCGCAATGGCAGGGTCATTGATGTTGGTGCGGATGTGAATGTGCCGGGAGGCATTCCGACGCTGGATGGCAGCGGAACCTGGGTCTCCGCCGGGCTAGTCGCCGCGGTCACCGACTTGGGTCTGGTTGATGTTAGCGCGGTCCAATCCAGCAATGATATCAGCGCCAGCAGTTCGCGTTTCAATGCAGCGCTGGATGTGGCACCTGCGATCAACCCGGTCTCTCAGCACATTCTGGTTGCCCGCACGAACGGCATTACCCGGGCCGTGGTTGCGCCGGGCAATTCCAACTCGATCTTCGCCGGGCAAGGCGCGATTATCGATACGTCGGGCAATGGTGACGTTGTGATGAAGCCCCGTGCGTTCCAAATGGTGACGCTGTCGGAAAGCGGCGCGCGAATTGCCGGCGGCAGCCGCACCGCAAGCCATGTCGAGCTGCGCAATGCCTTGCGTGAAGCAACTGATTTTGCCGCCGGGCGCTGGAGCGGAGAAGACAATCTGCTTACACGGGCCGATGCCGAAGCGCTGGGCCCCGTGATTGGCGGGCGCCAGCCATTGCTGGTGCTTGCTCACCGCGCCTCGGACATTCGAGCGGTGATTGCGCTTGCCGAAGAATTTCCGCGACTTGATCTGGTACTGGTTGGAGCGACCGAGGGCTGGATGGTTGCAAGCGAGATCGCTGCCGCGGGAATCCCGGTCATTGCTGAAAGCTTGCAGGATTTGCCCGAACGTTTCGAGCAGCTGGCTTCTACTCAAAGCAACATTGGCCGGATGCACGCGGCCGGGGTTGAGGTGGCATTCAATGCCTCCACCGCGCGTTTCACACATATGTACCGGCAATATGCCGGTAATCTGGTGGCACTTTCGCGGATGCCGCGCGCCAGCGGACTGACGTGGGGTGAAGCCTTCGCATCGATCAGTTCTGCTCCTGCGGAAGCCATCGGGATGAACGGTCAGATGGGCGTATTGGCGCCTGGCGCTGTAGGCGATCTGGTGGTGTGGGATGGTGACCCGCTCGAGGTATCCAGCGCAGCTTTGCGCGTCTTCATTGATGGCGTCGAAGTTCCACTGGAAAGTCACCAGACGCGCTTGCGCGAGCGCTATCGTGACCTCGACGAAAGCGACCGGCCGAAAGCATACGATTGGTAGTTATCCCAAGCGCGCGCTTGCCAAGCGCGCGCAGCTGTGGCCAAATCCCGGCGAATGGTCGGGAGATGATCCATGGATAATGCTCTGGTCGAACTGATCGCTGCGAATGTAGCGTTTGTAGGCACCCATTTTGCGATGTCGCATCCATTGCGCGCGCCAATGGTCCGCGTTCTGAAAGAAGGCGGCTTCAGTGCCGTTTATTCGCTCGTCAGCGCAGCTACGCTGGTTTGGGTTTATCTTGCCTATAAGTCGGCGCCCGTCGCCGACCTTGGTGGTTCAGGCGAGTTTGGCTGGATCGCAGCAACCATCCTCACGCTACCCGCGCTTGTTCTTCTCGCCGGATCATTGGCCGGCAATCCTGCGCTGCCGATGCCAGGCGCAGAGAAGCAGGCCCGTGCCGAACCAAAGGGCGTCTTTCGTGTCACGCGGCATCCAATGATGTGGGCCATCGGTATTTGGGCCTTTTCACACATCGTTCTCTGGAACAGCTGGCGCAGTGTCATCACTGCATTGGCAATGGGTATTCTAGCGCTGATTGGCGCGCATTTGCAGGATCGCAAGAAAGAAGCCCTGATGGGCGATGCCTGGGCAGAATGGGAAGGCCGCACCAGCTATTGGCCGAATTGGGGGGCAATATTTACCGCCGGCGTGATCTATTGGGCAATCGGGATTGCCTTATGGCTCCTACTCAGTTGGGTGCATATGCCGCTGGGCGGTATGCCCGCCGGCATATGGCGCTGGCTCTGATCTGCAAATAAGACGAACGGTTGCAGTTAAGCTATTGCCAGTAAGCTTTTATTTGTCTTGAGCGGTCATCTTGTGCCACATGAGGGACGCGGGGCAGAAAAGGTAAGGCATGGCGTTTTCGCTGGCATCTTTTGCGCTACTCGTTTCAAGCGCCCCTGCTGCATTGGTGATGCAGCCACAAGCCGTGGCGCTTGCGCAGGCAGCGTCGCAGCAGAAACAGGTCTCTGAAGAGCCAGTCGACGGCTCGCCTCCTGTCGAGAGTGAGAACGTTATTGTTGTTACCGGAGAAGGCGCCGATCCGCTCAAGGACCCGCTGGAGAGCGTCAATATACAAGCATATGAACTGACTCGGGACATCGACAAAGCTTTCGTGGAGCCGATTGCGGATGTTTACGAGGAAGACTTGCCCAGCCCGATTCGCAAAGGCCTCAGGAACTTTCTGCGCAATCTGATGGAGCCGGTGAATGCGCTCAACTATCTGCTGCAACTAAAGCCGGGCAAGGCGTTGGAGACTGTGGGGCGCTTCGCAATCAATACCACTGTCGGCATGGCAGGATTGTTCGATGTTGCGAAGAAGGAGCCTTTCAATCTGCCATACCGCCGCAACGGCTTCGGGAACACTTTGGGCTATTATGGGGTTGGGCCGGGTCCGTTTCTGGTCTTGCCTTTGGTCGGCGCAACGACGCTGCGAGACCTGCTTGGCAGCGGGATCGATCAAGCCATAATCCCGTTCGCCGTCGGCAAGCCATTCAATACGCCCTATTACGCGATCCCCGCCTACACAGTGAATTCGCTGGAGTTCCGGATCGAGTTTGATGAACGGATCGGCCAGATCAACGACAGTGATGATCCCTACTACGCGCTGCGAGAGAGTTATCTGTGCAACCGCGAAGCCGACATTGCTGCGCTCAAGAATCAGCCGCCGCCACGCGATTGCAGTATCGAAGCGATAATGCGCGGACCAGAGCCCGCCGATTCCCTGATTCCGCAAGATGCGCCTGAAGTTGAACCAACTGCCGGGCCGGTCGCGGTTGAGCCGCCACCTCAGCCGCCTGCGATCATCTATATCAGCGAGGAAGTGGTCCAGCCGCTGCCAGCTGATTACCGTTAAGCGTCACTCGCCTTTGAAATTCGGCGCGCGCTTTTCGATCAGCGCGTCGACCCCTTCCATGTGATCCTCTGTCAGATGCATCAAAGCTTGCGTGTTCGCAGCCATCTCCAAGGCTGTGTCATATGACACGTCGCGGCCTTGCCGCATCAGGTTTTTGGCATGGCGCAATGCATGCGGGGGCAGAGCCGCGATTTTGTTCGCTAGTCCGTTTGCCTCTTCGAGCAGCGCATCGTGATCTACAACTCGGCTGACCAAGCCCCAATCCAGCGCGGTGGCGGCATCGATCACGTCACCTGTGTAGAACAGCTCTGCCGCGCGCGCCTCGCCGATTATGCGCGGCAGGATCCATGTGCCGCCATCGCCCGGAATGATGCCGAGCTTCAGGAAGGTTACGCCGAACTTCGCCTTCTCAGACGCAATACGAATATCACCCAGGCAGGCGACATCGCAGCCAAGCCCGATTGCCGGGCCATTGACGGCGGAGATCACCGGGACACGCAAGCCATAGAGTGCGCGCAGCATGCGGTGGATATTGTCACGATAGCCGTCAGAGATTGCGGGCGCGCTACCGCCGAAGGTGCCGCTACGTGACTTCATTGCCTTGATATCGCCGCCGGCGCTGAATGCGCGGCCTGCGCCGGTCAGGATGACGCAGCGCACATTGAGATCGCGGTTGATATCGTCGCAGGCCTTGGTGAAAGTGTCGCCATCGCCTGGAGCGCCCAACGGATTCATTGTCTCGGCGCGATCGATAGTGAGCGTAGTGGTGTGGCCTGTGGTTTCAATCTGCAGCATCAAGCGCCTCCAGAAAATGCAGCACAGTTTGCTCCGCTTCATCATTCCACGCAAGATCGTGGCCGGCGCCCGGAAAGATTATCAGCTCCGCCGCCGGGTTGGCACGCGCCAACTGCTCGGAATGGTGGTGTGGGATCAGATCGTCGGCATCGCCATGCAACAGCAGGATTGGCGCACTGACTTGGGGTATCTTGGCGATGTTGTTGAATCGATCGCGCAGAAGCAAGTCCACGGGCAACCACCACAGTTTTTCACTGGCGACCTGAGGCAAGCTGGCGAATGGTGAGATCAGAATGATCGCGCGGGCGTCGATCTCAATTGCCATTTGTTTGGCCACACCGCTGCCAATGGAATTGCCGATCAAGACCATTTCGTTTGACGATACGCCGCGTGCTTTCAAAAAGGCCAACGCCGCGCGACCATCTGCGTACAGGCCCTCCTCACTTGGAGAGCCCGGATTGCCGCGATAGCCGCGATACTCTGCTGCAAGCACTCCGTAGCCCGCCGGAGTTAGCCGGTCAGTCGCGATGACCGAACTCTGCCAGTCTGCGCCATTGCCGTGGAAGTAGACAATCGTCGGCATGCCGCCGCGCGCAGGTTTGTAACCCGCCATGAGATCAAGCCCATCTGATGTGCGGTAGAGTATCTCTTCGAAACCCGGCACTTCGCGACCTTCGCCCTTGGGCGCGGGGTAGATAAAGTAACGTTGTCCCAAAGCGAGGAGGAGCAGGACCGCAAAATATGCGGTGGCCGCCATAACAAGCAATTGGGCGGCCATGCGCACCGGCCGCGCTCGCTCAGGCCCGCGCCTCTTCTACGCCAGCTGAATTATGCCGCAATGCGCGCAAAACTGTTGCAACGATATCGGGAGCATTGAGGCCCGCTTCGTCATATTGCTTATGCGGGTCGTCCTGATCCTGAAACACGTCAGGCAAGCGCATGGTACGCACTTTCAACCCACCATCCGTCAAGCCTTCGTCGCTGGCAAAGGTAAGCACATGCGCGCCCAGCCCGCCGATCGCGCCTTCCTCGACTGTCACGACAACTTCATGCGTACGCATCAGCTTTTCGATCAGCTCGGTATCGAGCGGCTTCGCAAAGCGCAGGTCAGCAACTGTCGTCGAAAGGCCTTTCGCCTCCAGAGTGTCTGCTGCCTTTTGGGCCTCGGCCAGGCGAGCACCCAGCGACAGAATCGCGACCTTTGACCCTTCGCGAACGACCCGGCCTTTGCCGATTTCCAGCTTCTGCGGGGTTTCAGGCAGTGGGACCCCCGCACCCCCACCGCGCGGGTAGCGGAATGCGATGGGACCTTCATCGTACTCTGCGGCGGTATAGGTCATATGGACCAGTTCAGCTTCATCAGCTGCGGCCATCACGACAAAATTGGGCAGCGTCGCCAGATACGTAATGTCAAACGAACCTGCATGCGTGCAGCCGTCGGCACCAACCAGCCCCGCTCGGTCAATTGCGAACCGCACCGGCAGGTTCTGAATCGCGACATCATGCACCACCTGGTCATACGCACGCTGTAGGAAGGTAGAATAGATCGCCGCAAACGGTCGCATGCCCTGTGCGGCCAGACCTGCCGCAAAGGTCACGCCGTGCTGCTCGGCAATGCCGACATCGAAAGCGCGGTCGGGATGCGCCTTGGCGAAGCGATCCACGCCAGTGCCCGATGGCATCGCCGCGGTAATCGCGCAAATGCGCTTGTCGGTCTCGGCCAGCTTGGCCAGCGTATCGCCAAATACGTTCTGATAGGCTGGCGGGCCGGCTTTGCCCTTGGCTTTCTCGCCCGTCACTACATCAAACTTTGGCACGCCGTGATATTTGTCTGCGCTATTTTCAGCCGGCTCGTACCCCTTGCCCTTCGTGGTCACGACATGGACCAGCACCGGCCCCTGTTCGCTGTCGCGCACATTCTCAAGCACCGGAATCAGGTGATCGAGATTGTGCCCGTCAATGGGGCCAACGTAATAGAAACCCAGCTCTTCAAAAAGCGTCCCGCCGGTCACCATGCCGCGGGTGAATTCCTCTGCCTTCTCGACCGCCTTGTGCACACGGCGCGACATCTTGGACGTAACCTTGGAGGCAAGCGAACGCAGGCCAAGATATTCGGATGAGGAAACCATCCGCGCCAGATATGCCGACAAACCGCCTACCGGCGGCGCAATTGACATGTCATTGTCATTGAGAATCACAACCAATCGGTTGCCCGCCTGCTCGGCATTGTTCATCGCCTCATAGGCCATGCCAGCGCTCATTGAACCATCACCGATTACGGCGATGCCGCGGCCAGGTTTGTCATTGAGCTTGTTCGCTATTGCAAAGCCCAAGGCGGCCGAGATCGAGGTTGAGCTGTGCGCTGCGCCAAACGGATCGTATTCGCTTTCCGCACGCTTGGTGAAACCACTAAGCCCGCCACCCTGGCGCAGAGTGCGGATCCGGTCGCGGCGACCGGTAATGATCTTGTGCGGATAGCATTGGTGGCCCACATCCCACACCAGCCGATCTTCCGGCGTATTGAACACATAGTGGATCGCTGTAGTCAGTTCGACCACGCCAAGACCCGAACCCAGATGCCCGCCCGATGTGCTGACTGCATCGATCATTTCGGCGCGAAGTTCGTCGGAAAACTGGCGCAGCTGCGATTTGTCGAGCTTGCGCAGATCAGCCGGATATTGAACCGTATCCAGTAGCGGTGTGTGCGGTGGTTGACTCATGATTAAGGCATTTACACGCGAATTATCGAACTGTCGATGAACGCTTTGACCACAAAAACATACGGTTGGTCGCGCCAAAGGCCGCAAGGCTAGCCCCTACAGGCTTTGCAGAGCCCGCGAATCTCTATCACCGGGCGGCGTGCACTGAAACCGCAGCCCGCGGCCAGTTCGCGCACGCGACCAGAAGTCTGATCATCGTCGATATGCGTAGCCTCCCCGCATTCGTCGCAGACCAAGAAGATGCAGTCATGCTCGCAACCCGGGTGGGTGTTGGCAAGGAATGCATTCGCACTCTCAACCCTAAGCGCCAGATTGTTCGCCACGAAGAGATCAAGGATACGGTATATGCTGTTTGGCGCAACGCGTTTGCCGCGCTCGCGAGAAACATTGTCCGCAATGTCATAAGCTGAAACTGGACGGTCGTGCTGCGCAAGCTCTGTAAATACGGCTTCGCGCATACCGGTCCATTGCTCACCCGAAGCGATCAAGGCGTCTTTCGCAGCGTGGATCAGGCCAGTGCCTGAATGCTCTTCATGTGCATGTGAATGGCTACCCATGCGGGCGTATATAGTGCGCCCTGCGTACTTACGCCAGATCGCTTGATTGGACTAGCTACCGTCGCGCAGAAACGTGCTGGTATAGTGCTCCGGGTAAAGCTCTTGAAGTGCACGGACCTTCGGCGCGTCCCAACGCACGATATATCCGTGTCGCGGGTTTTTCGCCATGAAGTCCTGATGATAGTCTTCGGCTTGGTAGAACTTTTTGTAGAATTCGATTTGAGTGACGACCGGGGCGCCCCACACTCCGGATTCGTCTAACTGTGCAAGATAAGCCCGCGCAACTCGCGCCTGTTCACGGTTCATGGGTACAATTGCGCTGCGGTAATGCGCGCCAACATCCGGTCCCTGACGGTTAAGCAAGGTCGGGTCCGTAACAACCGAAAACAAAATCTGAAGCAATTCGTCATAGCGGATGACTTTGGGATCATAGACTATGCGCACAGACTCTGCGTGATCGGTGAGGCCGGTGACAATCTGGCGATATGTTGCTGTATCTGCGCGGCCACCGTGAAAGCCGGAGACCGAAGACTTGACGCCCCTCACGTGGCTGAACACGCCTTCGACACCCCAGAAACATCCACCAGCGAAGATCGCCACCTGCAAGCCATCTGACTCGTTGGCTTGCACCGCCGCCTCGGGCGCCTGGACAATCTTCTCGCTGGCGGTAGCCGCGACCGAACACCCGCTGAGCGCCAATGCGCCTGCGGCAATCATTAATGACTTGCGGATTTGCATTATTGGGTAGCGGCAGACTCTGTGTCCGCGGCCGCGGCCATAGCCGGAGTTGCGACTTGCGCTTCCCAGTTCTGTACAGACATCGCGCCTACCATCAGGGCGCCGATCAGAAACCCAATGCCGAAATTGCGGGGCAGATCTGATTTCAGAATCGTCATTTGTACTGTACTCGCGAACTGTCTTTGTTGGTGTTGTTGAGGCCCTTTTAACCTCGATTGGTTGCGGAGCGGTGAACATGAGTTTCATCAAAAGTCTATTCGCAGTGAGACGAGTTGTGGTTACAGACTGACAGAATGTTGGATGCAGTAATCATTGGCGGTGGCCACAACGGGTTGACCTGCGCATTCTATTTGGCGCGCGCAGGCATGAAAGTGAAAATTTTGGAAGCGCGCGAGGTTATCGGCGGCGCCGCTGTGACAGAAGAATTCGCCCCCGGCTTTCGCAATTCGACCGCCAGCTACACTGTAAGCCTGCTGCAGCCCCGTGTAATCGCAGATATGGACCTTATAAAGCGCGGCTATCGCGTGATAGAGCGGCCAGTATCGAACTATCTCCCGCTGGAAAGCGATTACATGCTGATGGGCGGCGGGCTCGAAGCAAGCCAGGCGCAAGCGGCGCGGTTTTCCAATGCCGATGCAGAGCGCTTGCCTGAATACTTCGACATGCTGGAAGACGCCGCAGAGGTGCTGCGCGGTTTGGCATTGAAGGTGCCGCCCGATCCCAAAGGCGGATTGCGTTCGTTGGTGGACGCGGCAATGCAGGGCCGTGCCCTGTCCAAGCTATCGACCGAGCGCCAACGTCAGGTCCTGCAGATCTTCACGCGTTCAGCGCGCGAAGTGCTGGATGACTGGTTCGAAAGCGATCCGGTCAAGGCTGCGTTCGGGTTTGACGCCTGTGTCGGTCACTATGCGTCCCCCGATGAGCCGGGCAGCGCCTATGTGTTGCTGCACCACGTTTTCGGCGAAGTGAATGGCAAGAAGGGCGCTTGGGGCCATGTTATTGGCGGAATGGGCGCGATCACGCAGATGATGTCCCAGGCATGCCGCGAAAAAGGGGTCGAGATCCGCACCAATGCGCCCGTCACGCGGGTCGTGGTTGAAAACGGCGAAGCTGTTGGTGTCGAACTGGCGGATGCAGATGTGCTGCGCGCCAAGCGCGTCATATCCAACATGGGGCCGAAGCCGCTATTTGACCGACTGATCCCGCGCGACGCGGTCCCGGCAGATTTCGCTCGCGCGATGGTCGGTTATCGTGGAGGTTCAGGCAGTCTGCGCATGAATGTCGCGTTGTCGGGTCTGCCTAACTTCCGCCACGCGCCGGATGGCGATGCGCATTTGCGCAGCGGCATCATCATGGCGCCTTCGCTGGATTACATGGACCAGGCGTTTCACAGCGCGAAAGCGAGCGGCTTCAGCACGCAGCCAATCGTCGAGATGCTGATCCCGAGCCTTGTAGACGACAGCCTCGCGCCAAAGGGGCAGCATGTCGCGAGCCTGTTTTGCCAGCATGTCGACCCTGATCTTCCCGAAGATCGCGAGGACGAAGCGGTCAATGCTGTCTTCGACGTGATCGAACATCACGCGCCGGAGTTCCGCGAGCTAGTGCTGCATCGGCAAGTCCATACCCCGCGCAAGCTCGAGGCAAAGTTCGGCCTGTGGCGCGGGGATATCTTCCACGGCCGTATGAGCCTGGATCAGTTGTGGGCGGCGCGGCCCGCGCTCGGCGCAGGAAGCCACAAACTGCCGATCAAGGGGCTTTGGCTCTGTGGCTCAGGCGCGCATCCCGGCGGCGGCGTGACGGGCGCACCGGGGCACAACTGCGCACATGAGATCCTGAGGCACAGGCGTTGGTGGAGCCGCTAGGTCACGGCAGTCAAAGCCCGACCGGGCATCCGCAGCGACGCGGCCGTGAGGCCGTGAGAGCGAGGAAAGCCAAGCGAACGGATGTGAGCGCCGGCGCTTGAGGCCCAAAAAACTAATGCCTGAAATGCCGCATTCCGGTGAACACCATCGCCAGACCTGCCTCATCGGCCGCTGCAATCACTTCATCATCGCGGATTGATCCACCCGGCTGAATGATCGCGGTAGCGCCCGCTTCAGCTGCGGCAATCAAACCATCTGCGAAGGGGAAGAATGCGTCTGAAGCGACCGCGCTGCCGACAGTCTTTGGCTGCGCCCATTCATAGGTTTCCGCCGCTTCGGCCGCTTTCATCGCGGCAATCCGCGAACTATCGCGGCGGTTCATCTGACCTGCACCGATACCGGCGGTCGCGCCATCCTTGGCATAGACTATCGCGTTCGATTTCACATGCCGCGCCACCGTCCATGCGAACATACAGTCCTTCAGCTCTTGCGCAGTTGGTTCGCGCTTGGTCACCACTTTCAGATCGCTTTCCGAAACCGCGCCATTGTCACGGCTCTGCACCAACAAACCGCCGGTGATCGGCTTCACCATCAACCCGCCGCGACGAGGATCAGGCAAGTCGCCCACCGTCAGCAATCGCAGGTTCTTCTTCTTCGCAAAGATTTCGCGCGCTTCATCAGTAACGCTGGGTGCAATGACCACTTCCGTGAAGATCTTGGCGATCTGCTCGGCGGTGGAGCCGTCCAGCTCCTGATTGACGGCAACAATCCCGCCAAAGGCCGAGACGCTATCGCATTGTAATGCGGCTTCCCACGCTTCGACCAGCGAGCCAGCCTGCGCCACGCCACAAGGGTTGGCGTGCTTGACGATGACCACTGCCGGATCACCGCCACCAAATTCGGCACATAGCTCCAGCGCTGCATCGGCATCGTTATAGTTGTTGTAAGATAGCTCCTTGCCCTGCAGCTGTTCGGCTTGGGCTATGCCTGCGCCATGCGGGCCCGAAGGCGTATAAAGCGCCGCCTGCTGGTGCGGGTTTTCCCCATAGCGCAGCACGGTCGGCGCGTTGCCGTTGACGGCGAGGAATTCGGGGAACTGCTGCTGCTGATCGGCAAATGCAAACCATTGGCTGATCATGCTGTCATAGGCGGCGGTTGCAGCAAACGCCTTCGCTGCGCATCTTCTGCGAAATTCCAGCGAAGTCGCGCCATCATTGCCGTCCAGTTCGCCCAGCAGTTCCTCGTAATCCGCCGCGTCGGTGACAATGGTGACAAAGGCATGGTTCTTCGCCGAACTTCGCACCATCGAAGGCCCGCCAATATCGATATTCTCGATAATCTCGTCACGCTCTGCCCCACGCATGACCGTTGCTTCAAACGGATAGAGATTGACCACAACCAGATCGATCGCACCAATTGCATGCTCTTCCATCGCGGCGGCATGTTCGGGATTATCGCGGACCGCCAGCAAGCCGCCGTGAACCTTTGGGTGCAGAGTCTTGACCCGCCCATCCATCATCTCCGGAAAGCCTGTCATCTCGGAAATGTCGCGCACCTCCAGCCCCGCGTCGCGCAGCGCCTTCGCCGTGCCGCCGGTCGAAACCAGCTCAACCCCGCGAGCAGCCAATGCCCGACCCAGTTCAACCAATCCGCTTTTATCGGACACTGAAAGCAGCGCCCGCTTGATTGCCACGTCCGTCACTTCGGAATTCACCCCATTTTCTTGAGCAGCCAGGAGAATTGCCCCCCGCCGCGCGATATCATTCCCTGCACCACCAGCTGATCGATGGCATGCGGATGCCCGTCACCGTTGACCCACATGCTTTCTTCCATGGCCACGTCTGCACCTGCGTCATTCCCGCCAAGGCGGAACTGCCACAGAGCGCCGTCGGGCAGCACAAGGCTGGCTCCGCGCTTGTCTTCAGATAGCCGCGCTTCGACGCCGCGCCCCAGATGAAAGCGAATGGCAAGGCCCAGCTTGCCGCGCTGCCCCTTGCGAGTGGATGGCATCAACACATCCTCTCCTCGCAACTCGCTGCCGTCGCCACGAAGCATCAGGATCCGGCGGTGGATCAAGCCAAAGCGGGACGCATAGCCGTCATGGCTCGCTTCGATGCGCTGCACCTCGGCATTGCCGCGCGCAATCTCGCTGCGCTCGACCTCGACCTGCTCAACGCCTTTGCCCAGCTTGCCGCCCAACAGCACCGAAGTGGAATTCACATTGTCGAGAATCAGTGTCGAATGTGCCGCTGTTGCGCGCAGGCCCTGTTCAATCCGATGAGGCACCAGGCCGCCTGCCAGCGCCGCGCCGCCGCAATTGACGATCACCCGATGTGCGCCGTCCGACATTTCAAATGCAAGTGTAGAAGCACAGCCAGAGCGCGAATGCTTGGCGCGCGGAGGCGGAGCTGCGTCCATCTGAACAATGGTGTTGCCGCCGGTGAGGCGATGGAACCCCCAGTGCTTCACTTCCTTCAGCGGGCGTGTGCGCACTGTGCTGGCATCAATCAGCGCGGCCAACCTGTCTGCCCGCATCGCACCTGTGCCCTGCCAATTGCCCAGCGCGCCGTCACCATGACGCAATGCCAGGATCGGTGGCACCAGCAATTCGCGCATCAGGCCAAATGCATTCGGGAGATCGCGATCAGTCGCCTTGTAGCAAGCCTCGAGGTCGATCAGCATGGCGATTACGTCCATCTGTGCGATCGGGCTGCGGGACAGCGCACCGCCATCTTCGCCTGCGAAATCGCCCAGTGCCGCAACCAAGCCAGCCTCGGCATAGAGCCTGCGCGGCTTGCCTTGCGGCATCAGCAGGCCTGCCGCGACCAGCGCGCCCCAACCCAACACAGAGCCAAGCGGATCACTTGAGCGCCGGACTTCCCGGTCCAGCCAGCGCGCGGTTTCGTCAATCGCGCCGAGCATGTCCGCCCGCAAATTGCCATCCTTGCTCGATAGCAAAAGCGGTGCATGAACCAGCCACGCCATCAGCCGCATTGCGGTATAATCGACATACCAGGCCGCACATTTGCCCGGCTTCGGATTAGCCTTGAGCCATAGCCCGGCAATTCGTTCGGCCGTTTCAACGCATTGTTCGCGCTGCCCCGCAGCCGCCAAGTCACGAAGCCAGGCGAAACCATGGATCATCCGTTCAAACGGTGGTGTCGCGCGCGATGAGCTTTGATATTCAACTTCGGAGATCGGCGCCTTTACGCCATTGATCATGAAATGCCCGGCACGCAGTGCCATACCGGCCACCCGGTCTCCCGCCAGTGGAGTGTCGACCGTAGCCAGTAAACGCGGGCGCGCGGGCTTGCGAAAAGGCGCCGTCAAAACCGCACCGCCCACACCCAGACGATAGGCAAAGCGGATCAGCTTTTCAGTTAAGTCCGCCTTGGGCGGGACAAAATCACTCAGCACCAGAGCCCGCGATTCAGCGAGCGGCATTTCCGCCTCGGCGTCTGCTTCGGACGTAGGTTGTTCCCGCCGATCCTTTAGCGGCAGCGCGGAACGATCATCCTCGATCTCGCCAAAAAGGTCTTCACTCTGCTTGGCATCGCTCGACCCGGAGAGGAGCGCGTCCATCACTGCGCGCCTTTCAGCGCCGCTATATTTGCGGCGTAATGCTCCGGCCCGCCTTTGAAAGTCGCAGATCCTGCAACCAGCACATCCGCGCCAGCGTCCACGCACAAGCGTGCGGTTTCAGGGTTGACCCCACCGTCGACCTCCAGATGGATCTCGCGCCCGGTCGCATCGATCATGCTGCGAATTTTGCGGACCTTGTCGAGCTGTGAATGGATAAAGCTCTGCCCGCCAAAACCGGGATTGACGCTCATCACCAGAACCAGATCAACCAGGTCGATCAGGTTGTCGAGCACTTCCACCGGCGTGCCGGGGTTTAGAACTGCGCCGGCTTTCTTACCCAGCGCGCGGATGGCCTGCAGCGTGCGGTGCACGTGCGGCCCGGCCTCCGGGTGGACAGTGATGATATCTGCACCAGCATCTGCAAAGGCTTCCAGATACGGATCCACCGGAGAGATCATCAGATGCACGTCGAAGGTCTTCTCGGAATGCGGCCTCAACGCTTTGACCACGTCAGGTCCGATAGTGAGGTTAGGCACAAAATGCCCGTCCATCACATCGATGTGGATCCAATCCGCGCCCGCTTCGTCAACCGCGCGCACTTCTTCACCCAGCCGCGCAAAGTCAGCTGAGAGAATTGATGGTGAGATCAGCGGTGTCGCCATGGCCTATTTCCGGAAAATCCGCGTTTCCTCGCAGTAGCTTTGAGCGCGACTCGCCGACAAGAAGCGGTGCGGCCTTTTCCACACGCAGCGTTAGTCCGGATTAAGGATACCCGCAGAGCCAATTCAGCCGGAATTCAGCCCAATCGATGCAAATGGGTGGTGGAATTGGCCTGAAAAGCCTATTCCCGTGCCGATTCCATGCTGCACCAACCCATTGGGGTAGCAGGGTTTTACGAGATAAGGACGTTCAAGACGATGCGATCAGGAATGATCACAGCTGGAATTGCACTGGCCGCAGCTACAATTGCTCCGGTCACAGCGACCGCATGGGCGCAAAACGCTGCTCCAGTTACCTACCGTCAGGAAATCTCCAACAACATGCGCGCGTGCGCACCGGGTGGAGGCCCTGCGGTGCGGGTTACCGTCGCCGGGATCAAGTCGTCTGAAGGCAAAATCCGCGTACAGAGCTATCGCGGAGTAAAATCTGACTGGCTTGAGCGTGGCAAATGGATTCACCGCATCGAAGCGCCGGCGCGCGAGGGGAACATGGTCTTCTGCATGCCTGTGCCACGCGCAGGCATCTACGGCATCGCCGTACGCCATGACGTGAACGGTAATGGCAGCACTGACATCACCAGCGATGGCGGTGCGATGTCGAACAACCCGTCGATCAACATCTTCAACCTGGGCAAGCCGAGCTACCGCAAGACAGCGTTTGAAATCGGCGAAGGTGTGACATCGATCCGCATCAACATGCGCTATATGTAAGAGGTCTTCAGGCTCAGCCCCGCTGCTTCTTTTGCTCTCGCCAGACCTTGCACAATACGCCCGGTGCGGCCAGCACGGGGTGCTTTTCGCGCCAGGGTGTTACTTCAATTGGCACGCCGGTATGGCGCTCTACTTTCCACGCGGCATACCGTGCGGCACCGTCAAACGTGGTGCTCGCCTTTAGCAGGCGCAGGATATTGAGCGGCTTGCCAAGCCGTCGACGATGGCTCCACCAAGATAGAATTTCGCGCCGGGCATTGTCCGTCAGTTTGGGTGTCAGCCGCCCCCCACCTTCATCAAACGCAATTCCTTGCGCCTCGAGCGCCAGAGGCAACAGCCCATCAAAATGTGCTGCATTGACTGACAAGATACTGTCTTCGCGGCCCGCTTTCTCGACCCGGAATTCCGCCTTGTAGGTGGCCCGGAACAATGCGCGCCAATAGTCATCGGCCGTGCCACTCGCCGGCCCTAGCGCCACAGCTAATCGCGCTGCGGTCTGTGCTGCTGCACACAGTACATCAAGCGTCTGCACCCTTGCATCATCATCACGCGCCCAAACCAATGCAGACGGCTGCACGAAACGCGCCCAGATAGTGGTGTCGCGCGACAGGCCAGAAGCTGCCTTGGCAAATTGCGCCAACGCCATAGTGGCGATCTTGGCACGCAACATCGTGCCATTCTTGTCCCATTCGCGGTAGCTTACCCGCGGCCAGATTCTCTCCTGCTGCGCGCCCGGAAGCAGCACGTAATAGTCGAGCACGCCTTCAAGCGACCCGGTTCGCAGGTTGGAGCCGTAAAACAAGACCGCCAATGCGCCCGATTCTCTTGCCAAACGAGCGGCGAATTCGGTGATGGCAGGGTGCACTTCAACGGCCGACTTTGCCGCGATACGTTTAGTCAGTGTGCTCATGCCAACATCGCTTAGGGCGCGACGAACTCGATCTCAGGTCCCGCCTCGATGCGGTAGCGCCCGGCAGGGAATGCTTCGCCGTCAAGAATGAACTGATCATCCAGTTCGAAGTCGAACGATTTCGCTGCCAGCTGATGGAAGCCGCGCTCACGCAAATTTTTCGGCCCGCGTTCAAACAGGATCGCCGGGAGCATCAGCGTCATCCACCGACTGATCTGATCAAGCACCGCCAGTTTCAGCCCCTTGCCCAGCGATCCAAACGGCCTGATGCCGCCCGGAAAGCGCTCAAGAGTTGAAGCCAAGAGGATCAGTCGCCGATCAGCCTCCCCCATTCCGCTATGTTCGAGCGGCACGCCATTGGGGGCCAAACGTATGTCCATCTTTGCGCCACGCCGCCAAGGATTGGCGCGTGAACCGAACACCGCTTGCAGAATGCCCCAAAGCGTCGTGACGCCAACTGCCAGCGAATTGAATGCACCAAGCTTATGCGCGCTCTGGCCGGCTTTGGTGCCCAAGGTGAACGCACCCGCACCAAGAATAAAGCCCAACACGCGGGCGTCGGGTTGATCGAGCGGCGTAATCGCCATCGGGCTTCGCCTTATTCGTTTGCCATTCTCGAACGCGTCCAATGCGCATTGAAGCGTCCAGTCCGATGGCCCGCCAAGATCGACGGCCAATGCATTGGTCTTCCCCTTCGGAAGGACCGCCACGACCGGCCAGTCATCGCCAAATATCGGCTCTCCGCAGGTCAATACATCGCGTACTGTCCCATCGCCGCCATTGATGACCAGCAAATCGATACCACGTTCTGCCAAGCGCGCCAGAGCATCGGGTAACTGGTCACGATTGCCCGGTTGCGCGACAAAGACATCGGGCGAGACCTTGCTGGTCAGGTCCTGTCCTTTGTTGTGGTGGCTGCGCGGATTATAGATGAGCCCCACTTTGGGCGGAGCGCCGTCCGCACGCGCATTCCGGCTTGCCCGCCAAGCGGAATTCGCGCCCTGCCTGGGGCGGGGCAAATGGGAGAATTCGTGGATCGGGCCAGCCATAATGAAAGTCACTTAGAAGGAAACCATGTGCATTCACTAGGTGATTTTGCACTGCACCACAAATTTATGGCGGAACGTGACCTGGTTACAATGCCGCTTCCTATGCGGCACAATTGCGCTAAACTGCACCCATGCTGACTGAGAACCTGCTGAATTCTGCTCGCGAACTGGGTGAAGGTATCATCTCCTTGCGGCGCGCGATCCATGCGGAACCCGAACTGGGCCTGCACACACCCAAGACCATGGCAAAGGTGCGCGATGCGCTGGCTGATTTGCCGCTTACATGGCGCGAAGGCACCTCCACCACGGGCCAAGTGGCGACTTTGGAAGGGGCAAAGCCCGGGCGGCGCGTTCTGTTGCGCGGCGACATGGACGCCTTGCCGATGGACGAGAAGACGAACCTCGAGTTTGCCTCGACGATTGAAGGTCGAATGCATGCTTGCGGGCACGACACGCATACTGCGATGCTGGCGGGTGCGGCGCGCTTGCTCTGTGCCAAACAGGAAGAAATCTCAGGCACGATCGATTTCATGTTCCAGCCGGGCGAAGAGGGCTATCATGGCGCGCGCTTCATGCTTGAAGACGGCCTGATTGATCCACTGCCCGATGCCGCCTTTGCGCTTCATATTATGCCCAATGCACCCTTTGGCGTGCTGGCTGGCAGACCCGGGCCACTATTGGCGGCGGCAGATCAATTCACGATCACCCTCACAGGGCAGGGCGGTCATGCTTCGATGCCGCATGATTGTGTTGACCCTGTGCCCGGCACTGCCGCGCTCGTTAGCGCGCTTCAGACAATGGTCACGCGGCGGTTCAACGCTGCAAGCGCGGTAATCGTGACAGTCACTCAATTTCACGCCGGAACGGCATTCAATGTCATCCCCGACGAAGCCGTGATCAACGGCACGATCCGGACGCTCAGCAAAGAGCATCGGGTGAAAGTGCGCGAGTTGATGACCGAAACAGCCGATCATGTTGCTGCCGCGCATGGCCTCTCTGCCAAGGTGGAAATTGTCGAAGGTTTCCCGGTCACGATGTGCGATCGACGCGCGGTGGATCTGGGCAGGGCAGTCGCGACGGAACTTGGCGGCGCAGAGGGCTGGCGCGACCTTGCTGACCCGATCATGGGGGCGGAGGATTTCTCCTATCTGCTGGAAAAAGTGCCCGGCGCAATGTTTTTCCTGGGCGTTGCAAACGAAGGTGAGGATTGGCGCAGTTGCTGCGCGATCCACTCACCCCGCATGCATGTAGATGAAAACGCGCTGCCCAAAGGAACCGCGATGCTGGCGGGATGCGCTCTGAAGTTTCTGGAAGACGGGTTCGGAGATTAATGCCCGGCTAGACGTCCTTTGCGAGGCGTAGCAGAGCGCCAGCATGACCGTGTGCCCTCAGCGGCGCGGGCTCGTCCGCAGCCGTGAGGAAAACTCACTTAGCGGATGTTAATGCTTCAGGCTAAATCGAAAACGCCGGAGCCACCCTCCAGCGGCTCCGGCGTTCCTGTCTGGCGTTCCCCCCAGAACGCCAGCTGGAGAACTCTTACCAGAGAACTACATAAAGTCCGATCAGAATCGCGACTGTCAGCATCGCCAGCGTATTGAACAGCATACTGGTGGCGAAGGCGATATCGCCAAGCTTGACGGTCTGCTGCTCCTCTGGCGGCGTGGTCATACGAGACACCACCGCTGCTGCGACGATCGACAGCATGAACACGCCCCAGATGCGAATGATAAAGGGGACATCAGGCATGCCGAACTTAAGCGCGACATTGACTGCAAGCGATCCTAGCAGGGCGGTAAAGGCGCCCGCTGCGTTCATCTTTTTGTCAAAGAAGCCAAGCAGGAAGACCACCACGATGCCCGGCGCGATAAAGCCGGTGTACTCCTGAACCGTCTGGAACCCGCTTTCGAAGCCGCCGATAAACGGGCGGGCCAAAAACAGCGCAATAATCATGGCGCTGAACGCGGCCACACGGCCAACAGTCACATAGTGATGCTCGCCCATGTCAGGCTTCCAGCTGCGATAAAGGTCCATTGTGAAGATGGTCGAGATCGAATTCATCATCGATGCCAGCGAGCTGACCACCGCTGCGATCAGCGCTGCAAATACCAGACCGCGCAGACCCGCGGGGGCAAAGCTCATCAGCTCGCCATAAGTTCGGTCTGACTTCTCTGCCAAAGCCGCGCCATCAAGCATGCCTTGCTGGGCAAGGATGACCGCTGCGATGCCCGGGATAACCACTATGAACGGCACAAGCACCTTCAGGAAGGCTGCAAAGGCCAGGCCCTTTTGCGCTTCGCCCAGACTCTCTGCGCCCAGGGCACGCTGAATGATGTATTGGTTGAAACCCCAGTAGCTGAAGTGGAGGACCCACAAGCCGCCAAGCAACGTCCAGATGCCGGGCAGGTCAGAATATGCCGGGTTGCTTTCATCGAGGATCATCTCGAAGTGTCCGGGCATCTCTTGCCAAAGCATCGCGAGCCCGCCCAGCGCGCCCTCTGCGGGCAATGCATCGAGCGCGATCCATGTGATGGCAAGACCGCCCAGGATCAGAATCACAACCTGGATTATGTCGGTCAGAGCTACCGCCTTAAGCCCGCCATAGAGCGAATAGAGTGCCGCAAATCCAGCCAAGGCCGCCATTGCCGTCATCACGCTCCAACCGGTCAGCGATGTGACCGCCAGCCCGCCTAACCACAGAACCGTTGTCAGGTTTACAGCTGTGTAGAGCGCGACCCAGAAGAAGCTCATCAGCGTCTTCACGCCGTGGCCATACCGCTGGTCCAGGAACTGCGGCATGGTGTAAATCTTGCGCTTGAGGAAGATCGGCAGGAAGTATTTCGCAACGATGATCAGGACAATCGCAGCTTGCCATTCATACGCCGCGATGGCGATGCCAACTGCATAGCCCTGGCCCGATTGACCGATGATTTGTTCAGCCGAAATGTTTGACGCAATCAGCGAAGCGCCGATGGCCCACCAAGGCAAGGCGCGCCCGGCGAGGAAGTAATCCTCTGTGTTCTTGTCGTGCCCCTTGGGTTCACGACTGACAAACAGCGCAATTCCCAACAGCGCAATCGCATAGCCTGCGATGATAACGATATCGATCGTTTCGAGCGTCACCGAATTTTCCTCCCCCTTGCGGCCAGCTCTCCCGGCCGCAGACCCTTATCTTTGCAGACTAGCGGCGCATTCCCGCCTGTCCAGCCGCATACGTTCTCATTCACTCATTCCCGTCAGAACGAGCATTCGGTTCCTTCTGCCACTTCCTCGCGTTTGATACTGGAAATGCGGAAAGTGATGTCGGCTTCGGATTCAAAGGCGATGCGTTTGCCAAGACCCGAAAGGCAACTTTCCGTTACCACCATTTCGCGGAACCCCTTGGCCAGCGCGAGTTCAAACTGCGCGGTGACATCGAGCACGGCATCACCTGAACGTAAGCGGATCGCGCCCGTCGGCCGTGTAACCACTTCATAAGCGATGCGATAGGCGCCACCTGTGTCATTCGACTGCTCGACGCCGAAATAAGTGCCGTCCGGCATAGCTATCTCGCGCGAATCTTCCTGCGCATCGCGATCATAGCCACTCAGTACAACACCCGCGCCATTGGTATCGCCCCGCATGTTCGGCATCAGCTCTTCGATGCCCGTGCCGTCCACACGGCCAACAAATGCGCTGGTCCCGGAACCCAAACGGCCCGATCCGAACAGATTGGTACTATCATTGGCTTCTAGTGCCGCGCATTCTTCGCTCAAATCAGCGAGTGGGATAGTGTCCGAAAACGAACGGCCAAATCCGAATGCAAAAAGAGCGCCATCGGGCGAGTTGACCGGCTGCCCCTCGCAGCTTGCAGGCCATGAGAACGACAGACGACCGGTCGCCTCGCGCTGGCCGGTCAGAACATCAGCCACGCCAGCGCCTTCACTGCCTGGCAGCCATGATGCCACAAATGCGTCAGCCGCGTTCAGTTCACGGTTCATCCACATCGGGCGACCCGAAAGAAACACAGCGACGGTTGGAATATCCTGTTCGCTGAACTGGCGAAGCAGCTTCAGCCCTTCTTCGTCGCGGAAGACCAGATCACGCTGATCACCAGCAAATTCGGCATAGGGATACTCACCGAATACGACAATTGCAACGTCAGGGCGCGCCTCGAAGGAGCCATCTTCTGACAACGTCGCACTGCCGCCGTCTGCGGTCACGTTCTCTTTGATGCCATCCCAAATCGAGGTTGCTTTGGGAAAGTATTCTCTCGGCAATGTGTCCTTGCGGCCACCCTGCCACTCAAGAGTCCAACCGCCCGACTGTTGACCCACGTCATCGGCCGCAGAGCCTGCAACCAACACATTCGCGCCTGCCTTCAATGGCAGGACACCATCGTTCTTCAGCAGAACCTGTGACTTGGCGACGGCTTCGCGCGCCAAAGCGCGATGCTCTGGCGAGGCGAGCAGATCATATTGCCCCGCGACGCCGCGTTCAGAAGGACGCTTGGCGTTTTCGCCTAATAGTCCGGCGCGTTGCTTTACCCGAAGGACCCGTGTGACCGCTTCATCAACTCGCGCCATGGGAATGGTCCCATCTTTGACCTGCGCGATGAGCGACTCCATCAGCGGCTTCCAATCATCAGGCACCATGTAAATGTCGAGGCCGGCCATCAATGATTGCGGACAATCGGTTACCGTGCAGCCTTTAATCTGGCCGTGACCATTCCAGTCGCCGACCACTAGGCCGTCAAAGCCCATCTCACCGCGCAAGACACCGGTCAGTAGTTCTTTGTTGCCGTGCATCTTGCGGCCATTGATAGAGTTGAAGCTGGCCATCACGGCCTGAACCCCGGCATCAATTGCCTCGGGATACGGACGGCCGTGCAGATCCAGCAGTGCGTTGATGTCGCCATTGACATCACCCTGATCGACGCCTTGTTCGGTACCGCCATCACCGAAGAAGTGCTTGGCCGTCACAAAAACACGGCCATCGCCTAGGAAATCGTCGCTGCCCGGTACACCTTGCTGCCCAACGATCAATGCCGCGCCCAGTTTCGCCACCAGATCGGGGTCTTCTGAATAACTCTCATAGGTGCGCCCCCAACGATCATCGCGCGCAACCGCAACCGTGGGCGAGAAGTTCCAGTCGATACCCGTTACTTCGATTTCGATCGCCGTGGCGTGCCCGATCCTTTGTACAAGGTCGGCATCGCCGGTCGCGCCAAGCGCGATATTGTGCGGGAAGAGTGTCGCGCCAACGATATTCGAGTGACCGTGGACGGCGTCAGTGCCCCACATAGTCGGTATCGCCGGCTCGCCATTCGGAAGCGGCTTAACCGAGGCGTCATACATTTCATCGGCATAGCGCAACCACTCTGACGCAGGCGCAAATTCATCGCCATATGGGCCGCCATTGCCACCATTGAGGTAGCTGCCGAAACGATAACGTTCCATATCGTCTGGGGTGAAGGAGTTTATCTGCGGCTGAATCAGCTGGCCGATCTTGCGCTCCAACGACATGCGCGAAACAATATCCGCTATCTGAGCTTCGCCAGTCTTGGCTGGTATTGTTGGCTGAGCAGTTTCACTCGCTGCTTCCGGCACGGTCGCACAACCCGAAAGGCTCAAGCTGGTAGCAAGCGCAAGCGCAATGTAACGCATTAGAATTCTTCTCCCCCGTCCAATACGAGATCAATCGCAATGTGAACGTTCCCAACTGGCCTGACCTGACATGCTCAAGAAAAAAAATCAAGCTCCTATCGGCGGTAACTCATCTGCGCCAAAAGCAGGCTTGCGACGCCAACAAGTCCTGCCAGGACAAAGAACAGCCCTCCGAACCCAAAAGTCGGTACCATTGCGAGCGTCAGCCATGGAATTATCAATGAGGGAACGGTGTTGGTGAGGTTGAAGATGCCCATATCTCGCCCGCGATTCTGAGGCTTGGGAAGAACCCGCAGAGTCTGCCCATTATGAAGCGACAGGAAGGTCATCGATGCTAGACCAAAGAACGCATAGCCCAGGATAGCGGCCTGAATATCCTTGGAGAGCGCCATCAATACCAAGCCCAAGGCCGACAATGCCGCACAAATTGCTAATGGAAGCATCGGACGTCGACCCTTGTCTGACCATCTTCCCGCTACCAACGCAATCGGAACTGCAACACAAAGTACAGCGCTAAACAAGTTGGCGACCGTGTTCTCTCCAATGGTTGGTGAGAGCGAACGGAGCCAGAAGAGCAGAAATGCAAAGAGCGCGGCTTCCGCGATTTGGACCAGTAAGCGAGCGGTCCACATGCGAATGATTGCTGGGCGCGACTTGAAGCTTTCCGGGTCGTTAGGAATTGGCTCCACCACTGGTTTCATGAGGACCGGCAATTGCCGCCCCCCCCCAAGAGCTAGTGCTGGACTTACAAGTAACGCGACAAGCGCAGCAATAATCCAGAGGCGCTCCGTAGCATCAGCAAGGCCTGGTAGCGTAACAAAGGTTCCTGCCAACGCACCCATAGCCGGGGCAAGGGCAAAAAGTCCCCCCAGAAGCCCTTTTTGCATATCTGGCACGCAGTCACCGGCCCAGGCCAAAAGCGGTGCCAGCATCATGTTCAATGCAAGCTGCCAAGCTATAACCAGGACCATCAATGCGACGATGGTATGCGCTTCTCCCATAGCAATAAGGAGAAAGCAGGAAAGAAGGAGACCTGCTGCAATCCAACTTCGTCGACCACTCCATTTGTCACTGGCCCAGCCAAATCCAATGTTGGCCAGGCTGGCAAAGATCGCCCCAGCAAATGTTATGTAGGACAAGGCTTCAATATTCTGGCTGGATGCCAACTCATTGACTTTGAGCGGCAAAAGGACCGTCAGGAACGGCACGTAGGCTACCGCGCCCCCTGCCACAGCTAGAGCCAAGGCTATCAGGAACCAAAGCGGTTGCCTGATTCCTGCAGTCGGCTCAGATGTCATTCGCCCCGCGCGCTGGCCCGGTAGAGCCGCGTATCTCAAGCTTGCCTTCTACGTTTATGGGCTCACTAGGAAGCGGAGCTTTGGAAGAGTTGATCAATAACTCAACTGCGCGCGATATTGTTTGCGCAATTGGTTGGTCCACGGCTGTGAGAGGAGGGTTGGTAAACCTTACAATAGGCGTATTGTCGAAACTGATCAGCGATAGATCTAGGGGCACAGCCAAGCCAAATTCGCGCGCCACTTCGAGCGTTGCGAGGGCCATCTGATCGCTGGAAGCAATAATTGCGCTTGGCCTATCAGATTGGCTTAGCAATTGGCGAGCTGCCACCACGCCGCTCTCAAAACCAAAATCACCTTTGATGCACAAGCCTTTGGTTTCAAGGCCAGCAAACTGCATTGCAGCCTGCCACCCGTTCACCCGCCATCCGCTTAAACTATAGTCGTCCGGCCCGGCAATGAATCCAATGCGCCGGTGGCCAAGTTCGATCAGCTTTTCTGTAGCCAAGGCGGACGAACGTTCGTCATCCATAGTGAGGCAGATGCCCGGGCCAGCTTCGCGCGATCCTATGCGCGCGAAAGGAATGTTCTTTTTCGCGAGCAATCCGGTGATCAATGGGTTTTCTGAGTGGGGAGGTGTCAAGATCACGCCATCCGGCTGAAGGGCAGCGATTGCTCCGCTCAATTCACGCTCGACATGATCACTGTGCGTATCCACTAATTCAACCATCATACGATAGCCGTGTTCAGCGCAAGTCAGCATGCCACCAAGCAACATCTGATCGACCCAGTCCGTGCCCTGACGTGCACGCCAATCCTCGATCGTGCGCTCTCGATCATTCAATGCCAATATTAGGTATGAGCGCGAACCACTCATTCGCTGAGCAGCAATGGAAGGAACATAGCCAAGTTTGTCGATCGACGCCTGGACCTTCTCTTTCATGGCAGGACGTACGTTTGGTTCTTTATTAATGACACGACTGACGGTCTGAAGAGAAACGCCTGCATCGTCCGCTACGTGACGAATAGTTACCGCTTGCCGCCGACGCGCCATTTGAATTCTATTCCCGTCCGTTGGTCAGTTGATCCCAAAGCGCCCATCACCCCAAAATCAGCGCGACCACCCAAACCTGTTTATTAAGCCTGTGCATCGACAAATATAGCCTATGAATCAAGCCCCTTGCCGCGGCGGGGCCAAACCTCAGTACGAGCAGGCAGACCCGACCACAGTGATCTTACAACCTCAAAATAGAAGAGGGCCTCTGTGCCAAATTCACAGAGGCCCAACTTCATGTCATAACGAAGCGCTCGTCCTAGAAGTCAAAGCGAGCAATGAACGTGTAACGACGGTCATTGCGGAACGCTGAGCGCGGCACTCGCAGGCCCTCGAAGTTTACAACTTGCGAGGTACGAGTAACTTCATCGAGCAGGTTCACGCCCTGAACACCAACCTTGATGTTGTCGGTCACCGAATAGAAGATCGACGCATCAAGTTGGCCAGTGGATTCTTGCCAGATAGGTGAGAACGGAATGATGTCGTCGCGCGGGGTCACCAAGAATGCAGAACGCCAGTTATAGGCTGCGCGCGCCGCAAATGGCCCCTTCTCGTAGAACAATGTCGCATTGACAGTATGCTTTGAAATCCCCGCCAATGGCTGACCATCGACAAATGCCCCGCCGCCCAGTTCATTCGTCCCGCTAGTGACCGACGACTGGCCTACATCGGAAAGATTTGGGTTTGAGAAGTCAGATCCATCTACATAAGTGTAGGTGAACTGCCCGCCCAATCCGCTCAGCAAGCCTGGGAGGAAATCCCAAGAGTGCTGATAAGCAATTTCGAAGCCCTTCAGATTGCCGCTCTGGTCATTGAATGGGCCTTGGAAGACATAGTCCGCCGTAGGTGACTGTTCTCCCTCGAGCTGTCTTGTCTCGAAGCCATTGTTGATGATGCCTGAGATGTCCTTGAGGAACACCGAAGCTGTCAATGAGCCGACATCGTCGAAATACCATTCAGCCGAAAGGTCATAGTTCCATGACTCGATTGGCCTTATTTGACGGTTGCCAGTCCGGATGTTGAAAAGCGGGCCAGTCAACAAGGTGCCGCTTTCTAGCAGGTTGCCAGTATTGTCGCCCACCGCGCCATTGATCGAGACCAATTGCAGGTCTGGGCGTGATATGCCTTTGGAAACAGCGAAGCGGAATAGCAGCCCATCGCCTACGTCCAGTTTCGCGTTGAAGCTGGGGAGCCAGCTATCAAATTTGATCTTCTGGTTCGTGGGAATGATTTCGCCTGTATGGGCCGCAGCAAATTCTGCAAGCCGCGGCGCGAATGCCGGATCGCAATAGCCCCTAACCGCACCCGGGATACGGACCGGACCAAGACAGTTCGCCTCAATCTCGGAGACCTGCACAATGCCATCGCCATTGCCCCCGGCGACTACGTCATCAAAACGGCCGGGGTCAGGATAAGCAAGCAATGCAGGTGCATCGATTTCCGTTTCGATGTAACGAAGACCGAAGTTGCCTTCGAGGTTCCAACCGTTGTTGAAATCAGTTCCGAAATCGATCCGGCCATAGGCAGCCTTGGTCTGCTCATTAACCGTCGAAACTTCGCTTGGGCAGAAGAAGCCCTGGATATCACACGGGATTGTATTGCCTGGAACCGGGTTGAATGGATCCTGCCGGGTTCGACCATTCACACCATAGTTGAAACGCTCTGGCGACTGGCCAGCTGTCGCGATCTCATCAAATTGCTGATCGCTGACACCAGCGAGATACTCTCCGAGGAAATCATCGCCCCCAAAGTACCAAGACCCACCGCCGTCAACCGGCGTTGGCGCGTTCCCGCGCTGGAAATTGTCGCCGAACGGAGTGAGGAAATTCGCGTACTGCGGAAATTCGTCGACATAAACGCCGCCCGCAATCGCAAACTCCTGTCCCGGCAGGCCCGTATAGAAGCGGCCAGGAGTAAAGCCCGCCCAGGACGGCGTAAACGGCCCAGGGCCCTGGAAACAGCCAGGCCCTTCACCCCAAGGAGCACAACCAGCACGGCCAGCCCAAGGCGCCGACAGGTTGCCCCAGGTGCTAAAGTTCGTGTTTCGCGTTGTGCGGTCACGATCTGACCAGCGCGCACCGAAACGAGCAGCTTTAAAGAAACCGTCATCGCTGATGTCGTACTCGGCATCAAACCTTACGCTGTCGAGCTCACCTTCGTTCTTCTCACGGCTATCAAGGCCAAACCAGTAGTAGCTATAGAAACCGCTGGTGAAGTAGTCGCTTGGCGAATTTTCTGGCGCAAGAAATTCAACACTGGGCGTCTTGCCTGATAGATCAAGCGCGACATCAGCCCAGGTACGGGTAGCGCCAAATACTGAGTCGCGACGCAAGCTAGAATCGATGTGCTGCGCCTCGATGTTCACGCGGAATCGATCTGTGAGGTTCCAATCGACGTCGAAAGAGAAGTCTTCTGTAACCGACTTCGCAGCCCTCACGAAACGAAGAGCCTCAACGTTGAGGCCGCCGTTGCCGAATGGAGTGGCATAAGCATCGCCAGGCCGCTGTGTCAGAATGCCGCTTTCGAAAACACCATTCTCATCAAACTGCCATGTGCTGCCAGCACGCGGCACTGGAAACAGATTGTCAACATCTGCAGCAGGCGGAGCGATAAAGGCGAATTCTTCGGTTTCAAATGTTGTTTCAGAGCGAAGGTATTCGATCGTCGCAACGAAATCGCCGGTCGGATCTTCGTACTGGAAAATCCCAGACCAAGCTTCGCGGTCGCGGTCGAGATCCGTTGTACGGACACCAGCACCCTTTGGAACTACAACGGACCCAGCCGGCGGGAAATTGCTCTCATCAAAGCTCGGATCGCCACTAAAACCGCCGGACGTAAGCGTAAGAACGCGAATACAGTCGGCGTCGTAAGTAGTCGCACGATAGCACGGGTCGGCAATCTGTGACGCGTCGGTGCGGCTCTTCAACTCAGAGGTTGAGTATGCAAGCTGAAAACCCACTGTTCCGCGATCGGTATCAATGGTTGTCGACCCCAACAGGTTGAATGTCGGAGACCAATCTTCCCTTAAATCGCCGTAGTTGGCCTCGACTGATCCAGCAATCTTCAATCCAGGATTGTCTAGAGGCTTGCGAGTCACGAGATTGACGGTACCCGCAATGGCGCCTTCAACCATATCAGCTGTGACGTTTTTGAATACCTCTACTCGACCAAGTAGCTCCGGCGACACGTCGTTAAAGCTCAGCACTCGACCACCGTTCGCCGAGAAAATTTCGCGGCCATTTAGCTCGGAGCGCACATAGGGAATGCCGCGAATAATAACGCCGGTGCCCTCAACCGAGAAGCGGTCGGGGTCAGTCGTCTTTTCAAATCGGCCAATGTTGACGCCGGGAACACGCTGCAATGCCTCAGCCACGGACCGGTCCGGTAGTGCACCAATGTCTTCCGCCGTGATCGCGTCAACGAAGGTATCGGAGTCACGCTTGATATTCTGCGCACTCTCTAGTGAAGCACGGAAACCAGTGACCACAATCACATTGTCGGCCTCGGCCGCCGCTTCTTCATCACCCGATTCCGCATCCTGCGCCATGGCTGGAGTCGCAATCATCGCTGATAGCGCGATGCTCGAAGCAGTGCTGAGTGCCAGAAAACGCCGCGAGAGCACGGCTTCGGTTTGCTTTTGCTGAGACAAGTTTCCCTCCCCGGATGTGAACCTCACGCTCACGTATGTCCTATTAACACAATATTCCTTATCGGATGATGTTAGCGTTCACAACCCCAAAATGAACGTTCACATTTGATACTTTCGCAAAGTTGGGAATCATGGCATTCATGCAACAACAGCGTTATTAAGACAACGTCGACACAGAGGGCGCAAATACACAATGAACTACGGCAACCCTATCAAACGCATCGTGATCGTAGGCGGTGGTACTGCAGGATGGATGGCGGCAGCAGTCCTCTCACGCCTCAAAAAGGGTCGAGATCTCGATATTGTTCTCGTCGAATCAGAAGCAATTGGAACAGTGGGAGTCGGCGAAGCAACAATTCCACCGTTCGTTGAATTTAATCAAATGCTCGAGATCGATGAGCGCGAAATGCTCGCCGAGGCACAAGGCAGCTTTAAGCTTGGCATTCAATTTGAAAATTGGGGCGAAGTCGGGGACAGTTACATTCACCCCTTCGGTGCTTATGGTTATCATATGGGCGGCATCGCCTTCCATCAGGTTTGGCGTCGCATGCGCGAGGCAGGCGAGAAGCGCCCGATTCAAGCCTTCAACCTTGAGACCATGGCTGCGTATTTTGGAAAATTCGCACGCACACAAGATTATGCACAAGATGACCTTCCGCCGGTCAACTACGCGTATCACTTAGATGCCGGGCGCTACGCTGCATTCTTGCGCAAATATGCCGAAAAGCGCGGTGTAATTCGCAAGGAAGGTCGTATTGGTGATTATACGCTTGACCGGGAAAGCGGTTTTGTAATGTCAGTAGTGCTTGAGAGCGGCGAGAGCATTTCAGGCGACCTGTTTGTGGACTGCTCTGGATTTCGCGGGCTGCTCATCGAGCAAGCACTTGAGACTGGCTATGAAGACTGGACGCATTGGCTGCCGTGCAATCGGGCAGTTGCGCTTCCTTGCAACCGCGACGATGGCAGTCCACCACCGCCCTTCACGAAGGCCACCGCGCATTCAGCAGGATGGCAATGGCAAGTTCCGCTTCAGCATCGCAATGGCAACGGCCATGTCTATTGCGACGCATATATGTCAGCCGACGAAGCACACGACATCTTGGTCAGCAATATTGCAGGCAAGCCAACCGCGGAACCAAATCACCTTCGCTTCATCACCGGCCGAAGGAAGAAATTCTGGAACAAGAACGTTGTCGCTTTAGGTCTGTCTGCCGGTTTCATGGAGCCGCTCGAGTCAACCTCGATCCATCTAATTAATACTGGTGTAAACAAGCTGGTGGCACTGCTTTCGCTAGAAGGCATTAACCCCGCACAAGTTGACGCATTCAACCGTCTCACGGCCAAGGAATACGCTAGAATTCGCGACTTCCTTATCTTGCATTATAATGCAACCGAGCGCACCGATTCCGAATTCTGGAATTATTGCCGCACCATGAGCGTGCCCGACACTCTCACCGAGAAGGTCGAGCTGTTCAAAACGAACGGACAAATATTCCGCGAGGAAGACGAACTGTTTACCGAAACAAGCTGGGCTGCCGTGATGATGGGACAGCGAATTGTAATGGGCGGCCACAATCCGGTTGCAGATACTTTCGATCTGCCTGCAACTAAAAGCGAGATGGACGAGATGGAGAAATCAATCCGCTTCGTGGTTCAGCACATGCCAGGGCATGAAGACTATCTGAAGCGCTACTGCCCGGCTCCCACGATCTAGACGCTGGCGCACCCGACAGGATTCGAACCTGTGACCTCTGCCTTCGGAGGGCAGAGATTCACTGTTCGCTGACGTTCTTACCTATACGTAAGTAGCTGTAAGGCAACCATTGTAGTTCGACAAAGTCCGCCTATGTTTTACGGGAATTTTACAGGAATCTCATTCCTTCAATCCCCGTGAGGCATAATGGACCTGAGCAAAGTGAAAGAGCGAGCCAAGCTCAAGCCGGACCCAAAGGGCAAGGCAGAACCATACTGGCAGCGCCTCAGTCCTGGCTGCTTCGTCGGTTACTGCCCACATGTAGGCGACGGTGAGGGCACATGGCATGCGCGCGCATACGATGAAGACAAGCGTGGTTATCGGCGGAGGTGCCTTGGGTCCTTTGCTTCTTCCAGCGGCAACGAGCGATTCGCCCTAGCGAAAAAGGCCGCCGAGGCGTTTGCGGCAAGTGTAGAAAGCGGCGGCACCCCAGAGAAACGACTCGAAACGGTGCGGGATGCGTGCGAACAATACGCCGCGGATCGAGCTGAGGCCTCTGCCCGCTTTGAGCGTCACGTTTATGGACATGACCTTGCGAAAGTGAAGCTAATCAAACTTCGACGCAGGCATCTAGTGGGTTGGCGAGAATGGCTGAGCGGCAAGCCGGCAACCTACGGCAAACGTGCCAACGGCGCGCCCAAGACTCGACCACGAAGCCCCTCATCGATCAACCGCGACATCGCCGCGCTTCGCGCCGCACTGAATAGGGCGATAGCCCCGGGAACACCGAACACAGAGGCAGATTGGCAAAGCGCGTTAAAGGCTATCCCAAACGCAGATCGCAAACGAGACGGATACCTGCCTCGCGAACAGCGAAAAGCTGTCTTGGCGCAGCTGCCGCCAGATGCTCATGCATTCTTCACCGCGCTATGCCTTTTGCCCCTTCGCCCCGGAGCAATGGCCAAGCTGAAAGTCGCCGATTTCAACAAGCATACTAACGAACTTGCCATCGGAGAAGACAAGAATGGAAAGCCGCGCAGATTCACCGTCCCCAAACAGGTCGCACAACTAATTGCAAAACAGTCCGAAGGTAAGCCGCCTGCAGCTTTCCTATTCCAACGCTCTAACGGAAAACCTTGGAGCAAAGATTCATGGAAGATACCGTTGGCCAGCGCCGTGAGATCTCTCGAACTACCCAAGGACACATGCGCCTACACCTTGCGCCACAGCATTATAACGGACCTGGTCAACTCTGGCCTGCCGATTCTAACCATTGCACAAATTTCTGGGACTAGCGTTGAAATGATCGAGCGGCATTACGGGCATCTCGTGTCAGACGCAGCGGTGAAGGCCCTTGAGACACTGGAGGTTTAGGCGATGAAGCTGCCAAATCATCCCTACGTTTCACTTAATGATGCGCTCGATTGGGTGCATGAAATCTCGTCCAAAAGTAATCCAATCGACAGGACTTGCCTCGAGCAAGCGCTGACCCTCATCCTTGACAAAGCGGTCGAAGGCAAGATCAGGTTAGTCGGCAAGCATGCCCAATCGTACCCAGCTGAACCAAGCGAAATTCAATTGCATGCGATCCCAAAGCTGGCATTGCTCGAATACCGGCAGTGGGACCGCGATAACATTGCGCTGAGACATGGCGAAGGACTCCTCGGCTTTCCAGACCAGAATGGCGAATGGTCACCCGACCAAATTACAGGAAGGGAAGATTTCTACTGCGATGTACGGCTTAACCGTGCGGACCTGCTCGATGAGTTCCCTGCAGCCAAGGCTATCGTTGCCGGTACTGTTGGAGCGGAAAGAAAGTGCGAAACATGGCTGGACGCAGCTTTCGCCAATGACGGCAGCCCCCATCGCTCCAAAGCACACTTCAAGCAGCAGGCCCAGCGCGAAATTCCAGGCCTAACAGGCCGCGGATTCGATCGCGCTTGGGCTAAATCCGCGCCTAGTGCCGGTCGTTCTGCAGCAGGCAGGAAGAAATTGGCACGGTGAATCGATTCACCAATTTATCGTGTCGGCTATTCGCATAAACTCGTTTGCGTACTTTGTTGCCCGATCCACTCACAGGGAACAAAGTCATGAAACAAGAAGCGAACCAAATCCCGAAACTTGCCTACAGTATTCGAGAGGCCTGCCAGGCGACGAGTCTCGGCCGTACAAACCTCTATGAACACATCGCCAAAGGTAACCTGCGCGTCGTGTATGTTGGCCGCCGAGCCCTAATCCCGGCCGAGAGTCTTCACCGCCTTGTTTCAGGAGAAGGATGATGGCCTGGAGTCCAGTTCAGCTTCGCGCGTACGCAAGACTCGAACTCCTTATGAATCAGCTGGCGAGTGAATCGTTTGGTATCGGAGACATCGTTCGTACTGCGACGAGAATCGAGCAACTAGTCGGCGAAGTCGAAAAACTCTGGCCCCATCTGCCGGGAAACCGGGATTCCTTAGCTGACGCTACGGAGCGCATGCTCATGCGCATGGGGCTTGTGCGCCGCGCATTTGCTTCGCCCAGCCCACTACCTCACCAGTGGGACTTGCGGCAGCTACTTGATCACGATCTCGACGAACTGGTCTCCGGAATGTTCAACTATCACCAGGGGGTGGGAACATGAGCGAGGCTGCTTCTTACGTATCTTCAGGTCTGGCTCTGGTGCCTATACCAAAGGGAAGCAAAGGTCCGCGGCATCTTGGGTGGAATGAAGCGCGTAACGCCATAATGGACACTAGATCAGCAGCAGGTCACGAAGGGAATTGGGGACTTGCTCACGCCTACTGCTCGCCAGAGCCAACCTGCGCGCTCGATATCGATGACATGGCGCTTGCCAACGATTGGCTTGCCTCGCGAGGGGTTGATTTAGAACAGCTGATCGACGCCCCAGATTGTGTGCAGATTTTGTCTGGCCGGAAGAACCGCTGCAAAGCGTTATATAGGTTGCCACCCGGCGCCTCCGCGATGCCGAGCCTCGCGATTCACATCCCATTTGCTCAGCGATCTTCCGTGACGATACTCGAGTTTCGCTGTGCCAGCCTAAATGGCGTGACTGTCCAGGATATTCTTCCGCCATCCATCCATCCACGAACTGGGGCGCCCTACGAATGGGGTGGCAATGGGCATTGGCGATCTATGCCGGAGATACCAAGCAATCTGCTAGCCCTCTGGCAATCTGAGTTGAGCACGCGTGAAGCAAGCAGGTGCCCAGTTCCACCGCTAATCAAGCGGATCAATGACACACCAAGGCAGCGTGCGCGTTTGACTGACATGCTATCGATTATTTCTGCCGATTGTAGTTACGAGCGCTACCGTGATGTGGTTTGGGCAATTCTGTCTCTCGGCTGGACCGATGGCTTACAGGTCGCCGAGCGCTGGTGCCGCACTGCCCCTCATCGGTATGATGATAGAAATTTCCATTTGGTCGCCGCGAACCACGACCTAAGTCGCAGCCCGACACTTGGTACAATCGTGCATTTTGCGCGCGAAGAAGGCTGGGATGGCTAGCGTTGCACCAATAGCACGTCCGACGGATCCGCTGATCGAGCTACAACAAGCCTTTTTCATGTTTTCAATTGGCGGGGACGTGCGGATCGGTCGGCACAAGGAGCTGGCTGCGCTGAAGAATGGTGCCCGTCATGAGGACGTCGGGATGTATGGCATGCAGGCGGGCAAGCTTCTTATGGAGCGCCACCTCGAAAATCTGCCCATCTCGTGTGACCCTAAAAGGGTCATCAAGGACTTCGTTACTCACCCCAATACGGTGATGTATGACGAGATCGCCTTTAGTCCTTTGCAGACCCCGCCCACGACGCTCAACTATTGGTCACCTTCCCCGATTCAACCCATGCCAGGCGACTGGCTGATCATTCGTAACTTCCTGTTGGAGCAAATTTGCGGGGGCGATATCGGCCTATATCGTTACCTTATCTGCTATCTCGCACATATGCTCCAGCGCCCCGAGGAGAAACCTGGCGTAATTCCGTCACTGATGGGTGGACAAGGCACTGGGAAGGGTACTTTTGGTCAGCTCCTTAGAGCGATCTGGCCGCATACAACTCTACAAGTCTCCGATGTCTCTCATGTCGTGGGCCAGTTCAATGCTTCTATCGAACGGCACTATGCAGTCTTCATGGATGAGGCGCTATTCGCCGGTGACAAGAAGGCCATTGATCGCCTGAAGTCTTTTGTTACCGAACCATTCGTCACGATTGAGCAGAAGCTGCAACCACGTCGTTCCATACGCTCCTTTCACCGTTTCTTCGCAGCCAGCAACCACAGGCATTTTGCCCAAGTCGATACCGACGACCGACGCTTTGTGTTTTTCCAGGTTGGATCAGGGCGCAAAGCAGACGCGCACTACTGGAACTCTGTCCACGCTGCATTGGATGACCCGGAAGTAATATCAGCTGCCGTTCACGATCTGCAGCGCATCAAACTGGATCAATTCAACGTACGCTTGCGACCCAAGACCAGAGCTCATGTCGATCAGAAGCTGCGCTCCTTGTCGGGGTTTGACCGGTACTGGTACGAGGTATTGCAGACTGGGCAGATAGCACCTGGCCAGCCCTTTAGTGAGCATTGGTCTGATGCACGATTTGTTGCCACCGCGTCTATAATGCATGGTTGGACCACCGCAGAGCGCGGCCAGCGTAAGTACGGCTCATTGCAAGAGCGCGACATCCACGAGGCGCTCAAGCGGCTCTGTCCTTCTGCGCGAAGTGGGCGGCGATTGATCAACGGCGGACATCAAAGAGGCAAGGAGATGCCGTCATTATCGGCCGCACGGGAGGAGTTCGCCAAGTATCTGGATGCAACTATTCCTTGGGACTAGTCGAAAGAGCGCAAAGCGCCGAATGCCCCTTTGGGCGCTAGTGTCTGCAACGAAGGCCAAACTTGGATTGGGTTGAGTAAGCCACTTGCCACTTTTGCCAGCTTGAAAAGAAATGTGGTCGGAGGGAACGCAGCTGTGGGGAAGGCGCTTGATCCGGCAAATCTGGCACGCACCTTCCATGGCTCAGCGACGAATACCCGTGACGCGAAAGCTTTCTAGCTGAAAAGATTACAAGTAGGATGAGCACTGGGGTTGCTCCACCCAGAACACAATGTCATCTTCATGCCATTCAAACCACTGACATTTCCGGTCTTTTAGGAAGCAGAACAAGATGCAGCCGCCCAACTATGTTTCTCGAGAGCTGGAGTATCGGGATGACGGTGCAACGCGCAGGATTGGGCAAGATGAACTGCTTAGCCAACCGGGCAACCTGGTTATCCTTGGTGAGGCTGGCAGCGGCAAGTCCAGGTTGTTAGAAGAACTGAGCTCAGATGGTTTTGAACTCGTAACGGCTCAGCGCCTAATAAACTCACCTGACCCCCAAACAAAGTTCGGTGGTGCGACATGCCTCTTGGTGGACGCCGTCGATGAAGCCTCTTCGCGACACCAAGGAGAGGCGGTAGACAATGTTCTATCCAAGCTTGAACAGTCTGGCGTCAGCAGGTTTGTTCTCAGCTGTAGGGCGGAGGATTGGCAAACAGCTACATCTAGGACGCGGATCAAAGAGACTTTTGGAGAGGAGCCGATAGAGCTCTTCTTAAGGCCCTTCGAGCATAGCCAAGCCTTGACCTTTCTGTCCGAGGGGCTTGGCGAAGAGAAGGCCTCCGCTGTTGCGAGGGACTACGAGCTGCGAGGCTTATCTGAGTGGCTTGGAAACCCGCAAACATTAATCATGCTACGAGACGTCATTGCTGAAGGTGGTGCGCCCGAAAGCACCTATGAGCTATTTGAATCTTACATCGATCTATGTCTGCCTGATGCCAACGAAAGAAGGCGAGAGCGAGACGGGGAGTTACCCCTAAATGTTAGAAAGGACGTTCTTGGTTGCGCGTTCGCGGCCCTGATTTTGTCTGGGAAATCAGCGCTAGCCCGACCTGGGGCGGAACCAAGCGATGAAGACCTAAAGCTAGCCGATCTACACACCTTGTTGGACGAGAACGATTGGAGCTCTGTGAGCGGGAATCGCTTGGTGAGGGTGTTCCAGGCGGATGCCAATCGGCAAACTTACGCGCATCGCCGCATTGGCGAGTGGTTGGCGGCCCGCTGGTTGGTTGAGAACATAGCAAACTCAAACGGGCGGAAACGTCTTTTAGACGCACTCACGGTCGATGGCGTCGTGCCTGCAAGCTTCCGCGGCTTGTTCGGCTGGCTCGGCTATTATCCGAAGTATGCCGAAGACATTATTAACTCAGACCCGATGGGCTTGATCGAATATGGGGATGCCGATTGCATTCCAGATGAGCTCGCGAATGTGATGCTACAGGCGCTACAACGATTGGCCACAAAAGACCCCTACTTCGCAGATTGGAGGGTATACCGCGCGAAATGTCTCGTTAGGGGTGAAACTCTTAAAGATTCTTTGCGGATCATTTTTGACCCGGAAAGCAATTTTACACTGCGAATTTTCTTGGCACGGCAACTGAAGAACGAAAAGCTACCTGAAGATGTTTGTGATCGCTTAAAAGGACTGGCTCTTGAGCCGCAGAATGCGTTTAGTCTGCGTGAAGACGCAGCCGCTGCGCTTGTTGGCAATTTCAGTCCAGATCAAATGAAAGATTTGATTGAGAAACTTCGTTGCCAGGGCTCACACGACTCTACGCGCCTGGCTGCTGGTCTTGTTCTGGACGTCGGATTGGACGCATTTGACGACCAAGAGGTTGTTCAAGTCATAGCGGCGAACTCGGGGATTACGATTTCCACGGTCCCGGAAGAACCAGACGACAACATGATCGGTAAGAATTGGCAATACCGGCGCGACGTGCCTGACGAACGTTTAGGTGGGTTTCTCGACGCGCTGGCGCCCTACGCTTTGGAGCTATTGCCCGAGTATCGAGGGGCGGGTTCGGGAGGCCTAGTGGACCTAGGTGCCGTCCTTATCGGCAGAAGGCTTCAACTTGGGCTCGTCGAAGCAGAGCGGCTGCTCCTCTGGCTACGCGCCTTTAGAGGCCGAACATATGATACAGGCGAGCTCGAAATCATCGGGCAATGTTTGGAAGATAACGCCGAAGTTCGCCAAGCAATGCAGCAAATCTGGCTCGCAAGAGCTGAAGATGAGGGCCATCTGCGTGTCGCTGCACATGAACTTCGGGAGTTTCACCGCAAGTTGGGCTTGCAAGATGGCGATGTGGCGGCGTTCTTGAATGCTCAGCCGGTTGAATACCCCCATTGGATGGCAGCCGCACAGCTTACACCTCACTCAGACGACAAGGGGCAGCTTACGCGCGCTGCTATTGCACGGTTCGTAAACACTGAAGCAGATCTAGCGCTTTGCTTAGAAACACTCTTGAATCCGCCCAAGCCACAATGGCAAATCGAGGATGAGGCTGCTCAAGCCAGTGTGGTTGCCGAGCGCGAGAATAGGTGGGCCCAAGTTCGAGCGGAATTAGCTGAACGACTGGATGAACTTTCCATAGGCTCGCCAGATGCGATTGTCTTGCCCGCGCAAGTGTATTTCGGAAACTTCGGCGACCTAGCTGGGTTTGAAACAGCAATAGACCGGATTACTGCCGTTTATGGCCAAAATCTCGTACCATCGATTCTGGGTGCTTTTGAAGCATATTTAAACCGGCTTCCATCAAGCCCGAAGCTATCCGAGATTGCGCGACTCTATTCTGAGAATAGATATCTCCAGGCGCGCTATTGCCTATTGAGCGGGCTGTCTGAGCGCCTCCGCCAAGCGGGCGGTCTAGGTCAACTTACCCGCGACCAATTAATCGCCGCCCAAATGCATTGCGCGCAAATGACCTTCGATGGAGATGAATGGAGGGCGCTAGAAAGCGAGATTTGGTCGGCCATCTGTGAGGATCAGGCTGCTCTCGAGCAGTACGCAAGAATGCTGCTCGAGCCAAAACTTGAGGCATCTGCCTGGCCTATTGCGGGCATGTACGAACTACTAAATTTCACCGGCCAAGAGAACCTAGCGGTTGTCGTCAATTTGGCTTTCGAATGGCTCGCGAGGTTTCCCTGCCTCGATCCCAACTGTGAAATGCAAATCGTTGAATTCTTGATGGTGAATGGCGGGGTTGGGCGGCTTGAGACATTGGCATTGGAACGACTTGCGACGGCAGGGCTGGAACTGAAATCGCGTAGAGGGTGGCAGGTCATTCTTTTGCTTAGCAACTTTGAGGCGGCCGCCATACCGATCGAGAAAAACCAGCCTATTGATCCTGGGTTATTTTGGGCATTGCACGGTTGGCTAGACTTTGGCTCTCAGTCAGTGCGAACGCCGCTGGTTCCGTCTATCAAGCTTGCGGCCTGGATCGTCGCGACATTTCGCGTAACGTTCCCCCATGCTGCCCGGCCTGGCGGCACCTCGCATGGCGATGAAAACCCTTGGGACGCAAGCGCCTTTATGCGGCGTCTGATAGACTTAGTCGGTTCAGCGAACGATGAGGAAGCAGTGCGCTTACTGGAGGAATTGGCAGAAGCGGAGGATGACTACCGCGAACACATTCTTAAGGTTCAATTTGAGCAAGCGCGCAATATTGCAGAACATCAAAAGTCGGCGCTTTCTGTAGACGATATTCAAGCTATACTCGGTGCAAAACCTGCTCAAATTATCCATTTGATTCACGGCATTCGAACACATGCTGACTGGGTAGACACCACAGAACGAACTCTTCGGCAAAACCCTGATCTAGAAGTGGCGGTAACTAAATATGGCTGGTTTGACCTAGTAAGTTTCTTGCTTCCGGGAAGATCTAGGCGCTGGCCGATCAAGAAAGTTTCGGATGACCTGTTGCATAGCTACTCTCGCGCGCAAAGAGAGGGAAAGACCCTATCTGTGATAGCCCACTCAAATGGCACTTATGCAACAGTTAATGCCCTGAAAGAAAACCCGAATATAGAACTCGAGTATCTCTTGCTCTGTGGAGCGGTAATCGGCAGCCGACACTCCCTACACGAAGTCAAGAAAGCCAACGTTAGACGAGATATAATCAATGATTATGGGACAAGGGACATATATCCTGCAGTCGCAGCGTCTGTAACTTGGGGGTACGGCAATGGAGGCACATACGGTATCGGCACGCCGGCAATAGACCGTCGACATCCAGTCGGCCACTCAGAATTCTTCCAAGAACAATTCGTTGAAGATTTTTGGGTGCCGGTTTTCGAAGACGGAACAATCGCACGCCCAAATTACAATCCGCATCCTACTCACCCCTTCTACTATCCCATTTTTGAGGTCCAATGGCGTTGGCTAATATTGCTGCTCACGATTTATGGTCTTGGGCTTGTTGCCGACGCATTTGTGGCGATGCTTTGATGTGAAACCAACGAAGTAGTGTGCCCATTGGAGCCGGCTCGTATATACGTACGATCGCCAAGTTGTGTTATACAATGGTATGCCGCTTCCAAACGTACTTTCCGGTCAAGCTCAGAGGTGTAGAGCGCAAACCAGACGCGGCAATAGGCAGTGCAAGAATCCATCGGCTTACGGCATGTCAGTGTGTCGCTATCATGGAGCGAGAAAGCCTGAGACAATCAAGCGAGGCGAAGATCATCCGCAGTTTGTACACGGAGAGGAAACGCGCGAAGCCAAAGCTGAGCGAAGCCGCCGGCTTGCAGAACTGCGGGAGCTTGAAGCGCTATGTTACAAAGTGGGAATTATGGATGGGCCGAGGTGGCCGGGCCGCAAACCGAAGTGCGTGGCTGATCGAGAAACATGATGATCAAGGCTCAAATGGAACAAATACTGCCCGGCGGAGGCCGCGGCCAAGAGTCGATTGCAACAGTTCATACTGGAGCCGAGTTAGGGTGAAGCGCTTGGCCTTCTTTCTCGTGCTTTTCCCTTCAATTGCAGTGGGGCAGGTCATGTTGGGACAGCCAAGAGCTATTGACGGCGATACCTTTGCATTTGGCGACGACATGATCCGAATTCACGGAATTGATGCCGTTGAGTCTACCCAAACTTGCGATCGGCAAGGGGTCGCATGGGAGTGCGGCGCGGAAGCGACAAAGTTAATGCAGGACCTTATCCACAGAGGCGGACTACGTTGTCAGCAAATTGATAGAGACCGGTACGGGCGCCAGGTTTCGGTGTGCCACGCTAACGGACTGGACGTTGGTCTGGAGCTGGTGTCGGCGGGCTTGGCGGTTGCGCTACCACAGTACAGCGATAGCTACATAGCAGCAGAAGAGAGAGCCCGCGCAAACGGCGTTGGCATTTGGAGCGGCATATTTCAGATGCCTTCGGACTATCGAGCTGCTGATCCCAACTTCAAAGAGCCACGCCCATCCCAGCGGGCCAACCGAGAAGCGTACGGAGAGTTTGAACCCACAATACCAAAGCCGCGTTCTCGCAATGCGTATTATCGCAATTGCGCGGCCGCTCGCGCCGCCGGAGCCGCCCCGCTGCGACGCGGCGAGCCCGGTTATAGGTCAGCCCTTGACGCAGATGGCGACGGGATAGCATGCGAACCATACCCCTAAGTGTCGGGGAAGAATGCACTCCTATGCTGAACTGATCGCGTCTTGATACTGGACAATTCTTACTCTCCACGTCACCAAATAGGTCGTGACTATAGAGGATCTAATCGCCAAGTGGAGCGGTACGCCGGGGGGTGCCGAGACTTCCAATTTTCAATCGTTCGTTACGGATTTGTGCGAAGCGCTCGAATTGAATCGCCCTGGCATTGCCCAGAAAGGAAAGCTGGGCGCCTATGAATACGAAGCGTCAGTCCCTGGCGGTTCGTTTCGATCCACCAAAGGCACTGGCTCGATCGATCTCTACAAGCGCGGCCACTTCATCATGGAGGCCAAGCAAAGCTATCTGAAGCCGGAGCAAGTGCCGCTCAATCTTGACGATGACAGCGTACCGCAAGCACCCTCCGGCGCGCGTTATGACCGGCTTATGAAAGAGGCGTGGCTGCAGGCGCGCAACTATGCCCGCAACCTGCCTTCGTCCGAGCCGGTCAGCCCGTTTCTGATCGTGTGCGATGTGGGCCGCGCCCTGGAGTTGTACGTCGATCCAGCGGGCAATGGCCGCGACTACGAATTTTTCCCAGACCGCCAGAGCTACCGCATCGAGCTTGCCGAACTGGCCAGTGATGAAGAGGTCGCGCGCACCGAGAAGAACCCGCGCGATTTGCTGCGCGCGATTTGGACCGAGCCTAAAAGCGTCGATCCGCGTTTCCGCGCTGCTGAAGTCACCCGCAAGGTGGCACGCAATCTGGCCGAAGTCAGCAAGTATCTCGAGGAAGGCATCCGCGCCAAGGGCCTGCCCGAGCGCGAGAAGAACATCGAAATTGAGGAATCCAGCCTGTTCCTGATGCGCGTGCTGTTCTGCATGTTCGCAGAGGATATCGGACTACTGCCAATCCGGAGCTTCGAGGATTTCCTCAAAGAGGCTGAAGGCAATGACGGGTACTTCGCTCATGGACTGCGCGATCTGTTCGAGAAAATGAACAATGCCAATCCCGGAAACCGCTTCTCGATGGCACTCAAGACAGATGTGCGATACTTCAACGGCGGTCTGTTCGAAAACAGTAAGACCTATCCGCTCGGCGGATTCCTGGTGCACAATCTTTATGAAGCAGCGCGGCAGAACTGGCGCAGGGTCGAACCCGCTATTTTCGGCACACTGCTGGAACAGGCGCTCGATGCGAAGGAGCGCTCCAAACTGGGCGCGCATTACACGCCGCGGCCCTATGTCGAACGGCTCGTTCGCGCCACTATACTCGATGTGCTCGAGCCCCAATGGGAAGCCATCGAAGCGCTGCCGGAAGAGAAGATTCTCAATGCGGCGCAGGCGTTCCATACGAAGCTGGTTTCCACTCGTGTGCTCGATCCCGCATGCGGTACGGGGAACTTCCTCTATGTCGCGATGGAGCTTCTGCAGGCGCTTGAAAGCCGGGTGATCGAGCGCATTCTGACGCTGGGCGGTGAAGCGCGCCCAAGGGTCGGTCCACAACAGTTTTACGGGCTGGAAATCAATCCGCGCGCAGCCAAGATTGCCGAGCTGGTGCTCTGGATCGGCTGGCTGCGCAACCGGCTGAAAGATGATCCGGACGATGTGCCTGAACCGGTGCTCAAACGCAGCGCGAACCTAAATATGGGGCGGCGCGGGCGCTATGACGCTATTCTACGGCTCACCGAAAGCGGCGAGCCAAATTATGAAAATCCGGTGCTGGCCGAATGGCCCGAAGTAGAATTTATCATCGGGAATCCGCCCTTTATCGGCGGCAAGGATATCCGCGATCGGATGGGCAGCGACTATGCCGAGGCGATGTGGAAGGCGAATGAACGCGTTCCCAGGTCCGCCGATTTTGTGATGCAATGGTGGGACCGCGCAGCGCACACGTTGGTAGCAGAGGGCAGTTCGCTGAAGCGGTTCGGATTTGTGACCACCAATTCGATCACGCAGGAGTTTAGTAGGCGAGTGATCGCACAATATCTTGGCGATGTTGGCAGCCTTTCGCTCCTTATGGCGATTCCCGATCACCCTTGGACCAAGGCAACGAAGGATGCCGCCGCTGTGCGGATTGCAATGACCGTGGCCGAGCGCGGCACGCATGAGGGTGCGCTGCTCGAAGTGACCAGTGAAGCTAATCTCGATAGCGATGACCCCAATGTGGCGCTGGCCAAGGTGGTAGGAGCGATCAACGCCAATCTGACGGTTGGGGCGAGCGCGAGCGATGCCAAGCCCCTATTGGCCAATCACGGGCTTTGCTATCGCGGCGTTCAACTCATCGGCTCAGGGTTTATCGTAACTGAGGAGCAAACACGCGATCTAGGTCTCGGTAAACGCGACGGATTGGAAGCGCATATCCGCCCCTATCGAAATGGCCGTGACCTACTGCAAACGCCACGCGGTGTAATGGTGATCGACCTGCTTGGACTTGATGAGAAGGAAGTGCGACTGCGCTATCCTGAAGTCTACGAGCATATCCTGCGCGAAGTGAAGCCAGAGCGCGACAAGAACCGTCGTGAGACCTACAAGAGGAATTGGTGGATCTTTGGTGAGCCGCGCCGCGACCTGAGACCAGCTCTTGAGGGTCTGACTCGTTATATTGCGACGGTGGAAACCTCGAAGCACCGCGTGTTTCAGTTTCTCGATATAAAGATTCTACCTGACAACAAGTTGATTGCAATCTGTGACGAGGACTGCGCAACGTTGGGTGTTCTCCAATCGCAGATCCATCTTCAATGGACATTTGCAAACTGTGGGTTGCTGGGTGTCGCGAGTTTCGAACAAGGCCATGTCTACGTAAAATCTAAAGTCTTCGATCCTTTCCCTTTTCCCGATCCCACTGACATACAACGCGAATCGATTGCCGAGCTTGCCGAAGAGCTCGATGAAACGCGCAAGGCCGCTATCGCCGAGACCGACAAGCTCACAATGACCGAGCTGTACAATCTGCGCGAGAAGCTGCGTACTGGTGAGCCTCTCTCAGACAGAGATTCCAAACGCGCCACTGCTGCGCGCGCAGGCATCGTCAACCGTCTACACGAACAGCTCGATCAGGCTGTCGCCGATGCTTATGGCTGGGGGGAGGAATGGGCCGCAGGCACGCTTGGCCCTAGCGAAATTGTAGCGCGACTAGTCTCCCTCAACCATGAGCGTGCCAAGGAAGAGAAAAGCGGCCGTATTCGTTGGTTGCGTCCAAGCTATCAGAAACCGCGCTTCAGATCAGACTAGCACTAACAAAAGTTCAGCCGCTATATTTGGACTCGTGAAAAGCCCAGAATAGCACGTATGGGGTGGTTTGGGTCCCATCTAGACGAATCCGGTGCCCCCACCTGGGGTGCAGCCTCCCAAAGGGCCAAATTGCACCAAACAACCGATCAAACTTCGCACCAGCTTTTCTGGGAATTTTACAGGAGTAAGCCTTCCTGCTTTCGTAAGTGATTGAAAGGTTGGCGCACCCGACAGGATTCGAACCTGTGACCTCTGCCTTCGGAGGGCAGCGCTCTATCCAGCTGAGCTACGGGTGCGTGGCGCTGTCTGTCGCACGCGAGCGGGGCGCTTAGCAAAGCTGTGCTGGCGCTGCCAGCGAAAATGCCGATAGCAAGAACACAACCCTGTCGTGAGCAGAACCTCGCATCGCCAGAGTTGCCGGCGGTATCGAGAGCGCATCTGTCCGATTCTTCTTTGCACGGGTTAACGTTAGTGATTTGGCAAGGCCGGTTTCTTAGCCTCGCGAATCATGGAGCGGCAAACAACACCAGGCCAGAGAACCGCTGTCACCAGTGCCGGCTTCGCCGAGCGCTGGCGCGAGGTTCATCGCGCGGGGCAGGAAATCGCGGCTATGGCTGCGCTGTCCAAAGAGTCCCTGTCGGGCGAGTTGGAGAGATTCCCGGAAGAGATTGAAGCCATCGGTGGCGCAAGATGGACGCTTGCGCAGGAGACCCTTTCCGACATTGATGCGATGCTGCGGCCTGGCCTTAGCGCATTGCGGGCAATCGCCGCGCGCGGACAGGACACCACAGCTCCCGCGCTGGCGTTGTGGCGTGAATTCCATGCATCGCGCAGCGCCCTTATGGCGCTGACCGTCTCGCAGCCATTGGCTGAGGCACCTGTCACCGCCGAGCGCATCACAGCCTAAAGCGCATACGATAATCTGCCCCGGGGCGCAGAAACGCGAACGGGGACTTGACCCTGTTCGCTTTCTGTTCCAGCCTCACTTCATGTCGAGCGCCATTCCAGACACAACTGATTCGCAAGTTTCTTCAGTTTCGGCTGTGAGCGCGGCAGAGGTTGCGCGAGGTGTCATGCGCTTGTTTGCGCGCAACGATATCTGGTGTCTGCCAGAGATGCCGCTCCGCAACAAACGACGCGCCGACCTGATGGGTGTAGACGCCAAGGGCCAGATCGTAATCGTAGAGATCAAAGTCGCGCGAGGCGACTTGCTGGGTGACGGGAAGTGGCCTGATTATCTAGAATTTTGCGATCGCTTCTATTGGGCGCTTGCACCTGAACTGGATCGCAGCCCGCTGGATAGTCCGGATTACCAGCCCGAAGCCTGCGGTGTGATTATTGCTGATGGCTACGATGCGGAGATCATTCGTCCCGCCCCGTTGCACCCATTGGCCGCCGCCCGGCGCAAGAAAGAGGTAGAGCGGCTCGCCCGCACCGCCTTGCGGCGCCATACCGGGCTGATCGATCCGCGCAGCGCGGAGCTGTTTCCGGGCTTATAGAAGGTGCTTATGAAGCGTCAGTAATCAGTCGCAAATCGACGTGCGCAGCGTTAAGACAGGCTCATGGTCTTTGGTCTTATGTTTGCAGCTGTCTCGATGACGCTGATTGTGGCGCTGCGCTATTTGATAAGCAGCGGCATGTTCGCCTGGATAACCGTCAGGCTCCGCCCCGGCCAGCATGACGGGTTGAAGCCGCAAATCCGCCGCGAGATCAAATGGTCGCTAGCATCGGCCGCGATCTATGGAGTTCCGGCCGGGCTGGCCTTTTGGAGTTGGCGGCATCTTGGGTGGACGCATATGTATCTAGACCCGCTCGACTACCCTGTGTGGTATATGCCTTTATCAGCGCTGATCTATCTGTTCGCGCACGACACCTGGTTCTATTGGACGCATCGTGCGATGCATTGGCCTGTCTTGTTCAGGCTGGCCCATTCGGTGCACCACAACAGCCGCCCGCCGACTGCTTGGGCGGCAATGAGCTTCCACCCGATCGAAGCGCTGAGCGGGGCGATAGTTATTCCAGCGCTTGTCCTCCTGGTCCCGATCCACATGGGCATTCTAGGCCTGGTGCTGGCAGTTATGACGATTATGGGCGTCACCAATCATATGGGATGGGAAATGTTTCCCCGCTGGCTTGTTCACTCAAGGTTTGGCAAGTGGGTGATAACAGCCAGCCATCACGAACGTCATCACGAAGAATATCAATGCAATTACGGGCTCTATTTCCGCTTTTGGGACAAGGTTTGCGGTACCGATCGCGGACTGACAACAAGGTTCGCGCAATGAGCGGCATTGGCAAGGCGGCTTTGCTAGCTGGTTGCGCCGCGGCACTGACCGGCATGAACGAGCCGCCAACAGGGACTGTCACGGTCACCATTACCGAGATGCGGTCATCAGAGGGGGTCGTTCGCGCTTGTATGACAACCAATCGCGAGATCTTTCCAAGGTGCCGCAAGGATCCTGCATCTCATCGCACAGTCGTCACCGCCAGCGAGAATATGACGCTGACTTTTACCGGAGTTAAGCCCGGAAACTATGCGATTGCGTTGCTGCATGACGAGAATGACAATGGCAAGGCCGACCGTGTACTGGGGATGATGCCTAAAGAGGGGTTCGGCTTCTCGCGCGATGCAAAGGTGCAAATGGCGCCGCCGAAATTTGATGATGCGGTCTTCGAATTCGATGGCAGCGCAGCCGAGCTGACAATCCGAATGCGCTATATGCTGTAAGATGACGTCAAAACAGCAGTGCGTCGTGATAACCAAAACTTGATCGGGAAATGAATCCTTTTTGTTTGGGCTTAACGCTAAGTTTACCACACTCCTCCAAAAGACCATGTAATTCCTATTTTGACAGGGGACGAATTGGGTCATGGATAGATTGAGCGGTCATTTCGATGCTTCGGATGTGTCCGATGTTTCGAACGATTACGATCTTGGCGACGAAGATTTTGCTCGCGACCTGCCGCCCGCAGCCATCGGCCAGGATGAGCGCCGCATGCAAGTGCGTGCCTACAATCACTGGGCCAGCCTGTTGGGTGAACGCAATTTCCCGTCAATCGAAGAGCTGGAGCCAGAGAATCTCCCCGATTTCGGGCCTTTCAGCGTACTTCTCGACTTTTCGACCGGCATAGAAGATCCGGCTGTCCAATACTTGGGCAATCAGCTGGCAGAGGAATGCGGCGCGGAAGGCGCGATTACCAAGCTGTCAGATGTACCTAGCCGTTCTTTGCTCAGCCGCATTACGGATCACTATCTGCAGATCCTCGCCAATCAGGCTCCGATCGGGTTTGAAGCCGAATTCATTAATCAGCGCGGCGCCACGATCATGTATCGCGGCATTCTGCTTCCGTTCTCTAGCGACAATGACACGATCGATTTCATTTACGGTGTCATTAACTGGAAAGAGGTTGCAGACGAGGACGCAGCAAAAGAACTGCTGCTCGAAATCGATCAGGCGCTTGAAACCGAAGATGCTTCGGAGGCGCCAGTTGAAGACGAGCCGGTTAAACGCGAAAATGGACCCGTAGCCGACTGGGCCGATGGACCCAGCGCCGACAATGATGTCGACGCCGCAAGTGAAGTTGAGAGCCAGTCTGAAGACGACGATGACGACAGGGTCGCATCGCTTGACCTGGCATCAGAACACGAAATCTTCGATCCGCTCAATCTGCCCGAGCCTGCCTTTGGCGAATATATGCTCGACGGTGACGATCTGGAAGAAGAGGACGAAGACGAAGCCAATTATGATTTCGCATCGCTGAGCGATCACATCGCCGCTCCAACCAAGAAGACGCAAGCGCTGGACTTGGCTGACTTCGAATTCGATTCAAGCCATTCGGATGACGAGGCTGAAGCGCCGGCAGTCGGTGCGGAAGATCAGGATGGTGTAGGCGAATCCGGCATCGCTGAAGACGCCCGGCCGGATGACGGCGATGAGCCTTCAGAGGATGCAGAATGGGCCGGTGATACAGAAGCGCAGGAAGAGGCACCGATCGGCCTCACCCCGCCTGACGTCAGCTTCGATGACGAAGCTTTCAGCATTTCTGAATCGCCAGAGCCGACACTCGGCGAAGATAGCGACCTTGCCCCGAGCACCAAATCGGACATTGTCGCGCCGATCTCTGTTGAAGCTCAGGTCAACGCGTATTTAGACTTCGATGACGAAGCGCCAGCGCAGCTGCCGGAGGATGCCGGTCTACATGACTACCTCGCAGTCGCTCGCGAAGCTGCACAAACCGCACAGGCCAGTGAAGATCGCAGCCGCAGGGCGCTCTATGAGGCCGTGAGCCAGGCCTATGACTTCTCCGTTGTGGCAAAGGACGCGCAGGAAGATTATGCCGAGCTGCTCGAAGATTGCGGCCTTGAGGCGCAAGCCCGCGCCCCGATGACCCCGATCGTCAAGCTTGTATTTGGTGTCGACTACGACAAGACACGCCTGACCGAATATGCCGCCGTATTGAGCTACGCGCACCGTGTCGGCATAACGCAAGGTGGCCTCGCAGATTACCTGAACGAGACTGCAGGCGGCCTCAAAGGTGTAGTCGGTGCAGAGCGCCGCTGGCGCAAGGAGCAGGCTGGCAAGGATGTTGAACCGGACAATGAAGTCCGCAGCGCTCTGGCCAGGAAATTGCGCCAGCTTGACCCGCAGGACTTCAGTGACATCAACGCGGAGGGCGGCGAATTCGGACTGGTCATGATCCGCCGCACCGAAGATGGCGAAGTGATTGTTCTGGGCGAAGTTGAACAAGATATCCCGCTGATCGAACGCGCGGCGCGCAAGCTGCTGGGCTGAGCGCAAGCCCGCTATTGGCGGGCTCAGATCAAATCCTCGCTGGCTTGAGTTCGCATGGCGCGTTACAGCGCGTGTATGAGTGAACCTGCATGCGTGCGAAGGCGGGCCAAATTGCTAACAGTTCTCGGTTCTTTAATCGCGCTTCTGATCGCGGCGGGCTTGGCGTTGCAGATTGCGATATGGCGTAATGGACCCGCAGTCCTTGATGCGGTGGACCGCATTACAGGCGGCTCACGCGGAGCGGTTCTTGCGGAACGCGTGAGCTATGGACCAAGCGACAAGCAGTATCTGTCTGTTTACACACCCAAAGATCCATTGGCAGAGCCAGTGCCCGTCATTGTTTTCGTGCATGGCGGCAGCTGGAACAAAGGCGATCCGGAAAATTACGGTTTTATCGGACGCGCGTTCGTGCCCGAAGGGTTCGTGGTTGTGCTAGCCGCCTATCGCCTGCACCCTGAGGCGGTCTATCCCGCCATGATCGAAGATACGGCAGCTGCGATTGCGTGGACACAGGCCAATATTGCCAAGCATGGCGGAGATCCGTCGCGCATTGTCATCGCGGGCCATTCGGCGGGCGCCTATAATGTTGCCATGACAGCATTGGAGGCGCGCTGGTTAGCCGAAGCGGGTGGGAGCACTGCGCAGATCGCAGGCGTTGTGGGCCTTGCAGGCCCTTATGACTTCTACCCCTTCGATAGCGACTCGACCCGGGCATCGTTTGGACATGTCTCACAAGGCGAAGTCACCCAGCCGATCACCCACGTGCGCGATGACGCCCCGCCAAAGCTTTTGGTGCATGGCGAAGCCGACACTCTGGTCAAACCGCGCAATTCGCGCGAATTGGCCAAGCGCTTGGAGAATTCAGGCGCCAAGGTCGAAACGCTCTATCTCAAAGATGCCGATCACAACCAGCCACTATTGGCGCTGGCGAGCCCGTGGAGGAGCAAATCGGAAGTCTTCAGCGCCTTTGTCGAGTTTGCGCGGAAGGCACGCTCTTCAGTTCCAGTTAAGGACGAAATGCGTTAGCACGGCATGATGCGTTTATTCTGTCACTTCGCCGCGTTCATCGCCGCATTTGTGTGGGCGGCTCAGCCCGTTTCGGCTCAATCGGTACTTCGCGACGCTGAAACAGAGGCGCTTCTCAATGATATGGCGGCTCCATTGGTAGAGGCGGCCGGACTTGCTCCGGGCAATGTCGATATCGTGCTGATCAATGATCCCTCGATCAACGCCTTTGTCGCCGGAGGGCAGGCGATCTACATTCACACCGGGCTGATCAATGCGGCCGATACCGCCAATGAGGTACAGGGCGTTATTGCGCACGAGCTTGGCCACATCACTGGCGGGCACATCAACCGGTTCGATGAAGGAATGTCTGCCGCGGGCAATATCTCGATCCTCAGCCTGCTGCTGGGCGTAGGCGCTGCACTCGCTGGCGCAAGCGAAGCAGGTATCGGCATCATGCAGGCCGGTCAACGCGCGGCGCTCGGTAAGTTCCTTGCCTTCACCCGAGTGCAGGAAGCTTCTGCTGATGCGGCGGGGGCTCAGTATCTTTCAGATGCGGGGTTATCCGGACGTGGATCACTCGCTTTCTTTGGGAAACTGCTCAACCAGGAGTTCCGTTACTACCGCCGCCAGGATGATGATGCGGCCTTTACCCGGACTCACCCCCTTTCCGGTGATCGTATCGCACGTCTGCGCGAAGTCTATGAACGTGACCCCGCGTGGGGTGCACCTGATGATGCGGAAATCCAGGCCAGGTTCATGCGCGTCAAGGCGAAGCTCTATGGTTATTTGTCGACGCCTGAACGCACGCTGCAATCCTATCCGGAATATGACACCAGCGTGCCTGCACGCTATGCGCGCGCTTACGCCTTTCACAAAAGCGCGCTGGTCGATCAGGCGCTGGCGGAAACCGATGCGTTGATCGCGACTGATCCGCAGAACCCCTATTTCCTTGAGCTCAAAGGGCAGGTCTTGCTCGAATCGGGCAAGCCCGATGAGGCACTTGATCCGCTACGCCAGGCAACTGACTTCAGCCGCAACGAGCCACTCATCTCGTCCATGCTGGGGCACGCTCTGATCGCGACAGAGGATGAGACAAATTTTGCCGAGGCTGAGCGCGTGCTGCGCGCCGCAGTGGCACGCGACAGGCTTAATCCTTTTGCCTGGTATCAGCTTGGCGTGGTCTATGCCGCGCGTGGAGACATGCCGCGCGCACGCCTTGCGAGCGCGGAACAACAGGTGATGCGGCGCAACTATCCAGAAGCCTTGCGCAGTGCTCAAGCCGCAGAAGCCGGGCTGGAACCCGGCACACCGGACTGGATTCGCGCTCAGGACATATCGCTACAGGCGCGCGCCGCCTTGGAGCAGCTTCGGGACCGATAGGGCGCCCGATTGGGACCCAAACAGGGGAAATGCAGAAAATGGACGCTCGGACTTCAAACTTCCTGATTACCGCAGCAATCGCCCTGCTATGCGGGTTTGGCGGGGCGGCAGCCTTCAATGCGACCGGCTTCGGTGACGCGCGGACCAAGGAATATCTGCTCAGCAACCCTGAAATTCTGCCGCAAATGGCAGAGGCCTATCAACGTCAGGAGGCCGAGCGGCGCTTGGCCGGTATTGCCGACCAAGTGATGGGCGAATTTTCAGGAGCAGTTCTGGGCAATCCCGAAGGCTCCAAGGTTCTGGTCAAGTTCACTGACTACAATTGCGGGTTCTGCCGCGCCAGCCGGCCCGATATTGATCGGCTCATTGCAGAAGATCCCGAGCTCAAGGTCGTGATCCGCGAATGGCCGATCTTCCGTGGCAGCGAAATCGCCTCACGCATGGGACTCGCCGCGGCCAAGCAAGGAAAGTTTGCTGAATTCCATGACGCCATGTTCGAACTTGCTCCGGCAACGCCGGAAAGCGTTGAACAGGCTGCCGAGCAAGCGGGAATGAACATTGATCAGGCGCGCATCGACATGGCTAGCGACGAAGTGTCAACTGAAATTGCCAAGAACAATGCGCTCGCCGCGCAGCTTGGGTTTGGCGGGACGCCCAGTTGGGTAACTAGCAATTCCGCTTTCGAAGGTGCGGTGGGCTATGCTGCACTCAAAGACGCGGTCGACAAAGCTGGGAGCTGACAATGCGGGGGCTCGCTTGCCTTGCTCTGTCAACGCTGGCCTTTTCCTTTGCGCCGCAGCCATCCATTGCCAACGACGCTGAGGACGGACCGCAAAGGCGTGCGGCACAATCTGTGTTTCAACAAAGGCTTGAACAGGATCAAAAGCTGCAAGACATTGGTTGGAAGCTTGTATCAGGTAACGCCGCGTTCTGCGCCAACGCAATCCCGTCAATCGGGCTGCAGTTGCACGATATGGCCAGTTATGGGCGGCCAGATGCAGTGCGCGAACTGCTCGGCCTCAGCGGCGATATCGCCGTTTTGACAGCGGCTGCGGGCTCGCCGTCGGCACAGGCAGGCCTCACACCAAATCAGCACATCACTGCCATCGCCGGCATTGATCCTCATGGGTGGCAAAGTCAGCCGAGGAGCGATTGGCAACGGACCAAACGAATACATGACTGGATAGATCAACGCCTTGCGGAAGATGGATCGGTCACGCTGGAACTTGCTGGAGGCCGCGAGATCGCGCTCGAACCTGTGCACGCCTGCCCATCCCGGTTCGAATTGAGCGGCGACAACAAGCGCGCAATGGCTGAAGGAAGCCGGGTTATTCTGGGCTATCATTTCCCCGGCTTCGCATACCCTGAAGACGAATTGGCGGCCGCAATTGCGCATGAGCTGGCACACAATGTCCTGAACCATCGCGATTGGCTGGACACAAACGGCAGAAGCCGCAGCAATGTCCGGCTTACTGAACGCGAAGCCGATCGCATGATGCCCTGGCTGCTTGCCAATGCGGGCTACGACCCGGCTGCCGCCGCGCGTTTCATGGAGCGTTGGGGGCCGGTCCACGATGGAGGCATCTTTCGCAAACGCACGCACGATGGCTGGGATGAACGGGTTGAATTCATCGAAGCGGAGGTTGTCCGGATCGAGAAGTTACGCGCAAAAGAGGATGTCGCGAACTGGAGCCACCATTTCGAGCGCGAGATTGCGCCTTAGTACGCCGAACTAGTCGTCAGCAACCTTGGCATACATCGAGTTGATCGGCTTCTCCATCACGCGGCGCACCATCGGCTCGAAGAATTCGAGCGGCGCGCTATCATAGTTCGCGTCGAACGCCGCCTGATCATATTTCTCGCAAAACTCTGCACAGGCCTCGAAGTGTGGATTGCCGCGATATTGCTCTCGGATATCGCGATTCATTCCCACGTGATGAAAATAGAAATAGCCCTGGAATGCACCATGCTTCTCGCAGATCCAGTGGTCGCGCTCGGAAACAAAGGGCTTGATGATCGCAGCAGCAACATCAGGGTGGTTGTATGTGCCAAGAGTGTCGCCAATATCATGCAGTAGCGCCATGACCACATAACGTTCATCGCGCCCATCGCGGTATGCGCGGGTCGCGGTCTGCAATGAATGCTCAAGGCGGCACACTGGGAATCCGCCGAAATCCCCGTCCAGCAACTTAAGATGATCCAGCACTCGATCCGCCACACCCTTGGCGAAATTGCGATACTCGCCACCGATGATTGCCCAGTCTTCAGCAGTGCCCTGCTTCATTTCGCTGAATTTCGCGCGTTCGTGATTCTCTGAACCGGGATGTTCAATCGTGGCCATGATGTCTCTCCTTGCAGATGAGCAGTGTAGCGCTCACGACAGCAGACAGCAAAACAATCTGCACCAAACCTATCAAATCGGCTAAGAGGGAACGCTATGGCAGTGCTGCCCTTTCAACCTACGCCGTTCTTTGCGAACAAGAATCGGGCATTTTGGAACCTCCAACTCGCGGGTTGGGGCGGGGCATTCTTGTTGCGGGCAAGCGCGGCGATCGCGAACGGACAGCCGCTAGATCTGCTGGCAGTCATCATTGTGACCACGGTTACAGGCTTCTCAATCAGCCTGGTCCTGTCAGTCGTTTACCGGCAGCTTATCAATAGACAGCCCATCTTCACCTGGGGCATGACTCTGCTTGCCCTTTTGGCTGCGGTGGCATTGTACGCGTCGATAGAGGCATGGGTTCAGGGCATTTACAGCGCGGGAGTAAGTGACAGCACATTCGCGCAGCGCTTTATCGGCTTGATCTATATACCGGCGACATTGTTAGGCGGTTGGACTGCACTCTATTTCGCAACCAACTACTTCCTGACCGTTGAGGAACAGGCTGACCGACTTGAACGGCTTGAAGCGCAAGCGACAAGCGCGCAGCTGGCCATGCTGCGCTACCAACTCAATCCGCATTTCCTGTTCAACACCCTGAACTCGATCAGCACGCTGGTGCTCCTTAAACAAACCGAACCCGCCAATGCGATGCTGTCACGCCTTTCGGCCTTCCTGCGACACACATTGATCATGGAACCGGGCAGCACTGTAACATTGGCCGAGGAGATCGAGACGCTACAACTCTATCTCGATATAGAGCGGATGCGTTTCGAAGACAGGTTGCGTACCAATTTTGCTATCGAAGATGCCGCAAATGATGCTTTGCTGCCGTCCATGCTCTTGCAGCCGCTGGTCGAGAATGCCGTGAAATATGCTGTCTCCCCACAAGAGGAGGGAGCGCGCATCGACCTGACCGCGAAGGTGCAAAGCGGCCGTCTCAAGGTGCAGGTGTCTGATACCGGGCCTGGCTTGAAGGGGCCCCGCCAGGGAGATCTGCTCGCGCTAGCAAAAAAGGGCGGCGCCGACACGTCTTCGACCGGTGTTGGCCTTGCCAACATCCGCAACCGGTTAATGCAGGCCTATGGCGACAATCACCGCTTCGAAACCAGCTCAGGTTCAGGTGGCGGCTTTACTGTGTCGATAGATATCCCGTTCGAAACGGCTGACGAGCCTGCGGCCGAAGCTGAGTCCGAACCAACCCATTCACAGCCGGCCGAACCGGCGCAACCCTCGCCCTCGGTCGGCTTTCGGCCAGGGCGCCCAATGGAATCCAACGCATGACTATTCGCACAATTCTGGTCGACGACGAAAAACTGGCCATTCAGGGCCTGCAGCTAAGGCTTGAGCCGTTTGAAGACATTGAAGTGATCGCAACCTGTTCCAATGGGCGGGAGGCGATCCGGACAATCAAGACACAGAAGCCTGATCTGGTGTTTCTCGACATCCAGATGCCGGGCTTCGATGGCTTCGGGGTGGTCAAGGGCGTGATGGAGATCGACCCCCCCTTGTTCGTGTTCGTCACCGCCTATGAAGAACACGCAATTCGCGCGTTTGAAGCCAATGCGGTCAACTATCTGATGAAACCCGTTGATCCGGACAAACTTGCCGACACCATCGAACGAGTGCGCCAACGCTTGGCCGAAAAGAAGTCCGCTGACGAAGCTGACAAGCTCAAGAATGTGCTCGCCCAAGTCGCCCCCGATCAGGCCGAAGCCTTGCAAAGCGGCGAGAACGAAACAAGCGACCGGTTCGAGAAGTTGATCAATGTGAAAGACCGCGGACAGATCTTTCGCGTCGAAGTCGATACGATCGAGCGGATCGAAGCGGCAGGCGACTATATGTGCATTTACACGGCCGAGAATTCACTGATCCTGCGCGAGACTATGAAGGATCTGGAGCGCCGGCTTGACCCACGCACTTTCCAGCGGGTTCATCGTAGCTGGATCGTCAATCTGGATCAGGTGCGTCAGGTGAAGCCGCACACAAACGGCGAATGCTTTCTGGTGCTGGAGTCTGGCGCCGAAGTGAAGGTCTCGCGCTCCTATCGTGACGTTGTGGCGCGCTTCGTCCACTGATGCGGTTTGAACTTGAGGGATTCGATCTCGGCGCATTTGTGCGCGAGACTTTGGCCGAAGACCTTGGCGAAGGACTGACGGGCGGCGGGCGTGACGTCACGTCCGAAAGCGTGATTCCAGCCGATGCGCGCTTTTCCGGGGTGATGGATAGCCGCGACGCGATTGTCGTCGCAGGTCTGCCGATTGCCGAGGCGTTCTTCCGTGCACTCGAGCCCGGGATGGAGATCGAACATCTCGTCGCCGATGGCGACGCCGTCGAACCCGGAACCGATCTGATGCGATTTTCAGGCAATGCCCGCGCCATGCTGACCGCTGAACGCAGCGCTTTGAATACCGTCCAGCATTTATCTGGTATCGCCACGATGGTGCGCGCCTATGTTAACGCGATGGACAATTCCGATTGCACTCTGCTCGATACACGCAAGACCATCCCGGGCCTCAGGCACCTTGAGAAATACGCGGTGCGCATGGGGGGCGCCAGCAATCACCGTATGGGCCTGTGGGATGCTGCGATGATCAAGGACAACCATGTGTTGGTGGCCGGAAATGTTGGCGAAGCGGTGCGCCGCGCAGTCGCAGCTGGCGTCAAAGAGATCATCTGCGAGGTCGACCGGATCTATCAGATCGAGCCTGCCCTGGAAGCTGGCGCCACCCGTCTGCTGCTCGACAACATGGATCCGCCAGCATTGCGCGAAGCAGTGGCACTGGTGGGTGGGCGCGTTCCAACCGAGGCCAGCGGCGGGATCAACCTCGACACGATCAAGGCCAAGGCCGCAACCGGAGTGGACTACGTGTCCGTGGGTCGCCTGACACAAAGCGCCCCGGCGGCTGATATTGGGCTGGATTTCACGCCATTGTGAGATTCGGCGCGGCCGATAGCTGGTGATTGACGCCGATCAATGCGGCGGAGTCGCGTTTGATGTAATTGGTGATTTATGATCGAGATTGAGAAGCTATCCGAGCACGCACATCGCATGGTGGTCATCGCAGAGTTCAGACAAGATGACGCCGAGCAACTTGTCGCGTTCGCCAAAGAACGCAACGCAGCGGAAGGCGGAGGCAATTTGCTGATCGATGTAACGGCGGTCACGGATTTCACCTTGTCTGCCGTCGCCGTCGAACTCGCGCATATGCCCAGCCTTATCAAATGGATCTACGGCCTCGATCGCATAGCCGTCATATCCGACAATGACTGGGTGCGTACCGGAGCGCGGCTTGAGAGCGCGTTGCTGCCGGGTGTGGTCTATGAAGTCTACGATGACGACGAGGCCGAAGCGGCAAAGGCCTGGGTCCTCGAAGAGAGCACAGGTCCGCACGCCGGCGCAATCGAGGAACTGGAGCTAGGCAAGCCAGGTCTTGTGGGGTTCGTATTGTCAGGCCGCCTTGATCGTGAGGAATCCGAACGCGGCGTAGCCTTGGTGCGCAAACGTATGGAGGACGCAGCTTGCGACCGTTTGTTGCTGGTCATTCGCAACTGGCACGGTTTTGACCTCGACCGGTTGCTGAGCCGCGAGGTTCTGTCAGGCAAACTCGAAATAGCCCGCAAGCTGGAACGCTATGCGATAGTCGGCGGCCCCAAATGGGTACGCCGCTATGCGGAGTTTACCAGCGCGTTTGTGAACGCGGAAATAAAGTCGTTCGAACTAGAGGATCAGGACAAGGCAATCACCTGGCTCGAAAGCTGAGGATCACCTCCGCGCCTTGAAGAAATCGCGTAATATGTCAGCAGCTTCAGCTTCACCTATTCCGCAGTAGACTTCGGGCTTGTGCAGAGCCTGCGGGTGTTCAAACACCCGCGCGCCATGTTCGACCGCTCCTCCTTTAGGATCAGGTGCGGCATAGTAGAGCTTGGCGATACGCGCGTGTCCGATTGCGCCGGCGCACATCGCGCAGGGTTCCAGAGTGACATAGAGATCGCAATCTACCAGCCGCTCGCTGCCCAGCTTGGCCGCAGCTTCGCGCAAGGCGATGATCTCTGCATGGCCGCTGGGATCGGGCGGATTACGCGTGCAGTTCGCAGCCACGCTGAGCACCTCATCCCCCTTCGCTACAACCGCGCCAATCGGTACTTCGCCTTGCGCCGCGGCCCGGCGCGCGGCATCAAGCGCCAATCGCATGGGTTCGGGGATGGTCCATTTGCTCATTCGGCTGCGCTAGACTGCCCATCCCGAAGGCGCAACTTTGCTTGACGATTCGTCCGGCCCCCGCTATGCGCGCGCCTTTCCGAGAAACCTGATGGTTTCGGACCGAAATTTCCGGTCGCCGATTCGCTCGGCGATCAACCAAGACAACGAACGAGAGATATCATGTCGCGCATTTGCGAACTGACCGGCAAAGGTCGCCAGGTAGGCAACAATGTTAGCCACGCCAACAACAAGACCAAGCGTGTATTCCTGCCTAACCTGCAGAATGTTACGCTGCTGAGCGAAAAGCTGGGCCGCAGCTTCAAGTTCCGCGTATCAACCAACGGTCTGCGTTCGGTTGAGCACAATGGCGGCTTGGACAACTGGCTCTTGAAGACCAAAGACGAGAAGCTGTCTGCGCGCGCACTCAAGGTGAAGCGCGAGCTGAAAAAGGCAGCGAAAGAAGCTGCGTAAGCTTCTCCCGAAAGGGAGCTAAACACACCTAAGAGCGTGCAGAGAAATCTGCGCGCTTTTTTGTTGCCTGCCCTGAGTTAGGCGTCCGGATCTACAAACAGCAACGGGTCGAGGCGCGCATCGCGCCATTTGAGGCTCCAATGCAGGTGCGGGCCGGTTGCGCGACCCGATGAGCCGACATCGCCAATATGCTGGCCTTGTTCTACATGGTCACCTTCGCTCACCATCAGGCGCGAGGCATGCAGAAACGCACTGTTGAGCCCCTGCCCATGGTCAATGATGAGTAGATTGCCTTCCAACGAAAAATTGTCCGCCGCTAGCACCACTACGCCATCGGCAGGTGCTACGAAGGGTGTTCCCGCACCGGGCGCTATATCCAGACCGGAATGGTAGCTGCCCGGTTCGCCACGGTATATCCGCTGCGACCCGAAACGGCCGGAAATGCGACCCTTTACAGGCCAGATGAAATCCTGCTGCCAGCCGGTTGCGCCAGTTGCCTTTTCGCGTGCAGCTTTGATCGCCAGCCATTCGGGCTCGCGTTTCTTCCACCACGCTTCGCTACTTCCACCGTTGCGCTTGGCAACATTGACCTGCTCGATGCTCCACGCGCGCGGTGCGACATCGATCGGGCGATCAATCACCCGACCGTCTTCCAGAGTCACTCTAAGCGTTGACGAGCCGCTCGCGTCGCGATCAAATGCAGCAAAAAAGCTGCCGTCATGATCGACACTTAGTTCAGTGTCTCCAAGCATAGCCAAATCTGTTCCTAGCGGCACTTGGCCTCTGATCCAGCCACCCTGAGTCAGCTCGCCGGCGAACTCGATCGTCTGCCTTGTAGATATAATTTCTGCATTATCGTTGGGAGTGGCGGATGCGATAGCCAAAGTCGGCAGCATCGGGTTCGGCGCAACATCTCGCGGAGCATTCTCGCAGGCTGTCAGTGCCAACAGCGCAATTCCAGCCAGAGCTGATCTCATAATTCGCCGGTCAACCGCTTGGTTGCAATTTCACAGGTCGCATAGGCTTCCTGATACTCAGCGCTCCAATAACGCAGCTCCTCAAGCTGAATCGCTTCGCCACTAACCGCACAGCGCACGAACTTGCCTGCACCCAGCACTTTGAATGTGCTGGGGCCATAGTGAAGCTTGGCTTCGCCATTTCTCGAATTCATCAACATGAGAGACCTTTTAGCAAGCTAATGCCGAACCGACAATTAACCGAAGAGGTCATCTTGTTTCGGTGAAGGGGATGCTGGTTTCTTGCGTGCAGGCTTTGCTGCCCTCTTGGGAGAGGAGGCCTCGCCTTGACAGACGCTCAGGCGACCGTCTGCAAATTGCAGCACCAGCTCTGCTTCTTTCGCGGCAATCTCGCGGGAAGTGAGTGCCCTGTCCCCAGTATCACGCACAATCGCATAACCGCGCTTCAACGGCTCCTCAGGGTGGAATTGCTGTGCCAGCCGCGCCAGTGCAGAAAGCGCTTCCTGCTTCTGCATTATCGGGCGCCGGACAAGATCCGGGCTCAGGCGAATGCCCGCCAGCTGACGGCGCGCATCACCCATTCCGCGTTTGAGAAGCAATGGTGACAATCGTGCCGACGTGCCCGCCAGCTTCTCCCGGCCCTGCCCAGCCCGGTCACGCAATCCACGCTTCAAACGATCTGACAGCTCATCAAGTCGCTGGGCATGCGGCTGAAACAGTGCCTCGAGCTTTGGAATCCGGCGCACGCGCGCTTCCAAGCGTTCGCGCCCCAGTTCGACCGGGCGCAGCACCGCGCGCTGCTGACGATTGGCGAGATCGGCAACAGTCGCAATCAGGTCCGCACGCACCGGCACCGCCATTTCGGCCGCAGCCGTTGGCGTGGGCGCGCGGCGATCAGCGGCATAATCAGCCAGGGTGGTGTCCGTTTCATGCCCGACCGCAGAGATGACAGGGATCGGGCATTCGGCAATGGCGCGCACCACCACTTCTTCGTTGAAGCTCCACAGATCTTCGATCGAGCCGCCCCCGCGCGCGACGATGACTACGTCGGGACGAGGGACCGGGCCGCTTCCATCAAGCGCTGCGAACCCGCGTATGGCTCCAGCCACCTGCTCAGCCGCACCCCGCCCCTGCACCAGCACCGGCCACACCAGCACCTGACTAGGGAAGCGGTCCGCCAACCGGTGCAGGATATCGCGGATGACTGAACCCGTGGGCGACGTGACGACGCCTATCGTGCGTGGAAGAAAGGGCAATGGCCGCTTTCGCTCGCGCGTGAACAGCCCTTCGGCCTCCAGCTTTTTGCGTGTCTTCTCCAGCAGCGCCAGCAAGGCACCTTCGCCTGCGATCTCCAGACTGTCGATCACGATCTGGTACTTCGACCGCCCGGCATATGTGGTGAGCTTGCCGCTAGCGATCACTTCGATCCCGTCTTCGGGAACGAAGGCGAGCCGCTGCGCATTGCCGCGCCACATCACGCCGTCGAGCACGGCCTTCTCATCCTTCAGCGCAAGATAGAGATGGCCAGAGGCGGCGCGCATCACGCCCGACAATTCGCCGCGCAGACGCACAAAGCCGAAGCGATCCTCTACCGTTCGCTTCAGCGCTGCAGAAATCTCGGTGATCGAGAGAGGCTCAGCGTTGTCGCCTTGCCGCTCGCGCGCTACCAGCCCGTTATTGCCATCATCAGGGGACGAAGCGGCCATGAATATCCTTTTGCTCGGTTCAGGTGGGCGCGAACATGCGCTGGCATGGAAGCTGGCGCAATCCCCCACATGCAGCAAATTGTTCGCAGCGCCCGGCAATCCGGGAATCGCCGAAGAGGCCGAGCTGGTTGACCTCAATGCAAGCAATCATGCCGCGGTCGTCGACTTTTGCGAAGCGCATGACATCGGCCTGGTCGTAATCGGGCCGGAGGCGCCATTGGTTGACGGTTTGGCAGATAGCCTGCGCGATACCGACATTCCCGTTTTCGGCCCCAGCATGGCCGCCGCGCAGCTGGAAGGAAGCAAGGGCTTTACCAAGGATCTGTGCGAACGTGCGGGAATTCCGACCGCTGGCTATGTGCGCACATCCTCTTTGGATGAGGCGACCGATGCGCTTGCTCGTTTCGAACCGCCCTATGTCTTGAAGGCTGACGGGCTGGCCGCAGGCAAAGGCGTAGTGATCGCCGAAACCCGTACCGAAGCTGAAACTGCGCTGGCTGACATGTTTGGCGGGCAGTTCGGTGAAGCCGGCGCGGAAGTGGTGATTGAGGAATTCATGACTGGCGAAGAGGCAAGCTTCTTCGCGCTTACGGATGGCACTTCGATCATCCCTTTCGGCACTGCGCAGGATCACAAGCGCGTCGGTGATGGCGATGTAGGGCCCAATACCGGGGGCATGGGTGCCTATTCACCTGCACCAGTGCTGACCGAAGAATTGCAGGCGCGTGTGATGGCAGAAATCATCGAGCCAACCGTGCGCACCATGCGCGAGGAAGGCATGCCCTATTCAGGTGTGCTCTATGCCGGGCTGATGCTGACAGAGGCGGCCCCCAAGCTGATCGAATATAATTGCCGCTTCGGCGATCCCGAATGCCAGGTGCTGATGACACGATTGGAGAGCGATCTTGCCGCGATTATGCTTGCCTGCGCAAACGGCGCGCTCGAAGGCACAACGGGCGAGTTTTCGCCTCAAACCGCAATGACCGTGGTGATGGCGGCAAGGGGTTATCCCGGAACGCCTGAGAAAGGCGGCGCAATTGTTCTGGGAGATGCAGAGGCGACAGGGGCGAAAGTCTTCCATGCGGGGACCGCAATGCGCGATGGTCAGCTGGTCGCAAGCGGCGGGCGAGTGCTCAACGTGACAGCAACAGGCGCGAACGCAACCGAAGCGCAGAAAGCGGCCTATACAGCGGTTGATGCAATCGATTTTCCTAGCGGTTTCTGCCGCCGCGACATCGGCTGGCGCGAGGTTGCGCGCGAGGCTGATAATTGATTCAGGTCATTGCGCAAATATCATGGTCGGGCTTTGATAAAGGCGTCTTTGTGTTAAGGAATGTGCCATGAAAAAAGCCGGTTTCCCGATTATCCTGATGTTTGCGGTGGGAGCTTGCGCCTATTCTGCATCTGAGCATGGCTTGGTTGAAGGACCTGAACAAGACGCCCCTTCCTCGGCAGATTACGATCGGTTGACTTTCGCTCAGGCTGCGTGTGGTGGCTGTCATGCAGTCGAACCTCCTGATCTTTCCCCCAACCCCATGTCGCCTCCGTTTGCGGATATCGCCAATCGAGAGGGTTTAACGAAGGCGACTTTGATCAGTTGGCTGACCGATGCACACAATTATCCTGAGATGATGGATTTCGATCTCGATCCCGATCAAGTGGACGATATCGCGAGCCATATCCTTACCTTGCGTAGCGACGACTACCGAAAGCTACCTGGCTAATACTTCTGATTTGGCTTTTCCTGCGTCTTCGTGATAGGCCCTGCGTGGGTCGCGTCGAGATAAGGGGGTTCTCGATGCCTTACAAACACGCGCACTATTTTGTTGGCGCAGTGCTGCTGGTTATTTTCGGCGGCTTTTGGGCGAGTTATTTTTCGGTCGTAAACGGCCCTATGCCGCTGGCCTTCCATGTTCATGCTGTGACTTCGATGGTTTGGCTGATGCTGCTGATTGCGCAGCATATCTCAATCCACCAGCGCGCCAACGCATTCCACAAGCAGATGGGGCTGGCGAGTTTTGTGCTCTTCCCGCTGCTGATGCTGGGCTTCGTAATGATCATTAATGTAACCGCAGATCGCTTTGTTGCGCAGGAAAGCGAATTCATAGCCTATGCGGGGCCGAAATTTGGCGGAGCTCTGGCTATCGCATTGGTGGCCTATTGCACGCTGTTTTACTTGGCGCTGAAGAACCGGCGAAGGGTGAAACTTCACGCTGGCTATATGCTGGCGACGCCGATGATCCTGTTTGAATCGCCGTTCGGCAGGTTGATGGACCAGTATATTCCCTGGCTCAATGTGATCCGGACTGAAGGTCCGCACGAAGTGATGAGTTCAATCGCGTTTAGCGATCTGATGATGGTGGCTCTCGCAATGGGCTTCTATTTCATGGACCGCAAGAACGGAGCTCCATGGCTAGTGGCAAGCTGCTTCATGGCGTTGCAGGCCTTGTTCGTTTGGTTTGCTTACTTGATCCCTGGGCTGGACTCTGTCTTCGCGGCTTATGCAGCGATCCCTGAAAGCGCGACCCTTGTCGCCGGGCTCGCCGCTGGTGCCGCCGCCGGATGGCTTGGCTGGCGCGCAGGTGGCGCTCCGGCGAGGCCCGTTGCTGCGCCCGCTTGAGTTACGCTTAGCCCAGCTTTTCGGTGATCAGAGCCTTCAGATCCGCCTCGGGACGCGGGCCATAATGGCTGATCACTTCAGCCGCTGTAATCGCGCCGCGGCGAAGGCACTGTTCCAGCGGTTCGCCCTTCACGTAGCCTGAGAGGAAGCCTGCTGCGAACTGGTCGCCAGCGCCGGTGGTGTCGATCACCTTGTCGACCGGTTCGGCCTGCACTTCGGCGCGCTCACCGTGCGCAATGGCGATCGCGCCTTTTTCGCTGCGGGTCGCGACAAGAACCGGCACCTTGGGCGAGACCAACGAAACGCCAACCTCAAAATCATCCTCGCCGGTGAGCGTTGCCAGCTCATGCTCATTCACGAACAGGATGTCGATCACTCCATCCTCCAGCATCTGGCGGAAGTCATCCCCGTGGCGCTCAATCACAAAACTCTCGCTGGCCGTGAAGGCGACCTTGCGGCCTGCGCCGCGAGCGACTTCGATTGCGCGGCGCATCGCTTTGCGCGGCTCTTCGGGATCCCACAGATAACCTTCAAGATAGAGTATCTCGCTCGAGGCGATCAGCTCTTCGCTCAGAGATTCCGCCGGCAGGAATTGCCCCGCGCCCAGAAAGGTGTTCATCGTGCGCTCGCCATCAGGGGTGACGAATATAAGGCATCGCCCGGTTGCCGGTTCACCTTCGCGCATAGGCGTATCAAAATCGATCCCGGTCGCGCGCATGTCATGCGCAAATACCTTGCCCAGCTGGTCGTTGGCGACCTGGCCGATAAACGCACATTGAAGTCCCAATGTCGAAAGACCGGCCAGTGTGTTGGCAGCCGAGCCGCCAGAGATTTCGCGTGCCGGCGGCATCGCCGCGTACAATTCTTCAGCGCGCACCTCATCAAGCAACGTCATCCCGCCACGATTGAGCTGAAGCTCTTCGATCAGCTCTTCAGAGCAAGATGCAATAATGTCGACGATAGCATTGCCGATGGCGATCACGTCATAGCGGGGTTCAGTCACGCGAAGTCCTGTCATTTGAAAACTGCTAAGTTGCCGCGTCGCCTAGCGCGATGTTCGGCATTGGCCAAGCGCTGAATGGTCATGCGCAACGTTGACTTAGCGCGCAAACGCAGGGAAACGATTGGTTGTTATGGGCGCAGTGGCAAAATCCTTGGCTTTGGCATTCGGGCAATTGAGCGACCGTGCGATTTTGCGGGTATTGCTCAAGACGGTTGCGATCACATTGCTGGTCTTCGCACTGCTAGGAGTTGCGCTGTTCCAGGCGATCCTTGCAGCGAGCGCCTATGTTGGCATGAGCATAGGGGCAGAAGCGACATATTTTGTATCCTTACTACTGACCCTGTTACTTGCTTGGTTGCTCTTTCGAGTGGTCGCGCTGGCGGTGCTGCAATTCTTTGCCGACGAGATCGTGATTGCGGTCGAAGAGTGTCACTATCCTGAATGCGCAGCGACTGCGCGCAAGCTGCCGTTCAACGAAGACCTTGGCAATAGTCTGCGCGGGGTTGGCCGAGCGCTTCTGTTCAATGCGCTCGCGCTGCCGGTTGCACTGGTGCTCTTCTTCACGGCTATTGGTCCGGCAGTCGTTTTCCTGCTGGTCAACGCGGTGCTGATAGGTCGAGAGTTGACCGATATGGGTTGGTTCAGGCATCGGCCGACCACCGATGTACCTTCGCCAGTGGGCAAGATTGACCGGCTGATGCTGGGCGGGGCAATTACAGGGTTGATGGCGGTACCCATCCTCAATCTGATCGCGCCTGTTGTCGGGGCAGCAGCTGGAACCCATTTGGTTCAGATATCTCAGAGAAAATCACCGTAAGAGAATGAAATGCTTCCTTTTCGTATCATTCTGATATCACTTGCCATCACCCCCCTGCTTTCAGCATGCGTTTCATCTGGTCGAGGCCCTATCATTGTGTCGGATGGCGCCGCATCGCGCCCTGCTCCCTCGGCCCAGACCACACGCGCCCCAGCGCAGGTGATGGGCAGAGCTGGACTCGAAGGGGTCATAGGAGCAGGAGAAGCCCAGTTGCGGCGTCAGTTTGGCAACCCGCAACTAGAGGTAAGTGAAGGCGATGCGCGCAAGTTGCAGTTCGCCGGTGAAGCCTGCGTGCTCGATGTGTTTCTTTACCCTGATCGGGCTGACGCAACACTTACAGCAACCCACGTAGAGGCGCGGCGGGCTAGTGACGGTCGCGACGTTGATCGCGCAGCCTGCGTACGTGCGCTGCGCAGACGATAGTCGCGCACCCGCCCGGTAACTCTGTCTTAAGGCTGGTCTGCGATAAGATTCCCAAATCAATCAGGGAATTGCATCAAATGAGCGTTCAATTTGCCGATCTCGCTTCTCGCGTCGCTGAAGACGGGGTGATCACCAAAGAAGAACTATTCTCGCTGCGTCAGTTGGGCTGGGGCGACGGCAAGATCTTCCGCGAAGAAGCCGAAGCAATCTTTGCAATCAATGGCACAATCATTGAGCGCTCGGATGAGTGGGTGGATTTCTTTGTCGAGGCAATCGGTGAGTTCGTGCTTAATGGCACTGAGCCGCGCAATATGTGTAGTGACGAAGAGGCTCGCTGGTTGATCGGCTGCATTGATCGCGATAGCAAAATTGAAAGCATGGCAGAGCTTGAAGCGTTGGTTTGCATCATTGAGAAAGCTCAGAACGTGCCGGATTTCCTCAAGGCGTATGTCCTGCGCCAGATTGAGCAGGAAGTTATGACCGGCGTCGGCCCGACCCGCTGTGGCGGCGAGCTGTCGGCAGCACACATCTCAGCTGCAGAATGTAAGATATTACGCCGCGTGATCTTTGCCAGCGGCGGCTATGGCCCGGCTGCGGTCAGCCGGTTTGATGCTGAACTGCTGTTCCGCCTTAAGGATGCCACCCTGCAGGACGAGAACTCACCGCTTTGGGATGAACTCTTCGTCGATGGCGTGGCGAATTACCTCAAGGGGTTCCAGCTTCAGAATGCGCAGCTTGACCATGCGCGCGTGAAAGAGCTCGAGGCATTCATCGCAGACAACGAAGTACGGGTTGGACGCTTCATGGGCGCTATGGCCCGCGAACTTCCGCAAGTTCAAAACCATTTCGGCAAGATATTCGGCAAGAAGCCCGCAGGGGTGAATTACACCGAAGCGGCAGCCGCCGGCAATCTGGTTGATGACTTCGAGCAGGCTTGGCTGGAAAAGATGGTCGATGCAGATGGCGAGGTCGACGATCTGGAACGCGCGCTGCTCTCTCGGATCATCGAAGAGGGTTGATTACATCTTCAGCGAGGCAAAGCCGGCTTTCGCCAATCGGCGCAGCCGACGCTGACGATGCGCAAAGAACAGCCGAATGAACGGAAAGGCGAACAGCGAGAGCCATCCGGCGTCATAGCTGACCCGATCGGTATATCGGGTGCCATCGCCTTCTCGCGCGACTTCGATAGTGTGGGTCCATTGCGTCAGCAATGGGCTGTAACCGCTATCCTTAAGCGTGCGAGTTTCCGCGCCTTCGGAAGGGAAGCTGATCACAATCGCCTGCCATCCAATCGGGACCAATCCAAAAAACTTCATCGCACCGCGATACTCGCCTTCTTCCCAAAGCTCAGGAAACGCGTCGCTTCCCATCGGTGAGAACTTCACCAACGGCGCGGCGACGTGAAGGAACAACGCTGGCCTCTCGACCGCGGCCCAAACCTCCTCGGATGTATTCGGTAGATAGCTCGATAATTCGAAGCCAAATGGCATCAGACCATGAAGCTTTCGCCGCAGCCGCAGGCCCCCTTGGCGTTGGGATTCTCGAATACAAAACCGGCGGTGAAGTCGTCTTCAACCCAATCCATGGTGGAGCCGACCAGGTACAGCACGCTCGCGCCATCGATGTAGAAGACACCGCCGGGTGTTTCGATCTTCTCATCGAACTTGGCTTCTTCGGTTACGTAGTCGACGGAATAGGCGAGGCCCGAGCAGCCGCGACGCGGGGTCGAAAGCTTGACGCCAATCGCATCGTCAGGAGCCTTGCTCATCAGTTCAGCAACGCGCGCTTCAGCGGCAGGTGTAAGAGTGACCGCGGCAGGAACTTGGCGAGTTTTGGTGTCAGTCATAGCATTCCGAGCTCCAAGCGGGCTTCGTCGGTCATCTTGTCGGGGCCCCACGGGGGGTCCCAAACCAACGCTACCTCAGCATCGCGAATGCCCGGCACACTGGCGGCGCGCAGTTCGACTTCGCCCGGCATAGTTTCAGCCACCGGGCAATGTGGTGTCGTCAATGTCATGGTGACCAGCGCATCAGCCTCATCGCTGATCTCCACACCGTAGATCAGGCCAAGGTCATAGATATTGACTGGAATCTCCGGGTCGTAAATCTCTTTCAGCGCTGAGATGACGGCATCATGCAATTCGCCACCCGGTTCGCCAGGCGAGAGATTCTCCGGCTTCTTCGCAAGGAACCCCTCGAGATAATCTCGCTTGCGCTCCATCGTTTCGCGCGGAGATCCCACATCCGGATCAACAGCGTCTTCCACGCGCGCACGCGGAGGTTTCACAACCTCCTCGACGGGCGATGGTGCTGCAACAAACTCCTTGTCCTCGGATGGCTTGTTCATCCGAAAATCCTCCTCGTCCTCGCTATGCCATTCAGCAAAGCTTCGATATCGCTTTCATCCGAATACAGACCGAAACTAGCGCGCGCTGTCGCTGGCACGCCAAGATGATCCATCAATGGCTGCGCGCAATGATGCCCAGCACGGATCGCTACATTCTCTTCATCCAATATGGTGCCCAGATCGTGCGGATGAACCCCGTCCATCATGAAACTGACGATGCCGGCACTGTCTGCTGGACCGTAAATGGTGACATCATTCATCTTGCCAAGTTCATCGCGCAGTTTTCTCACAAGATCAGCTTCGTGCGCATGGATTGTATCGAGGCCGATGCCGTCGACGAAATCAATCGCCGCGTGCAGCGCAACCGCTTCTGTAATGGCTGGCGTACCCGCTTCAAAACGCTGCGGCGCCGGCGCGTAAGTCGTCCTGTCGAATGTCACGCGATCGATCATCGCACCGCCGCCTTGATATGGGGGCATGCTGTCGAGAATTTCAGACCGCGCCCAAAGCGCGCCAATTCCGGTTGGCCCATAAAGTTTGTGCGCGCTGAAGACATAGAAATCGCAGTCGACATCGGCCACATCAAGCTTGAGGCGCGGCGCAGCCTGACAGCCATCCAACAGTAGCTTTGCCCCGACGCCATGCGCCAGTTTCGCCGCCCGCTTGGCGTCAAGCACTGAGCCGAGCACATTGGAGACATGCGCGAACGCCACCAGCTTGTGCCGTTCGGTCAATATGGCTTCCGCAGCATCCAAATCGATCCGCCCATCCTCAGTGATCGGGCAGACGTCAATTTGCGCACCCACACGCTCCGCCAGCATCTGCCAGGGCACGATGTTGGAATGGTGCTCAAGCATCGAGAGCAGGATGCGATCGCCTTCACCGATATTAGCAGCGCCCCAAGTTGCCGCGGCCAGATTGATCGCTTCAGTCGCGCCACGCGCGAAAACGATCTCTTCCTCACTGCCGCCAATAAAATCGGCTGTGCGGCGTCGAGCCGCTTCATAAGATAGCGTCATTTCGGCAGAGCGCGCGTAGACGCCGCGATGCACTGTCGCATAATCCGCGCCCAGTGCCCGCGCCATTGCATCGACAACCGCCTGCGGCTTTTGTGCCGTGGCCGCAGTATCGAGATAGTGCCACGGCTTTCCGCCTGCCGTCGTCAGGCCGGGGAAATCCGCTTTGCGGTTATCAACGGAAGGGGGGGCAAACGTCAGGGACATACTTCCTTGGTCCACTGGCCAGCGTTCTCTCCGCGAGCGCATTTGCGACGCATGCCTGCTTCAACAGCTTGCCATTGCCCTTCACTGAATTTGACTCCGAGGCGCCACTGTGCGGCCTGAACTGAATCATTTGCCAGGCCATCGGCAGTCACGATCATGATGCGCATGGATCGATCAGTGGGATGCTTGACCTCATAGGTATCCGCATCATTGCGATGGAGACCGAAGCGCTGAAGATAAAACTCGGCGATGTCGCGCGGCTTGTCATATGTGATGCCGTAACGCTCGATAGGTGTAAATGCATCAGCAGGCGGCACTGCCGGATCCTCGTCATCTTGAGCTGAAGCTGCGGCGGCGCCTGCGCAAAGAAGCAGCACCGAACCGGCGACTTTTGTGATCGATTTGGCAAAAAATTTCATATGCTTCCCTCCAGTTTCTCGAGCGCCCGTGACAAGAGCTCTTCGCGAGAATCTTCATCCGTCATTTCAACAAAGGCATCGCCGATGAAGGCTTGTACCTGAAGTTTACGGGCAAGCTCCGGCGGAATGCCCCGAGCTGCCATGTAGTAAGCTGCGTTCTGGTCTAATTCGCCGATCGCTGCACCATGGGCGCACTGTACGTCATCAGCGAAGATCTCCAGCTCTGGCTTGGTGTTTGCAGTCGCGCCTTTCTCCAACAGCAGAGCACGGAAGTTTTGCGCCGCGTCAGTTTTCTGCGCGTCTTTCACCACTTCGATCCGGCCGAGAAAATTGCCGGTCGATTGCCCCCAATGTACGGCCCTCACCGTCTGGTTCGAGGTCCCGTGTGGTTCAGCATGGATCGTGCGGGTAACAAACTCCTGTGTCGTATCGCCGCCGCCCACTGTCACGCCGCCAAATTCGAAATGCGCGCCCTCTTCCAGAGTCACGTCCACTTCCAACCGCGCATATGGGCCCGCTGCGTTAAGCGCGAAGATGGCATAGCGCGCGCCCTTGCCGATACGGACTCTGAGCCGCTCGACACCTGCGGTCATTACCCGCGTGTCTTCACGCTTTTGACCAGACGGAATGTCGAGCTCTTGCCAGTTGTTAAGCGCAGCGAGCTCTGCTGCCGCGAGAAAACTCGCATCGGCATAACGCCACGCCTCATCACGGTTCGTTGGTCGATCAAGAGTAGCCGCTTCAGGCATCGGCCATTGCCTCAGCCATCAGCGCATCATAACCCTCTTCTTCTAGACGCAATGCCAGTTCAGGCCCGCCTGTCTGAACAATGCGGCCCGCAGCAAGCACGGAAACTTTGTCCGGCCTCACCACATCGAGCAACCGCTGATAGTGCGTGATAAGCAACACGCCCTTATCCGGTGACCGCATGATCGCATTGATACCTTCTCCGACCACGCGCAGCGCATCGATGTCGAGGCCGCTGTCCGTCTCATCCAGCACCGCAAACTGAGGATCTAGAATGCCCATTTGCACCATTTCGGCGCGCTTCTTCTCTCCCCCCGAAAAGCCGACATTCACTTGCCGCTTGAGCATTTCCATGTCCATGCGCAGCAAGCCAGCCTTCTCTTTCGCGACCTTGAGGAATTCGCCGCCAGACAGAGGCTCGTCGCCGCGCGCCTTACGCTGCGCGTTCAAGGCTTCCCGGAGGAACTGCACATTGGAAACACCGGGAATCTCCACCGGGTACTGAAAGCCCAAGAACATGCCTGCAGCCGCGCGCTCATGCGGTTCCTGATCGAGGAGGTTCTCCCCCATGAATGTGACAGACCCTGCCGTCACTTCATAACCAGGGCGGCCGCCCAGGACATAGGCAAGTGTCGACTTGCCCGCTCCGTTAGGGCCCATGATCGCGTGGACTTCGCCCGCACTGACCTCAAGCGAGAGCCCATTCAGGATCTGTTTGCCGTCAATTTCGGCGTGGAGGTTTTCAATCTTCAGCATTGTTTGCAGCTTCTTCTTCTAAATCCAGAGAGGTTCTGTCATCGAGCGGCGCCGTAGAGCGCTGATGCGTGGCCTGGTATTGCGCCAACACCTGACGGCGCTGTTGGAAGCGGTCATCGATAAACCGCCCGCGTTGCACATGGATATAGCCGACTGTGTCGAACGCGCGCTTTACATCTTCGGGCGTGAACTGGTCGGCGCGCCCGCGGCGATCCATCATCCGGTTCGACGCCTTGATCGACTCTTGATAGACCTTGGCACAACGCGGGATGTCCGTGCGATGCTGGTCTTCGAAATCAGGCACGCCGCGCGCAATCCGATTGCCATAATTGAGGCAGCGCCGGTAATCCTCGATGAATGGCGTGATCGCGACATCATAGGCGAGTTCCCATGTCTCGCTGATCACAGGGGAAGACGTGTTTTCCCGCGGCGACTCAGTCTGCATTGCTTGCAGTGAAAAAGCCAGGGCGAGGGATGCAATGAGCATCAAAAGACCTCCATCATGGTAGGGAAAAAATAGATCGCGATTGCTGCGAATACGATCATCAGGAATTTGCCCGGAATTGAAAACCCGCGGGTCAGATTCATGACCAGTATCGAAATTGCGGCGAGTGCAGGAAGCAGAAATGACAGAATCTTCTGCATGTCCGGCGACATCAAATCATCCAAACCAGGTATCATCGCTCGTCCCCTTCATAGCTGGAACGACCCGATGATTGATTGTTATTGTGTTTGTTCTGGCGCGGCGCAGAGCGCTCGAAATGCTCGCGCCGTGCCTCGCGCTTGTCGCCGATCCTCATGCGCATGCCGGCGGTAATCCGCTCAAGCACGGCATCCATATTCTCGAGGACATCCCTGGCCTTGATGCGCATCACACGGATATTGACCGCCTCCAGACTCTTGTCGCGGCGCTTGGCTAGCGTTTCGTCCGCACCTTCCTCATCGATCATGATTGCCATGCCAAGATTGTGACAATTGAAGTCAACGATCGCGCTGCCGACCACGGCAAAGCGCTTGAACGTATAGCGGCCCAGATCAGCCTTGGCGAAACGCGCGGCGAGCGCCTTGTGTGCCTCGGACGGGAAACGGCGCATCTCGCGCGCCTGCTCGTGCAGCGCGTCCAAACGCTTCTCCGAGATTTCCCAGCCGCGGCCCTTCTTCTTGAGATTGGGCGAGTTGTTAGTTGGTGTGTCGGACAGTTTGAGGGTCTTGCGCTCAGTCACCCCACGCTCCCCTCAAGCGAAATCGCCAGCAGCTTTTGCGCCTCGACGGCGAATTCCATCGGCAGCTCTTTCAGCACATCCTTAGCAAAGCCGTTCACGATCAGCGCCACCGCCTCTTCTTCGTCCAGCCCGCGCTGCATCGCGTAGAACAGCTGGTCATCGCTGATCTTGGATGTGGTCGCCTCATGCTCGATCTGGGCCGAGGGGTTCTTCACTTCGATATAGGGCACCGTGTGTGCGCCGCAATCCGATCCGAGCAGCAGGCTGTCGCATTGGGTGAAATTGCGTACACCGTCGGCATTGGGGCCAACGCGCACCAATCCGCGATAGGTGTTGTTCGATTTGCCCGCTGAAATACCCTTCGAGATGATCGTCGAGCGACTGCCCTTCCCATTATGGATCATCTTGGTGCCGGTGTCGGCCTGCTGATAATTGTTGGTTACAGCGACAGAATAGAATTCGCCGACGCTGTCTTTACCGTTCAGAACGCAGGAGGGATACTTCCATGTCACCGCGCTGCCGGTTTCAACCTGCGTCCAGCTGATTTTCGAACGCGCGCCCTGACACAGCCCGCGCTTGGTCACGAAATTATAGATCCCGCCCTTGCCCTCGGCATCCCCCGGGTACCAGTTCTGAACGGTCGAATATTTGATCTCTGCATCTTCCAGCGCGACCAGCTCAACCACTGCGGCATGCAGCTGATTCTCATCGCGCATGGGCGCTGTGCAGCCTTCGAGATAGGACACATAGCTGCCCTTCTCGGCTACGATCAGCGTGCGCTCGAACTGACCGGTGTTCTCCGCATTGATCCGGAAATAGGTGCTGAGCTCCATCGGGCAGCGCACGCCCTCTGGCACGTAAACAAAAGTACCATCTGAGAAGACCGCGCAGTTCAATGTCGCAAAGAAGTTGTCATGCTGCGGCACAACCTTGCCCAGCCACTTCTTCACCAGATCGGGGTGTTCCTTGATCGCTTCCGAGATCGACAAAAATATGACGCCCGCTTTCTTTAATTCTTCGCGGAAAGTGGTTGCGACAGAAACGCTGTCGAAAACAGCATCGACCGCGACCTTGCGTGCCCCCTCTACCCCGGCGAGAACTTCCTGCTCTGCCACAGGTATGCCCAGTTTATCGTAAACCGCCTTGATCTCAGGATCGAGCTCGTCGAGCGACTTGAGCTTCTCTTTCTTCTTGGGCGCGGCGTAGTAATACGCATCCTGATAATCGATCTTGGGATAGCCGACCTTTGCCCAATCTGGCTCTGCCATGGTCTGCCACAGGCGGAAAGCTTTCAACCTCCATTGGAGCATCCATTCAGGCTCATCCTTTTTGGCCGAGATGAACCGAACCGTATCTTCAGTAAGACCCTTCTCAGCAAATTCGGTTTCGATGTCCGCAGACCAACCATGCTCATAATCAGCCGCTTTGGCCGCAGCTTCCTTCGCATCGCGGTCGATGATGTCTTCGTCCTGGATGTCGATATTCTCGCTCATGCCGGTTCCCTGGCCATTTCTTTTTCTGCGCGAGCAAGGCTGATTAGCGAAATCTCCGCGAGCGCGCCGCGCAAGGCATTGTTGATCATCGGCCAATGGGGTTTGACCGAACAGTTGTGGTCGACCGCGCAGTCTTGCCCTTCCACACAGGCGGTCAGTGCAATCGGCCCTTCGACTGCTTCAACGATATCTGCAACGCTGATCGCAGCGGCAGGTCGGGCCAGCTGCAAACCCCCGCCTGCGCCGCGCACTGATCGCAGCAATCCCGCGCCGGTCAGTTTGCTAACCACCTTCTGGACAGTTGGTGCAGGCAGACCGGTCTCGTTTGCCAATTCGGCAGCTGACACTCGCCCACCGCCACAATGGCGCGCAGCCGCGCTCATGATAACGACAGCATAGTCCGCAAGGTTCGATAGTCGCATAGGGCCTTTACATAAATTGGACTGATTCGTTCCGATTTGCGAGATAGGCGCGGAATTGCTTGGATTCAACGCGAAACACCTTGTTGCGAGTCGTTAGCGATTATCCTCGGGTCAGCCAGTTTGCCTGATCAGAATAATCAAGCTCTGAAAACCACCCGTAAGGATCCTCTCTGCCAGCTATTTGCTCCTTAGTCGGTCAGTAGGGCCAATAGGGTCAATCTCACGAAAATTCCTGAGGTCAAGCATCTCAGTCAAATAGGGGGAATCATCATCGGTCAGCCGCGACGGTGTTCGGCCAGCAAATAAACGAATCTCACGGATCATATGCGATTGGTCGTAAAAGGCTTCTCCCAGCTTCGCCTCGTACTCTGGCGCAAGTGTCGGCAAAGACAGCAATCCAGCCGCCCTAAGCGCGCGATATTTTCTTGCCAGCGCTTGCGGTGGCAGCCCGAAATAGCGTTCTATCAGGCGCTGCGCCTGCCTCTCCGAATATGAAATCTCGGCATGGAGGTCTTCGAGCGCGGGGTTGAGGTCCCCGCTTAGCCATTGAATGACAGCATGGATCAGTTTGGCGTGCCGTGGCTTGACCGGATTCAAATTGGCCTCGATGAAGCTGCACAAGGCTTCAGCGCAATCGGTGCCGCTCTTTGTGCCGTTAAGATAGGCATCGCACAATGATATGCCCACCTCCTCAACCTCTGGTCCCAGCCAATCTGCGGCGCGATAAAGCCTGTTTCCATGTTCGCCCGCATCCATACCGGTGAAGGCGGCCCACCCAAGTGGCGTCATGACAGCGCCAATTGCATGGAATGGTCCTCGCACCTCGAAAGGTGCGGCCACGGAGAACGGCGTCAACAAGTTAACCTGATTGCTGGGATCTACGCGACCGTCACGAAATCGCATCTCGCCCTCGCCATATGGAAAAATCACTAAGTGGCCGATCGCGGCGGGCTGGATATCGTGAATTTTCTTCTCGTCGCAACGGTAATGATAGAGCGTCGTGATATAGGCGCTCAGCGCAACCGGCACTGGTAGATACTCGAGCTCGAAGTGGCGGGCCGGAGTTAGCTCAAATTTCTCTCCACTCACTCCGGACTGGGCGTCGGTCCGCTTGTCCATGTCTGTTTTACGACTCCCCCGAGGCGCTTCTTGTGGCACCAAATGAAAAAAAGGCGGCCCCTGTTAAGGGACCGCCCTAGAAGTTGAGGAACTCTTCGCATCGCTGCTCCGAGCCCTTCGGGTCGCAGATCCCTACTAGCCGAATCATTACCATTCGAATTGTATGCAAACGACAAGGATTCAGTTTGGCGCTCTTTTCTCTTATTATCTGTTTGAGATTATTAACTAAGCGCGTCAAGTGATCCTTGATGCTCGACACCGGTGGCGCGCATTGCCATAGGCTGGACCAATGTTATTCCAACTCGTGCGTCCAGCGATTTTTGCACTCGACTCAGAATCCGGTCACAGATTGGCTCTGGACGGCTTGAAGCTGCTTCCCAGACGTGCACCGCCACCCGGCGGTCCACTCGTCATCGAAGTTGCAGGCGTCGCTTTCCCCAATCCTATCGGCGTAGCCGCCGGTTTTGACAAGGATGCCGAAGTACCAGATGCTTTATTGGGTCTGGGGTTTGGCTTTACAGAAGTAGGGTCGATCACCCCTCTCCCGCAATCAGGCAACCCGAAGCCACGCCTGTTCCGTCTGATCGAGGACCGGGCGGTTATCAACCGCATGGGATTTAATAATGGCGGCGCGAATGCGGCACTTGAGAGACTGGAGAAACGTGCAGGTCGGCCGGGAATTGTCGGAATCAACATAGGCGCGAACAAAGATTCGCCGGATCGTATCGCTGACTACGCCGTGATGACCAGAAAGATGGCGCCCCACGCCAGCTATCTTGCAGTCAATATCTCCAGCCCCAACACCCCTGGCCTTCGCGCCCTGCAGGACGAAACCGCTCTGACAGAGTTGCTCGATGCGGTGGTCGAGGCTCGCGCCGAAGTGGCCTTGGATGCACCGCCGCCGATCTTCCTAAAGGTCGCGCCTGATCTTGAACCCGCCGATATCGACGCGATCGCGCGGATCGCGGTGGACAAGGGACTGGGTGCCCTGATCGTCTCTAACACTACGATCTCCAGGCCGTCGCTTCGCTCACGCCATGCAGATGAAGCGGGTGGTCTGTCTGGCGCCCCATTGAAGCCACTCGCGACGCAGCGAATACGCGACTTCCGCAAGGCCACAGGCGGCCAAATGCCGCTCATCGGCGTGGGTGGGATTTCATCAGCAGAAGACGCATGGGAACGGATCAGAGCCGGTGCCAGTCTGGTCCAACTCTATAGCGCGATGGTCTATGAAGGGCCCGGGCTGGGCAGACGAATTGTTCGCGGGCTTGAGAAGATAATAAAGCGAGAAGGCTTTAAGAGCGTTGCGGAAGCAGTCGGAAGCGAATAGCCCTCCGCCCATGACACTCAAGAAATTGACAGCACTGTTCGTTCTACCGCTGGTGAGCGCCTGTGTAGGCTATGGCTCGGGCACTCACGGGTCTCCATTGGAAATGACCTTCGCTCAAGAAGAAGTCTTGGACGAAGGCGCAGTAAGCGCCGCCGATCCTCGCGCTCAGGCAGCTGGTGAAGAGATTCTAGCAAAGGGCGGTAGTGCAACAGACGCCGCCATCGCTGTGATGCTGGCGCTGACTGTGGTCGAGCCGCAAAGCTCCGGAATTGGGGGGGGGGGATTTCTCATCCGCGGTACTGCCGATGGCAATGTCATATCCTATGACGGCCGCGAAACCGCACCCTCCGGCGCGACACCCGAATGGTTTCTCAATGAAGACGGCTCGATGCCCGGCTTCCGGGAGTCTGTGGAAAGCGGGCTGAGCGTTGGTGTGCCCGGAAATATCCGCATGGCTGCCCTAGCGCATGAACGCCACGGCAGGCTTGCCTGGGCTGATCTGTTTGGACCCGCCATCAAGCTGGCGCGCGACGGCTTCGGCATGAACCAACGCATGCACAACGCGCTGGCGCGCCGACCCGAATTTGTCGGCAGAACGAAGGCGGCACAGCAGCTATACTTCGATGGAGAAGGCAAAGTTCTGCCGGCCGGATCGTGGATCCGCAATGAGGCTCAAGCGCAAGCATTCGAAGCGATTGCAAAGGCAGGGCCCGATGCATTCTATACGGGTGAATTGGCCGCTCAGATTGTTTCCGTCACTCGCGCTGATACCCCGCGCGATGGCGCAATGACGGCCCAGGATCTTGCCGGCTATAAACCTAAAGTGCGCGATGCAGTATGCGGAAACTATCGTAGCTATCGTATTTGCAGCATGGGTCCGCCCAGCTCTGGCGGGGTCGCTGTTATCCAGATGCTGGGTCAGCTTGAGCGGTTCGACCTCACCGCGCTTGGCGCGAACAATCCGCTTACATGGCACCTGTTCCTCGAATCTCAGCGGCTCGCTTATGCAGACCGTGAAATCTACATGGCAGATTCAGACTTCGTTCCTGTTCCGGTCGCCGGGCTGATCGACCCTGACTATATCGCGATGCGCAGTCAATTGATCGACCCTGATGCGCGACAAGAGGAGGTTGCGCCCGGCACACCTGATGGCGTCACCGTGGCATGGGCCGACGGCAATGAGCCCGAAGAACATGGCACATCGCATTTCTCGGTCGTCGATGCAGCGGGCAATATGGCCAGCTACACCTCGACTATCGAAAGCGCGTTCGGCTCGGGACTCATGGCGCATGGTTTCTTTCTCAACAACGAGTTGACCGATTTCAGCCGCGCGCCGGAAGTTAATGGCAAACCAGTGGCGAACCGGGTCGAAGGCGGCAAACGCCCGCGCAGCTCTATGTCACCCACAATCGTGTGGGACCCCGATGGCAAACCCTTCATGATTGTGGGTGCGGCCGGAGGGCCCACAATCCCGGTTTCAACGACGCGCGCGATTATCGGTGCAATCGATTTCGGGCTCAGTGCCGAAGAAGCGTTGGCTCTGCCTTTCGTTATGTCATTCAGAGGGGCCACAATGGTCGAAGAGGGGACCTGGTTGGATGAGGAGATCGATCTCTTAGGTCCATTGGGGTATAGGCAGATCATCCGGCGTGAGGCGCCGATCAAGGTCAATGCCATCCTGCGCGAAGATGGCGTCTGGGTTAGTGCGCGCGATCCGCGCATCGAGACGCTGCTTGAAGTTCCCTAGCGTCAAGTAGACTTGCCGCCTGATTTTCCGGGCATTAAAGCACAGCAAAAGACTATAAGGGGCGATCACCCGTCCCGGGAGCAGGAGCAAATCCGTGGCGCTGGCCGATATCGATAATGCGAACAATCTCGTTGAACTATTTCTGTCGCGCGCCGATCAGAAGGGCAGCGCGCCCTTTCTGGCTGCAAAGCAGAACGGTGAATGGGTTACGCGATCATGGCAGGAAACAGCCGATCAGATCTGCTTGATTGCCGAAAATCTACGCAAGCTTGGGCTGAAGCGCGGCGATCGGGTTTGCATCGTCAGTGAAAACCGGCCTGAATGGTGCATCGCGGATATCGCGATCATGGCCGCCGGCTGCGTGTCAGTCCCGACCTATATAACCAACACTGCGCGCGATCACGCGCATATTCTCGACAATTCCGGCGCGCGCGCGGTGTTTGTTTCCAATGAGAAGCTTCTCGGGCCGCTGCATAATGCGATCCAGTCCACCGGACTCATCGAGCACGTCATTGGCTTCGAGGATTTGCACCGCCATCAGTCAGGCAGCTTTGACTATCATGGCTGGGATCAGATAACGGCGGGCGATGCACGCGCCGCACGCAAGGCAGTCGACGAGAGGATGGCGGGCATCGGCCGCGATCAGACAGCTTGCATTATCTACACCAGCGGCACCGGTGGCGCGCCACGCGGCGTATTGCAGCATCACGGAGCCATTCTTTGCAACGTGGCGGGCGCCGCCGAAATCTTGATTGATGACTTCGGCATTCAGGACGAACGCTTCTTGAGCTTCCTCCCCGCAAGCCACGCCTATGAACACACAGGGGGCCAATTCCTGCCCATCGGCGTAGGAGCGGAAATCTACTATTCAGAAGGGCTAGAGAAGCTCGCCAGCAATATCGAGGAAACCCGCCCAACCATCATGGTGGTCGTGCCGCGCCTGTTCGAAGTGTTACGCACGCGTATCATGAAGACGGTCGAGAAACAGGGCAAACTCGCCAACTATCTGATGGATAAGGCCCTTATGATGAGCGAGACAGGGCGCAGGCGCAAACGTGACAAACCAATGGATTTCGTAATCGAGAAAACATTGCGCCCCAAAATCCGCGCACGCTTTGGTGGCCGGATAAAGGCCATGGTATCTGGTGGCGCGCCGCTCAATCCAGATGTTGGCAATTTCTTCGAAGCGATGGGACTCACCATGCTGCAGGGGTACGGCCAGACAGAAGCCGGGCCGGTGATAAGCTGCAATCGCCCCAAAACCGGGCTCAAGATGGACACCGTCGGCCCCCCCATGCGCGGTGTGGAAGTCAAGATCGCCGACGACGGCGAAATCCTGGTGCGCGGCGAGCTGGTGATGAAGGGATATTGGCGCAACGAGGCAGAAACTGCGCGTACCATCAAGGACGGTTGGCTGCATACGGGTGATATCGGCCATCTCGATGAAGCGGGTCGGATCGTAATTACTGACCGCAAGAAGGACATGATCGTCAATGACAAGGGTGACAATGTCGCGCCTCAGAAGATTGAAGGCATGCTGACATTGCAGCCAGAAATTGCGCAAGCGATGGTGAGCGGCGACAAGCGGCCCTATGTCGTTGGCCTGATCGTGCCTGACCCCGAATGGGCGGTTGAATGGTGCAAAGCCAATGACGAGAAATTCGATATGAAGGCGCTGCAGGGTTTGCCCGCGTTCAAATCGGCGGTGCGCGCCGCTGTCGACCGCGTGAACAAGGACTTGTCGGTAATCGAGAAGGTACGCCAATTCGCCTTTGCGGATGAAGGCTTCACCATTGAGAACGAAGAGATGACGCCGAGCATGAAAATCCGCCGTCACAAGATTCGCGATCGCTATCAGGAGCGGATCGACGGGCTGTATCGGAGTTGACAGCTAGCGTTTGATTTTGGGTCGTTAGCAGACCTTCATCTCAAGCCGCTTCGGCAGCGTCGATGTATTCCGGATAGAAAGCAGGCTCACGGTCTGACCAGCCGGGCGCGGTCGCAGCGGCTTCGCTCAACGACTGGAGCAATTGCTTGCGCGCTTCCGGCTTAATTTGCGGCAAAGCCGACGCGGCGCAGAATGCGCTGGGCAACCACGGGCGCACATCAGCACCCAGAAGTCGCTCATACAAAAAACGAAAGGCCGAGAAACAGCTGATTTTATCTTGCGACAAATCAAAGGCCGCCACGCGCACCAATTTGCCAATAAATGCTTCAATACCTTGTATCGTCGCGTCGTGCGGGATGGTCTCCCGCAGTGTCTTCAATTCCTGATAAGCAACATATTGGCTGCGGATCGCGGCGTTCTCGCCCTCGTTGCGCGCCCACAGCTTGAACGCATCCTGACGGCCGAGCCCGATATCGAGGCTACGCTTGATATAGCGTTGTTCCGCCGCAGAGAAGTTCGCGAATTCGCGCATCTCGTTGATGGTCATCGATGCAGTGCCGGTAACGGCCATGGGTCTTGCTCCTCAATTGCAAGGAGCAGTTTCGCCCAGTGTGGTTAATTATCGGTAACCATGAATGGATTAATCGCGCTGAGAACCATGGGAGGACTCAGCCTATCCCTGAATCACGTCCGACCACTCAGGGTGGCGATCGGATTGCGCCTTCAGGAATGGACACAAAGGAATGATCTTTATCCCATTCTCTCTCGCATAGCCCACCACATGTGCCGCTAGAGCTTTGCCGACGCCTCGCCCGGCCATGCTGTCCGGTACACCGGTGTGATCGACAATGATCAACTTCTCGTTCGCGCGCGAAAATGTCATTTCGGCTTCATCAGATATTCTGGGCAGGCGCGCAACAAAACGGCCTTTGCTGCCCTGATCTTCAAAAGCAAATGTGATCGCCTCATTCATGACTGCTTCCCTAGATAAGCCCGGCGAGCGGGCTTGATGGATCGGCATACATGCGGCGGCCCATTCGGCCAGCCAGATAGGCTTCACGGCCGGCCTCAACGCTGAGCTTCATCGCACGCGCCATGCGGATCGGGTCCTTCGCTTCAGCAATGGCTGTGTTCATCAAGATGCCATCACAGCCTAGCTCCATGCCGACTGCCGCGTCACTGGCGGTACCAACCCCCGCATCGACCAGCACGGGCACACTCGCGCCTTCGACAATCAGGCGGATCGTTACCTGGTTTTGGATGCCAAGCCCTGAGCCGATTGGCGCGCCTAACGGCATAACCGCGACGGCGCCCGCATCTTCCAATTGTTTCGCAGCGATCGGATCATCGACGCAGTAAACCATCGGCAGAAAGCCCTCTTTGGCGAGCACTTCGGTCGCCTCGAGGGTTTCCTTCATATTGGGATAGAGCGTGCGCGCCTCGCCCAGTACCTCCAGCTTGACCAGATCCCAGCCGCCCGCTTCGCGCGCCAGGCGCAAGGTGCGGATCGCGTCGTCTGCGGTGAAGCATCCCGCAGTATTGGGCAGATAGGTGATCTTCTTGGGATCGATATAGTCGGTCAGCATCGGCGCATTGGGATCGCTGACATTCACGCGCCGCACGGCTACTGTGACGATCTCTGCACCTGCAGCTTCTACTGCTGCCGCATTCTGCTCAAAATCCTTATACTTACCGGTTCCGACAATCAGGCGCGAATTGAAAGTGCGCCCGGCCACTGTCCAGCTATCACTTGCTCCTTCAGCGCCGCCGCCGACAAAGTGAACAATTTCCAGGACATCACCGTTTGCAAGAGGCGCTGCCTCCAGGGTCGAGCGGGGGGCGATCTCGCGATTGCGTTCTACCGCCACCTTGGCCGGGTCAAGTTCCAGCTCGCGCACCAGTTGCGCGATCGTTTGGGCATTGGTCTGACGGGTATCGCCGTTAAGGGTGATTGTCTTTAAGTCGCTCATATCAGCGCGACATAGGCAAGATTAGCGCGCAGGCAAGTGCGAACGCAGATTCAGGAAGTGCCCTGTCGCCACGAGGGCAACACCAATCATTGTGAAGACTACTTCGTAGAAACCGTGAGGCATCGCCAGCGCACCGCCCATGAATGTCAGCCCGACCATAGCGGTTACAAACGGCGCGGCGCGCCGATGGCGCAGCGCGCCCCAACCAATGGCAACCGCGGCAATAATCAAGGCGATTGCCAAGCCGACACGGTGAATCTCTGGCGAAAGCAGAAAGTGCCCCCCTGCCCCAAGAAAAGAGACAATAACAATCGTTAGCACGCAATGTAGCAAGCACAGGCTCGAAAGCCATATGCCAGCGCGGTCAAGCCGCTGCCGAATCGAGAGTGCGAAGGAGCTCATGGTGAGGCGTAGCATGTATGTTATGGTGTATCATCTTTCAAGACACATGTTCTGATGAATGTCGCTTTCGCAAACCATGTTGCGTAGATTGGACTTGCGATTTTGCCGCCCCGGCAGCACTTAGCCCTGCATGACTGCGAATGCCGATACGAACTCTGCGCAACAGCCAGTTCCAGGCCCACTGGCGCTGTGGCTTTATTCAGTCGCCGTTCTGGTAGTGGTGATTGTCGCGGTTGGTGGAATCACGCGCCTGACCGAAAGTGGGCTGTCTATAACGCACTGGAGCGTGGTGTCGGGTATCCTTCCGCCTCTCTCCGATGCGGCATGGCAGGCGGAGTTCGATCTCTATCGCCAGACAGGAGAGTACCGCTTCGAGAGCGGGCCGGCAGGTATGGACCTGGCAGCCTTTAAGTTCATCTATTTCTGGGAATGGTTCCACCGCATTCTGGGCCGGCTAATCGGGCTCGCCTTTCTGCTTCCTATGGTTTGGTTCTGGATCCAGGGGAAGATCCCGCAAGGGTACAAGCTGCGTCTGCTTGCTCTGTTCGCGCTGATCTGCGGGCAAGGCGCGCTAGGTTGGTATATGGTTGCATCGGGAGTTGGCACCGATCTTACCGATGTCAGTCACTTCCGCCTTTCTGCGCATCTTCTTACTGCTCTATTTTTGCTCGGCGGTGTCATCTGGACTGCGCGTGATCTGCAAATGCTGGCGCGGGATGAAACTGCGCGGCCAGTTAATTTGACGGGCCCCTCAATTCTGATTGCGGGCGTGTTGTTTATCCAGCTTTTGCTGGGTGCGTGGGTCGCGGGACTAAATGCGGGGCACGCCGCATATGATTGGCCATTGATGAATGGACGATTCTTGCCCCAGCCGGATTTGTCACAAGGATGGCTTCGGGCACTAACTCACGATCCTTTCCTGCTTCACTTCATGCATCGATGGTGGGCATGGATTGCTGTTGCTGCTCTTGTCTGGTTGGCGCGCCGGGTGCGCAAGACTGATCGTGCTGCTTCGATCGCCATCCACAGCGCTTTCGGCACCATGTTCCTGCTTGGCATTGCGACGGTGTTGACCGAAGTTTCTTTATGGGTGGCCGTTGCACATCAGTTGGTGGGCGCGTTGCTTGTCACAACGGTTGCGTGGGGCATGCACTCTGATGGCAGAGCCCGGGCGGGCACGCCATGAGTGCTATGGTCTATTGCCCTTTTCCCGATCACGAAGCGGCCAGACGGGCTTCCAATACCCTTCTCGACAAGAAGCTAATTGCATGCGCCAACATCATCGGCGAGACGGAGTCGATTTACGATTGGAAGGGCGAGCGTTCGACCGATCATGAAGTCGCTGTTTTATTCAAGACGTCAAAAGAGCGACTTAATGATACAGTGGGCTGTCTGGCCCAGATACATCCCTACGATACGCCCGCAATCATCGGTTGGCACTGCGATGTAATTTCAGAAGCAACGGGCGCGTGGATCGAAGAAGTGACGCTTGGTTCCTAGCGCATGCTGACCGGATAGAGCGGGCATTGTCTAGCAATCTTATTGTTAAGCGATGCGATGCGAGTATTGGGACCAGTCGCGCGTACTCAGCCGGTTCCTTGAGACGGCTGGATTTGTGCTAAATCTAGCGATAGGCCCCCTGCGGTATTATTTTACCTCCCCCGAAAGGCCCGGTTTTGCTTGACTTGTGGGCCCTAAAGCGACATTTGCCTGCCGTTCTCGCAAGCGCAGCATTGTCTGCGTGCGTGATTCGAAGCCGCGGCATTTGGCTGCGGCTTGTTTAATTTAGGAATGTGAACCCATGAAGGCGCTTAGCAAGCAGACTCAGTCGGTAAAGCCGGCAGAGGTCGAAAAGAAATGGCACCTGATTGATGCAGACGGCCTCGTTGTTGGCCGTGTCGCTTCGATCATCGCCAACATCCTGCGCGGCAAACACAAGCCGAGCTACACCCCGCATGTAGATTGCGGTGACCACGTAATTGTCATCAATGCCGATAAGGTGAAATTCACCGGCAAGAAGATGGCTGACAAGGTCTATTACAAGCATACCGGCCACCCGGGCGGCATCAAGGAAAGCACCCCTGCCAAGGTGTTGGAAGGCCGCTTCCCAGAGCGCGTGCTTGAAAAAGCTGTAGAGCGCATGATCCCGCGCGGCCCACTTGGCCGTCAGCAGATGCGCGCGCTGCATCTCTACAACGGCACCGAGCATCCGCATGACGGTCAGAACCCGGCTGTGCTCGATGTTGCTTCCATGAACCGCAAGAACAAGGTCACAGCATAATGGCTGACGAAACCAAGAACGAAACCGTTTCGGATCTCGCGGATCTGAAGGAAATCGCCGCTGACGCACCACAGGGTGACGCAGCAGAGATCGCTGCTGTTGCTGACGTTCCCCTGCGCGAGCAGGAACTCGATCAGTACGGTCGCGCTTATGCAACCGGCCGCCGTAAGGACGCTGTTGCCCGCGTTTGGCTGAAGCCAGGCACCGGCAAGGTAACCGTCAACGGCCGCGACCAGGAAGTGTACTTCGCACGCCCAACGCTGCGCCTAATTATCAATCAGCCGTTCGCGATCACCGAGCGTGAAGGCCAGTATGATATCGTGGCAACTGTTCGCGGTGGCGGCTTGTCGGGCCAGGCTGGTGCAGTAAAGCATGGCATTAGCCAGGCTTTGACGAAGTATGAGCCTGCTCTGCGCGCAACCGTGAAGGCAGCTGGCTTCCTTACTCGCGACAGCCGTGTGGTTGAGCGTAAGAAATACGGTCGCGCAAAAGCACGTCGTAGCTTCCAGTTCTCGAAGCGCTGATTTTCAGCTCTTTGGCTCAAAACAAGAGGGCGGCCTTTCCGGGCCGCCCTTTTTGTATGTCGGGTTGTCGCTGGTCTAATTCACAAAGTTGCGCTGTTCGACATCAATCAAGCCGGACCGATCAATCTGTAGAATATTAAACGAAGGCGGCGCGCCTTTGCGCAATCGGGTGGACAGTGTGCCTGCTCCGATCATTCTCATGGCGAAGTTGTCACGCGAACGGACCTGATCAAACGGGAAATGAACGTGCCCTGTGAGCACGACCGTGGCGCCTGCCGCTGCAAGTTCGGCGAAAGCCAAATCGCCCCGGATCGTAGGGTTCTTCACGCCATCACGCTCAGGCAACAGAGGGTGATGGCATGCAACGATCTTTGGTCGCGGATCGTCGTGCAATTCGCGCAGCAACCCGAGCGCTGCGTCCAGTTTCTTGCGCGTCACCACGCCATCAGACCATGGCCAGCGCATCTGCGCGGGCACGTTGGTATCAAACGGGACGATCAACGCATGTTCGAGTTCGAGTTGCGCACCTACCGCTTTTTCCAGTTCCCCAAATCGGGCGTACGGACTGCGGAAACGCTCCCACAGATTGTAATACGGCATATCGTGATTACCTGGCTGCAGCATAATGGGAACCCGAAGCCCGGAAAACCAATGGGCGGCAGCAGCATACTGTTTGTGCGTCGCACGCTGCGTGAGATCGCCGGTGCACACAACCGCATCAGGCCGCTCGTCCCGCACAGCCCTTTCAAACCAAGCCATGGCTGCGCGATCTTCGACTCCGAAGTGAGTGTCACTGACATGAAAGATCGTGGTTGATGCCTCGGCCATTGCGCTGCGACTAGCAGATTGTGTGCGCCTGAGAAGCGCTCAAACGCGATCTGTCAGTATTAACCAAGCCGCCAGCGCGTTGAGGCAGCTATACGCCAAATAGGCCCAGGCCAGCCCAGGCCAGCCATTGGCCGCCAGCAATAGCGCAGCCAACAGAATCAGGAACTCGGTAGCCATCGTGAATCGCCCGCCCAACATATGCACGAAGCCGGGCATTTGGCCGAGCAATGGGTGGCCGCTCTCCAGCACCGCCTTGTGAAGTGCGAAATTGCCGATCCCGAGTACAAAGATAACTACTAGTGCCATTGTTACATTATTGCGTATTCATTTGTCGGTTGGAAATAGCTGTTCGTCGGATGGTTTCGGCCATCGGTCAGGTAGCAGCCGCGCTGGTCGAACCACTTTCTCATATTGTCGAGGTTGCGCTGCGACCAGTTCATGCTCTGACTATAACATACTCACACGGTTCGGGCTCTCCCCCTTTTTACATGCCCGGCCGTGAGTGGAGGATGATATGAGAAAAGGCATATTGGTTGCCGCAGGTGTTGGCGCGATGATCATCGCAGCCCCGGCCGCAGCTGGCAACGACACACAAAATAGCAAATCGGTTGTAACTTACGAAGACCTCGACCTCTCGACTAGCGAGGGCCGTAAGGAGTTGGACCAACGCATCACCATTGCAGCTCGCAAGAACTGCGGTCTTGGTCGTCACACAACAGGTTCCCGAACAATTTCAAGAGAGCAGCGCCGCTGCGTCGCCTCGGCCGAACGTCAGGCAAAAAGCGCGCTGGCGCCCATTGTTGAAGAACAACAGCTAGGCGGTTGATCTAGCTGACCCCCTGCACAGTTTCGTGCAGACTTGCGGCCTGAACCCATTCCAGTCCCGGGGTTCAGGCCGCTTCTTTTTTGCGGTTGAGGCGTGGCGCGCCTAGCGGCCGGCCATCGCTTTCACTTTGGGAAGATAGGTTCGCCCGATCCTGAGCGCATCGCCATTATCGAGTTCCGCCGACCAAACGCCAAGCCCATCGTGGCGCAAGCCGCGAATACGGTCTTTGCGCAGGATTGTTGAGCGATGAATTCGGATGAACTCAGCTGGATCAAGGCGCTGTTCCAAACCAGCAATGGTTTGCAGCAGCAGGTAGCTGCGATCACCCACATGCAAGCGCACATAGTCGCGCTCGGCATCAATACGGCTGACCTCGCTGACTGCAATACGCAAGAGCTCCGATCGATGCGGGACCCACAGTTCTTCGAGCCACTGGCTCTTTGCTTCGTTGCCGTTACCCCGGCGCGATACAGCGCGTTCAATCGCGCGAGCCAGCCGGTCTGATGCAACTGGCTTCAACACATAATCAACCGCATCCAGATCAAAAGCTTCGACGGCAAAATGGTCATGCGCAGTGACAAAGATTACCGCTGGAGGATTGTCATTCTTGGCCAGCTCTTTTGCAACGCCCAAGCCATCCATCTCAGGCATGGTCATATCGAGCAAGATCAAGTCAGGCGAAAGTTTGTCGGCAAGCCTTAACGCGGCAGCCCCGTCGCTGGCTGTCCCGATGACATTGATGGTGGGGACTTCGGCGCAGATCACCTGGATGCGCTCAACCGCAAGCGGTTCATCATCGACGATAAGGGTGCGCAGAGGCACTTCGGTATGTTCAGTTTCTGCCATTACGTGTCAACGGTATGCGGATTTCAGTGCGATATCCACCAGGTACTGGGCCGGATTCAAGGATTATGTCAGCTCCAAATCGCGCTTCCAACCGATCCCGAACATTGGCAAGGCCGATGCCAAAGCCCTGGCGTCCGTTTTCGGGCACGCCTGGCCCATCATCACGGACGGTGAGCACAAGCCGGTCGAATTCTTCGCGCGCCTCGACGATGATTGTCACGGGGCGATTCACCGGGGAGACTGCGTATTTGACCGAATTCTCAATTAGTGGCTGCAAGATCATGCCGGGTACGCGCGCGTCCGCCAATTCCGGCGGAAGATCGAAGACACTTTTCAAGCGCTCCGGGAATCTTACGGCTTCAATTTCGAGATAAAGCTGCTGCAGATCAAATTCGTCATCAAGCGCGACATCCCCTGTTGGGTCGTCAGCCAGGCTATGCCGATAGAAACGCGACATCGTCTGGATCATCTGTTCGGCTGCCTGTGCCTTGCCGGTCATGACCAGCGAAGACAGCGAGTTCAGCGTATTGAACAGGAAGTGCGGGTTGACCTGATAACGCAATGAGCGAAGTTCGGACGCTTTAGCCGCTTCGCGAAATTCACTAGCACGCCGTTCGGCCACCCGAGCCTTTTCGCCAGTCAGCAGCGCAAGATAAAGCGAGCACCAAGCTAACATCATGAAATAACGACTAAAGGCGATATCGCTTAGCGGCCCGAGAAATGCGAACATCCCAAGCGAAGCTTGCTGGCGCTCAAGATACGCGTCTCGTTCTTCAAGAAGATTGGCCTCAGCCTCTGCTCTGAGCCTAGCCTGCTCCTCATCCTCTTCACTGTCTCCACCGATCACATCAACGATCATCTCTTCCATCTTGGAGTTCATTTCGGAGAAGACGGTGTTGTTGATCTGCGCCAACATCAGAGCCGCCGGCATCGAGAATACAAGTGCTGCAATGGCCTTGGTTCGTAATGATTTTGCGTCAAAGAAACGAAGAACAAACCAGAGTGCAAGTGTGACCAGTACCCCGCCAATCACTACAATGGCTCGCAACGCCATCATCTCGGTGGACAGCCCGAATCCGAGGATCTCCCAGCGGATCGAGGCAAGTACATAGTATACCGCCCATAGGACGATGATCGACAACAGCACCAGCTTGAATGGTACCCTGACGGGCGATTGGTTTGCGACGTTCTTCATTAGAATTGCCCACTAGCGCCGCACACCCGCAAAGGCGAATCCGTCGTCGGGCAGAGAATGCCGTTCATCGAAAGTTCATCGAACAGCCAGCCTTGCCGATCAGCCATTTTCGAGGAGTTTTTCCTTCGAAATCCGTTCCTTCCATTGCGCTGGCGCCAGTTTATGTACGTTGGTCCCATCACTATCGACAGCTACAGTCACAGGCATGTCTTTCACGGTGAACTCGTAGATCGCTTCCATGCCAAGGTCTTCAAAGGCGACCACCTTGGCTTCCTTGATTGCGCGGCTGACAAGATAGGCCGCTCCGCCGACCGCCATAAGATAGGAAACCTTATACCTGCTGATCACCTCGACAGCATCATGACCGCGCTCTGCCTTGCCGATCATGGCAAGCAAGCCCAGGTCCAGCATCATCTCGGTGAATTTGTCCATGCGCGTGGCGGTGGTTGGGCCAGCCGGACCAACCACCTCGCCCATCACCGGATCAACCGGCCCGACGTAGTAGATAGCGCGGCCTTTGAAATCGACGGGCAGCTCTTCGCCTCTGGCAAGCATGTCCTGAATGCGCTTGTGTGCGGCATCACGCCCGGTCAGCATCGCGCCGTTCAACAGCAAGCGATCGCCCGCCTTCCAACTTGCAACTTCCTCTTGCGTCAAATTGTCGAGATCGACGTGTTTGGCCTCACTGTCAGGCGCCCACTCAACTTTGGGCCATGCATCAAGATCGGGCTTCGGCAGATAGGCCGATCCTGATCCATCCATGGTCACATGCGCGTGACGGGTTGCGGCGCAGTTCGGTATCATCGCCACGGGCTTGCCGGCGGCATGACATGGCCAGTCGAGAATCTTGACGTCGAGGATCGTGGAAAGACCGCCCAGCCCCTGAGCACCCACGCCTTGTGCATTGACTGCATCGAAAATGTCGATCCGCAATCGTTCAATATCGGTTTGAGGGCCGCGCTGTTTCAGCTGCGCCATATCAATCGGATCCATCAGGCTTTGTTTGGCGAGCTTGAGGCAGTGCTCTGCCGTACCGCCGATGCCAATGCCCAGCATACCCGGCGGACACCAGCCCGCACCCATCGAGGGGATCTGCTCAACCACCCAATCGACGATATTGTCCGATGGGTTCATCATTTTGAACTTGGACTTGTTCTCGCTGCCGCCGCCTTTTGCCGCGACATCAATATGGATCGAATCGCCAGGCACCATTTCGACTGAAAGAACACAGGGCGTGTTGTCGCGCGTATTGCGGCGCGTGAAGGCGGGGTCAGCCAGGATCGAAGCACGCAGCTTGTTCTCAGGGTGATTGTACGCGCGGCGCACTCCTTCATCGACCACGTCCTGAAGGCTCTTGGCCGATTCGAGCCGGCAATTCTGCCCCCACTTGATGAAAACATTGACGATGCCGGTATCCTGACAGATTGGGCGGTGGCCCTCTGCACACATGCGGCTGTTGGTCAGGATCTGGGCAATCGCGTCCTTAGCGGCTGGACCTTGCTCGGCCTTATAGGCCTCACCCAGTGCCTGAATGTAATCCATCGGGTGGTAATATGAGATATATTGCAGCGCATCCGTGATCGTTTCGATCAGATCGTCTTCGCGGATAATGGTCATGTCGCTCATCGAAGCTGTGCTCCTGTCGGTCGAAACTGGTCTTCTCACGCCTCGTGGCACTTCTAAGTCGAAAATCCAATTGCAAACATCGGCTTCTGGGTTGCAAAGAACTTGGCTGACACACGCACAAAGGCTAGAGGTGATTGACGTAGTGTATTGTGCATGTAATACAGTCGGTGAAGACAATGACCAAGATTGATCCCTTTGCAGCCCGTAAGGCCATGATTGACAGCCAGCTCCGCACCAGCGGGGTGAATGAGCCGTTCGTGATCGCCCGAATGAGTGCGGTTGCACGAGAAGACTTTGTGCCTGAGAATGCCAAGTCTATCGCCTATATGGACCGTGCGATTCCACTGGGCGATGGCAAAGCGCTTGCCGCACCGCTGGTGCATGGCAAGTTGCTCGCCGAAGCTCGCCCCTCACTTGATGACAGCGCGTTGGTGGTAGAGAATGGTTCTGGCTACTTGGCAGAATTGGTCAAGCCTCTGGTCGCAAAGCTCGACACAAAGTCAGCTGAAGAGATTGCCTCCGGCAAGAAGGGCCGCAAGACCTACACTTTGATCCTGATTGATGGCGCGATCGAGGCCTTGCCCGACGCGCTTGCCAAGCGTTTGGCAGAAAACGGAAGGATCGTGACCGGCCTGATAGAGCGCGGCGTTACGCGCATTGCAACTGGACACAGCGTATCCGGAAATGTCGTGCTACAGCCGGTTGCCGATATCGGCATTCCCTTGCTGCACGCTTTCGACAAGCCCAAGGAATGGAGTTTTTGATTTGATGGTGCGGAGCAAGACCTGGCGGCGTTCCGCCGCGCTACTCGTTTTAAGCTCCGCATTGGTTCCGGCCTCTGCGCAGGCCGACACGCTGCGCGAAGCTTTGGCGCGCGCTTATGAGACCAACCCAACGTTGGAAGCAGCGCGAGCTCAGCAACGCGCAACGGATGAAGACGTGCCAATCCAGCTTTCGCGAGCCGGACCAGATGTCAGCGCAGTCGCCAATCACATCGAATTCGTGAAAGTCTCGCCTAATAGCTTCACCGCACCCGAGCGCCGGTTCCAAGGCGGTATCGATGTGACAGTGCCAATCTACTCAGGCGGCGCTGTCAAAAATGGCATAAAGGCGGCGAAGGAGCGCGTTGCGGCAGGCCAAGCCGATTTGCGCGGCACCGAAAGTTCCATCTTTAGCCAAGTGGTGGCTGCCTATATGGATGTGCTGCGCACCGAAGCATTAGCGACCCTGGCAGGAAATCAGGTCGATGTGTTGGGCGTAAATTTGGAAGCTACTAATGACCGATTTGAAATCGGCGAACTGACACGCACCGACATTGCACAATCGCAATCACGCCTTGCAATTGCACAGAGCGATTTCCGCAATGCTCAAGCCAATCTGATTGCGGCGCGAGAGACCTATATTCAGCTGGTTGGAAGCGCACCTAATGATCTTCAGGCACCGCCGCCACTACCCGGTCTGCCAGATACAGTCGGAGAAGCTGTTACGGTAGCGTTGGAGTACAATCCCGATCTGATCGCAGCCAAGGAGCGCGCGGAAGCAGCCGGATACGATTCCGAAGTGGCCGGAGCGGGCCGTTTGCCAACAATTGGCGGCTTCGTAAATTACGACTACACCGATTTCTTCGGAACGCTAGGAGGACCGATTTCGGCAAATTTCGCGCAAGATGAGACAACTGCCAATGTTGGAGTTCAGCTCACCATCCCGCTTTATCAAGGTGGTCGCCCCGCCGCGCAGCAGCGGCAGGCTTACGCGCGCGAAAATGCGGCCCTCGAAAATATCATAGCAACTGAACGTAATGTTATTGCGCAAACTCGTTCTGCCTATTCTAGCTGGCAAGCATCGCAAGCTGTGATCGAGAGCTCTCAGGCGGCTGTTGATGCTGCCGAGCTGAGCCTAGAAGGCGTTCGCGCGGAAAACTCTATCGGCAACCGTACGATCTTAGACGTCCTCAATGCAGAACAGGAGTTGCTGTCTGCTCGAGCGCAGCTCGTGACCGCACGGCGCAATGCCTATGTTGCCGGCTTCAGTGTGCTGGCCGCGATGGGCCGCGCCGAAGCACGCGATCTTAATCTGGACACTGGCGGCGTTCTGTACGACCCGGTAGTCAATTACGATCGGGTGCGGAACAAGATCTTTGATTGGCATAGGGACCCCGAACCCGAAGCAAAATCAACACGAACCGTTGACATCCCTGGCCCTGACGCGATGATTGGGCCGCCTGATGAGTCGGGTGACGTCAAAGATTATTGACGTCACTAGCATTCCCGGGCGTTCGCAGTTTGAGATATATCTCGGGGTATGACAGGGGTTTAGCGCGCCATGCCGCATAACAACGAAGCATCGGTTGAAGAGATTCTTGAGTCGATCAAGAAAGTTATAGCGCGCGACAATCGCGAGATACCTCCTGCTGTCCAGATTCCGGAAGAAGGCGGCGCGTTTGCGAGCGAAGATGACGACGTACTCGATCTGGGCGAGATGGAAGTGGCTGAGGAGAACGACCCTTCCGAGGCACCACTGACAACCGACGAAGTGCAGAAATCCATGCGCGAGAATTTCGAGGCTTTGGCGATGTTGGCCGAGCCCGGTGCACGACCGCAAATTGTACGCTCCGGCGAAACATCACTTGAAGGCCTTGTTCGAGAGATGCTGCGCCCGATGTTGGCTGAGTGGCTCGACACCAATCTGCCGGGCATGGTCGAGAAGATGGTGCAGGCGGAAATTGCCCGTATAGCTGGCAAACGCGGCTGAACCGAAACTATTCACCCATGTCACAACGTAGCCCACTTGAAGATGCCCGGTTGGGCCTCGCCAAGCTTGGCGGAGAGACTATAGAGCGGCACATCTTCCTTTGCGCCATGAGCGAAAAGCAAAAATGCTGCGCGCGTGAGGAAGGCGAGGCCGCCTGGAAATTCCTCAAGCGGCGCTTGAATGAGCTGAAGCTATCAGGTCCGAAACGCATCAACCCCGCAGGCAAACTCTGCGGCGGGGTTCAACGCACCAAGGCGGATTGTTTGCAGGTCTGCGCCGCCGGCCCAATCGCGGTCGTGTATCCAGACGGGGTTTGGTATCATTCAGCGAGCGAGGAGGCACTTGAACGGATCATTCAGGACCACTTGATCGGTGGTTACCCGGTTGAGGAATACCGCCTTTCCAATAGCTAAGTGCGATGCAGCTCAGTCCTCTTCGTGTCTAGGCAAATTGTTGTCGACCGAGGCATCATGACCCGTTCCATTGGACAGGAATACCAGTCCCATCAACGCGCTGGTCAGTAACATGGTGAAGCCCACACCCAGAGCCACCGCTATATAAAGATGGATCGATACCGCGCCGTTGAACTTGTAGAGCAGCGCGATCGCGATCAGAACGACACCCACCGTCACCAGGAACATGAATCGCATTATCCGGCGATAGCGCGCCCATGCGTATGCCGCGTTTTCCGGATCGTCTAGGGGTGATTTGCCGACCATGTCTCTGCACATGGAGGCTCGGGTCGACGGATGCAATCTCCATTTCCATGCGATTGATTCGCCTTTTCGCAAGGAAAGTGGCATGTTTTGCAAGGAATCAGGCTTCAAAGGAGAAGAGCCCATGACCATCGCGCGAATCATAGAGGGGCGCAGCGGATCGCAGGTTATCTCTTGCGATTCGAATGCAACCATGCGCGAGGCGGTGGCGCTACTGGCCGACAAACGCATCGGTGCGGTGCCTGTTATGCGTGGTGGAAACGTTGTCGGGATTTTTTCGGAACGCGACGTTATCTACAAATTGGCGCATGAGGGGGAGGTCTGCCTGAACCGCCCACTTGAAGAGGTGATGACAGCGCCGCCAATCACAGTGGAACCGACGACACTGATCAATGATGCGCTTGCCTTGATGACTCGCCGCCGGATTCGTCACCTGCCCGTGTTGGAAGATGGCGCCATGGTCGCATTCATTTCAATTGGCGATCTGGTCAAGTTTCACACCGATGAAATCGAGCACGAGGCGGAAGCAATGCGTGAGTACATTCAGACCGCCTGAGCGCGCGGTTATGAGTCAGCGCATCTTGCTGTTAAGCTAAGGACCCCCTAAATTCGGATAGTTATGGCCGAAACGCTTACATTGACTCCCGCAGCTGCCAAGCGCGTGTCCTGGATTGCCGAAAAGCAATCCAAACCTGCAATCTTGCGCCTTTCAGTCGAAGGGGGCGGTTGTTCAGGCTTTCAATACAAGTTCGATCTGGCCGATGCGCCTGAGGGCGATGACGCAGTTAGCGAAACTGATGGCGTTCAACTTGTCGTCGACCCGGTAAGTCTTGATCTGGTATCCGGAAGCGTAGTCGATTTCGTGGAGTCACTGGGCGGAGCGGCATTTCGCGTGGAGAACCCGCAGGCTGCTGCCGGATGCGGATGCGGCTCAAGCTTCGGTATTTAGGTTAGACGCATGGTGCATCTTCAGGCACTAATGCCCGAATGAAAATCGCGACTTACAACATCAACGGTATCAAGGCGCGCCTTCCAAGGCTGAAGGAGTGGCTCAGCGAGACACGGCCAACGGTTGCCTGTCTGCAAGAGATCAAGAGCATGGATGAAAACTTCCCGGGCGATGAGTTCGAGGAAGCGGGTTATCACGCGATCTGGCATGGTCAGAAAAGCTTCAACGGTGTCGCCATTCTCGTCGATAAGGAATCTGGGTTGGGCGAAACTGTTGAGGTTCAGCGCGGCTTAGGGATTGATGGCCCGAAAGAAGGCGAGGGTGAGCAAGCGCGCTATCTCGAAGCAGATGTTGGGGGTGTGCGTATCGTTTGCATTTACCTGCCCAATGGCAATCCGCAGCCAGGACCCAAGTTCGATTACAAGATTGCATGGATGGCGAGGCTGCGGGCACGCATGGCGCAGATCTGGGCTGAAGAAGTGCCTGCCGCCGTTTTGGGTGATTTTAATGTCATTCCTGAGGATAATGACGTGTGGGCCACCAAAGCCATGGCCGACGATGCCTTGATGCAACCCCAATCGCGTGCCGCCTATTCACGCCTGTTAGCAGACGGCTGGACCGACGCAGTGCGTACACACAATCCGCGCGGCGGCGTGTGGACATATTGGGATTACCAGGCAGGCGCATGGCAGCGCGATCACGGATTCAGGATCGATCATATTCTGCTCAGCCCTGAATTGGCCGATCGGTTGGATGCGGTGGGCGTCGACAAGGAGCATCGCGGCCGCGAGAAGGCAAGCGACCATGCACCTGTTTGGGCGGTTTTGCGGGACTAGAGCGCAAAAGGGCCCGTCTGTTGCCAGACGAGCCCCGTTGTTCAATCCGACCAGACCGATCGATCAGCGATAAAAGATATGCTGGTTGATCGTTGCTCGCGCGATCATCTTGCGGTTCCAGCTCGGATTCACATATTTCGCGTGGAAATAGAGCGAGTCAGCTGCTTCGGATTCCCACAAACCTTCATGTGCAATCCGCGCGATTGCCTTCGCCCGGTCCCAAGCTGCCGATCCCTTGTTGATGAGCGGCATTGCGCCGCCACGCACGAATGAGAATTGCGCGCGCTGATAAACAACGCCGCAATAGCTCGAAGGGAAGCGCGAACTCTCAGCGCGGTTGATCACGACCTGCGCCACCGCCAGTTGCCCGGCCAGCGGTTCACCGCGAGATTCAAAGTACACCGCACCGGCAAGGCAGCGCATCTGCTCGGACAGTGCAAAATCAGTGTCGGTCTGCGAGACCAACTCGCGCAAATTTGAGGCATCGCCTGGCTGGGCGTCGCCCGCGTTGCTGTCGTCAGCAACCGGCTGCACCACTTCCTGCGATACGAATACAGGCTCTGATGCCGTCTTGGCATCAGCCGTAGCGGCTTGCGCTACTACTGCTTCAGGTTCTGCAACCTGGGCAGCCGCGCCGGACATCTCAGCGCTTGCAAATGTAAGCCCCAGCGCAACCACAGTTGTGGCAGCCCCGAGCCCATGGCTCCTGCGAGTCATAAATCCATTTAATTAGGCGGTGAGCTAGCTCCGTCGCAGGCTGGGACCGTTGCCTTTTTGGCTTATCAATAGTGGTCTAGTTACTTGGCCTGCCGGCCGCCCCCCGTCTGCGTGCTAGCGAGTTCGACCGTATTGCCGAACATGCGCCGCCTACGCGCCTGGAAGCTGGGGGGCAAATAGTCTGGTTTCCGATCAGGTCAAGTTAACGCGGCAGGGATGCGACGAACCGTGCACCATCAGCGATATCTACCTCCAAAATCCAGATATCGGGGTCCTGGTTCTTGCGCCTCTCAAGATAATCAAAAATTTCTTCTGGTTTTTCAGTGTTTTGCTGCTTTGCAGCAATAAACGGTCGCGAGCCGTCCAATTGTGGCATTTTTTCGAAAAGAACGGCGTTCTCACCACGATAGATAGTTAAGATCAGGATCGTTCCAGCGTCTCTTTCGCCCTTTGCGGTAACCATTGCGAAACCACCGGCAGATTCTGCCAAACGGATTATCGCGGAAACTTCGAGATGTGCTGGTAGCCGAGCGTCCAAAGCGTTTACTCCGCTGGGCTCGAGTACCCTGGCAGGCTCGATAGTGCGATATGCGAACGCATGAACGTGCCAGTGCCACGGCCAATTTCATCGCCTTCTGCATCCACCAGACGAGATTCAGCAACAAACACCCGCCTCTTGCCGCTGATCCACATACCCTCCGCTACAACTTCACCGGCGCGCACCGGTTTGGTGAAGTGCAGGTTGAATGACGTAGTCAGCAAAAATCGGTCTGTCGCACGCGTATTCGCAGCGTAGAAAGCTGCATCATCGAGCATCTTAAAATAGATCGTGCCGTGGGCAGCGCCGGCCGCATGGAAAACACTTTCCTCGACTTGGAAGATGATCCGCGAACGGCCGTCTCCGGTGATTTCAAGCCTTGAGTTGAATTTCTCATTGATCGGAGCTGAAGCGTAGAGACGTTCCAACGCGCGATGGTGCAGCTCAGCACCCTGGCTCGAGGCACTTGCTATGCTGCCGGCTTCACGCGGCATCGCGTTCCAGACGGCTTGAAAGCAATGCATACATCGCCTCGGTGTCGGGCGCCTCGATCAATGCATCACGCATATTGTCGTCGCGCGCCAGCCGCGAAATTGCCGCTAGAGCGTGCAAGTGGCCAGCGCCAGCATCGTCAGGCGAAAGCAACCCGAAAATCAGGTCAACCGGCATGCCGTCCGCCGCAGCGAAATCGACCGGGCTTTCCAGTCGAAGCAGGACCGCGACCGGCCGATTGACCAATGGCGAACGCGCGTGGGGAATGGCGACTCCATTACCGAATCCGGTGGAGCCGAGCTTCTCGCGCTCCTCTAATCCATCGAGTACATCCGACGCGTCCGCATTGTAACAATCCGCAAACAGCGCACCAACGCGTTGAAGCACTAGCTCCTTGGACGCCAGACAGTCGGTTGCGACCGCTTCTGGAAGCAATTGAAAATTCACATTCATTTCAGGCTGTTTTCACGTTTGGTGTTCTTGTTTCAGCGACCCCAACCATCGAGAGCCACTCCTCAAGGAGTGGTTTTATTCAGATGGTGTCCGTTTTTCTTTGTGCCTGCCGCCACGTCTTAGCGGCCTAGCCCCCACGCGGCTCAACCCAACCGATCGAGCCATCGGAGCGGCGATAAACCATATTATGCCGCCCAGTTCCAGCATTTTTGAAGAAAAGCGCATTCGTGTGCCGCAGGTCGAGCATCATGACAGCATCCGCGACACTTGCTTCAGGAATATCCACGCTAGTCTCAGCAATGATCGGTGGAGCATCGCTCGAAACTTCGTCTTCGCCTTCGTCGCTGGCGAAAATCGTATATCCCGCTTCTTCGACTACATAAGCCGCATCTTCTTCGGCGCGCGCATGATCGGCTTGCTCGTGCCTGTCCTTGAGCCGCCGCTTATAGCGCCGCAATTGTTTGTCGATCTTCTCAGCCGCCGCATCGAGCGCCTGATGCGCGTCAGCAGCGTCGGCATGCGCCTTTAGGATCAATCCCTGCATGACGTGGGTGACTATATCGCAAGCGAACATGCCTGCGGGTGCCTTTCCAAAAGTGACATGCGACGAAATCGCGCGGTCAAAATATTTGTCGACGATGCCGCCCAATCGATTATCCACATGCTCTCGCAATGCATCACCGGTTTCGATCTGATGGCCTGACACGCGAATATCCATAAGCGCGATTTCCTCCTGCTTGTTTCTGAAGGCATGTGCCTTCAAAGCCTTAACTCGACCAGACCGGATTCTCGATCCGTTCGAGGAATTCCTTGTGGCGCGCAATCTCCGCTGCGCTGGCCGCGTGGGGGCGTGGTTCACGTCGTGGGCCATTCGGCGCTGTCGGACGTGATCGGCCACCCTCGGCCTCACCATCACTTTGAAGATCGGCTGCCAGCTCCAACCCGATCTGCCGCCCACCCATCAGCTCGACATAAACCTGTGCAAGCAATTCGGCGTCGAGAAGCGCGCCGTGCTTTACGCGGTGGCTGCGATCCACACCGTAGCGAGAACACAGGGCATCGAGCGAAACCTTCGCTCCCGGATGCCGTTTCCGAGCTATCGCCACGGTATCAACCATGCGGCTCATCTCGATCGGCTTGCGTCCAATCAACTCGAGTTCACTGTTGAGAAATCCGAAGTCAAAGCCGGCGTTATGGGCGACCAGCGGCGCGTCTCCCAGAAATTCCAAAAGCTCGTCAGCCTGCGACGCAAACAGCGGCTTTGTCTCAAGGAATGAAATTGAAAGCCCATGTACTGCCTCTGCAGCAGAGGGCATGTCGCGTTCAGGATTGTAGTAAGCGTGATAAGTCGCACCGGTCGCAACCCGATTGACCATTTCGACACATCCAATTTCAACCATCCGATCTCCAGACTTGGGGTCCAGGCCGGTGGTCTCAGTGTCAAAAACGATTTCCCGCATTGGATATACTATCGGACTGAGTCAGCGATTTGGCAAGCGATTCTGGATCGTGGCCAAAGCTATCTTACGCAGCACCAAGCTTTGCGATCAATTCGGCGACTGCTGCCTCGGTCTCTCTCAGCGATACGCCTGTATCGATGACAAAGTCCGCGGCTTCCCGTTTTTCTGCATCCGGAGTCTGTAGCGAGAGGATATGGGCAAATTTCTCCGGCGTCATGCCTTCGCGGGCCAGAACCCGCTGGCGCTGTACCTCCGCTGGCGCAGATACGACTAAGACTGTGTCAACGTTCTCGTGGCCGCCCTTTTCGAACAACAACGGTATATCGAAAACAACCATTGGTGCGCCGCCGTGCTCGATCAGGAATTCAACGCGCTTGGCTGCAACTGCCGGATGCACGATGGCCTCCAATCTTGCGAGCGCTTCGGGATCACCGAAAACCCGGGCTCCAAGCGCATCTCGCCTGACACCTTCGTCACTGGTTGAGCCAGGGAACGCTGCTTCGATCGATTCGATCAATTCGCCACGCGGACCCTGCATCTTGCGAACTTCTGCATCGGCATCAAAAACAGGGACGCCGTGCCGTTCAAACATCTCGGCAACGGTAGACTTGCCCATACCAATCGAGCCGGTGAGACCGATAATGCGTGGGTGCGTCATTTGGTCAGCAGCTCCCGCAGGTCGGCATCGTGTTCACGCGGGGCGGGCAATCCGAAGAATTTTTCGAACGCGACTGCTGCCTGACCAATCAACATGTTGAGCCCGTCAATGGTGCGGTGACCGGCGGCGCGCGCATTCTTGAGGAACACGGTCTCCAGCGGATCGGTGACAATATCATAGGCAATGGCGCCTGGTGGTGCATGGCTCCAGTCAAACTTGAGGTACGGCTGGCCGCGCATGCCCAACGGGGAGGCGTTGACCACGAGATCGAAGCAACCCTCGCGGTCGTCAAAAGCAAAATTGGTCGTTTCCGCAAAGTGATCAAGATGCACGGCATGATGTTCACCGACAGGTGCAAGCTCATCAAGGATCGCGCGCGCTTTATCGGGATCGCGTCCGGCCAGTACCAACGTGAAACCATGCTCCGCTAGCGCCGTGATGATCGCACGCGCCGCGCCGCCAGTCCCCAACACACGCGCCATGCGGAAATAATGATCCTTGGCGAGCTCACTCTTCAGCGGCTCAAGAAATCCGGATGCGTCCGTGTTGTACCCAATCAACTTGTGATCTTCGCGTACCAACGTGTTTACGGCGCCGATTTTCTTTGCCACCGGATCCATGTGGTCGATCAGTGCAACAACGGCTTGCTTGTGCGGCATGGTGATATTGCAGCCGCGCCAGCCGGTCTCATCGCGGTGGGTCGCAATGTAATCGGACAGCGCGCCACGCACCACATGCTCCGCGCGATAGCTGGGTTCACACCCCAACTTCGTCAGCCAGAAATTGTGGATCGCGGGCGATTTTGATTGAGCAATCGGATCTCCGATCACTTGTGCATAGGGGATGCTCATGATGGTAATTCCCCCAGTTCGCGCAAGGCGCCAAGGACGCCTAGCAACGGCATACCCAACACAGTGAACTGATCACCTTCGATCCGTTCGAAGAGCTGCGGGCCCATCGCTTCGATCCTGAACGCGCCCGCACAATAGCCAATCTCTGGCCATTCTGCGTCGAGGTAAAACTCGATAAATGCTTCGCTGAAATCGCGCACATGAAGCTGCGCCAAGGACTGCGCGCTCCATTCGCATGTATCATCACGGACAATGGCCGCGCCGCTATGCAGCTCCATGGTTTTGCCGGAGAAGAAGCGCAAATGTTCTACAGCCTGTTCACGGGTTTCGGGTTTGTCGAAACGTTTCCCTTCACACACCACCAGGCTATCGCTGCCCAGAACCAGACGGCCGCGATATTCAGACGCGACAACCTCTGCTTTAGCGACACTGAGCGCCTCTGCGATCTCGCCAGGCGTGCACCCCTCGATCCCGGCTTCGACTGCACGCTCGTCAAGTTGCGCCGGGACAGCTTCGTATTCAACGCCAGCCGCATCAAGCATAGTGCGGCGCGACGCGCTTTTGGAAGCAAGGATGATCATATCGCACCAGTGCCTGAAGATTCAGGGGTCTTGGCCTTGTCCTTGCGCTCCTGGAAGAAACGGATCACCGCAGCTGCCGTCTCTTCGATCGAGCGACGAGTAACATCGATTACAGGCCATCCATTGTCAGCGAACATGCGGCGGGCGAACTGAACCTCTTCGCGCACTCTCTCATCATCGACATATGATGTTTCCGTGCCTTCATTGAGGGACAGCAGCCGGTTGCGGCGGACTTGCACCAGCCGTTCGGGCGCGGTCGTCAACCCAACAACCAATGGTTTGCGCAAACCGAACAGCACATCCGGTGGTGGCGACTCCATAACCAGAGGAATATTGGCGACCTTGTACCCGCGATTGGCGAGGTAGATGCTGGTAGGCGTTTTTGAACTGCGCGATACGCCGGCAAGAACAATGTCCGCCTCTTCCCAATCCTCCCATCCGATCCCATCGTCATGAGCTATGGTATAGTGGATCGCATCAACACGGCTGAAATAGGCTTCATCCATCAAATGCTGACGGCCGGGTTTGCCATGCGCTTCTTCGCCAAGCTGCGCCTCAAGCGCAGCAGTAACTGAGTCGAGAACGGGCACCGCAGGCAATCCGATCTGGCGGCAATGTTCTTCCAGTCTTGCGCGTGTCTCTGCATTAACCAGTGTAAAAAGAACCAGACCGGGGCTATCGGCAAGCGCAGGAACGATGCGGTCCAAGTGCTGGCGAGAACGCACCATCGGCCAGAAATGGCGCACAACCTCTGGATTGTCGAATTGTGCAAGCGCAGCTTTCGCGATCATCTCCAGCGTCTCGCCGGTTGAATCAGAGACAAGATGAAGATGCATGAGCGGCGTTCCGGATTAAGTTATCCCTGTGGAAGAGGGTTGGCATAAACCACGGGAGAAGTCTGAGGACAAGTTCGTGGAGCCAATCCATGCCCGCTGTCCGGGATTCCACCAAGGGCTGTGTGAACAGGCGCTCAAGCTTTCCCCAGCCTGTTGATAGCAGGCAAAAGTTTGACTCGACTCCACAAGAGTCGCGAGTCGCTGAGCATCAGCACCTTTGCATTGCGGGAAAAAAGCGGGCAGGAACCACTTGTTCCCGAAATCCACAGGGCCAACAGACTCCATAATCCTATATATAAATATTATTATATTGATTGGACTTAGACCTATGCCTGGTTTGCTACTTGATTCTCTGCGCGGTCACAAACCGGCAAGGCCACCTATGTGGCTTATGCGTCAGGCGGGGCGATACTTGCCAGAATATCGCGAACTGCGGGCGGAAAAGGGCGGTTTTCTGGACCTTGTTTATGACAGCGATGCCGCAGCCGAGATTACGATACAGCCTTTGCGACGGTTCGGCTTTGATGGCGCAATTCTTTTCTCCGATATCCTGATTGTCCCGCATGCGATGGGACAAGGTCTGGAGTTTCTCGCCGGTGAGGGACCCAAGTTGTCGCCACCATTGCTTGAAGCCAATCTGACCGAGTTTGCACCAAAGCCGGAACGTTTCGATCCAGTCTATGAGACAGTGCGTCTGTGTCGTCAGCAGATTGGCGAGAATGTAACCATGCTGGGGTTTGCCGGCAGCCCATGGACTGTTGCTACATACATGGTGAATGGCGAAGGCAGCCGCGATCAGCATGCAACGCGCGAACTCGCTTACACTGATCCAGAGCGTCTTCAGTCCATCATTGATGCGATTGTTGAAACATCGATTACCTATCTGCGTGGTCAAATCGATGCCGGCGCGGAAGCGGTGCAGCTGTTTGACAGTTGGGCAGGCAGCCTCGCGCCGGACCAGTTCGAGCGCTGGGTGATTGCTCCGAACGCGGCAATAACCGCTGCGATCAAACAATCGCACCCTGACACACCGGTTATCGGTTTCCCCAAGGGTGCGGGCGCGAAGCTGGCCCAGTATGCGAGAGAAACCGGTGTCGATGCGATCGGTCTTGATGAGACAGTGGACCCCATATGGGCTAACAAGGAATTACCGCAGGGTATGCCTGTACAGGGCAATCTCGACCCTCTGATGCTGATGGCAGGCGGCAAAGCAATGAGCGACCGGATAGAATTCATAATCGAGGCCTTTGCTGACCGCCCGCATATCTTCAACTTGGGGCATGGTATCGGTCAATTCACGCCGATCGAACATGTCGAGCAGCTAGTTGCGGCGGTGCGCGGCGAATGAACGGTTGGGCAAGGGGTGACGCAGCGATGACGCATACCTACATTGTTCAGCGATGCAGGATATTCTCGCTGTGACCTATCTTTGGCTGAAGGCTGGCCACATCATTTTTGTGGTCTTCTGGATGGCTGGCTTGTTCATGCTGCCGCGTCAGATGATCTATGTGCACCCCTCCGCTTCCGGATCCGAGGAAGAGGCCCTATGGGTCAAGCGAATGGGGCTGTTGCGCAAGATTATCCTGACTCCCAGCCTGATCGTGGTTTGGGTTCTGGGCTTGCTGATGAGTATCCAGTTGGGCCTGCTTGATGGAGCGCCGGGCTTAGGCTGGCTGCACGCCAAGATATTCGTTGTCGTGCTTCTGACGGGCTTTCACGGATATCTGGTGGCCCAGAGCAAGAGGATTGCGAAGGGAGAGCGGCCGTTGAGCGAGAAACAGCTTCGCATGCTGGGCGAGCTTCCAGGTCTCCTGCTTGTCATCATCGTAATTCTGGTCGTTGTAGTCAGGGCTTTCTGAACGACATGAACTGATTGCCTGATGACGTTATCGCAATTCCGATTGACGATAGCGGCGCGCAAATATAATTCAGATAGATCAAACCGGCATCAAGGCATCGCATGTAAGCGAAGCCAAGGTCTGCTTTCTCCAAGCCCAAAAACCTCGCCTCTTTGACGAGGTACTGACCTGTCGGCCAACATTTTCCAATACGGATACAATCAAAATGCATCTTAAAGACTTGAAAGCAAAAACCCCGGCCGAACTGGTTGCCATGGCAGAAGAGCTGGATGTCGAAGCGGCTGGCACAATGCGTCGGCAGGATCTGCTGTTCAGCATCCTTCGCGAGCTTGCCGAAGACGAAGAATACGAAGAAAAGATCATGGGTATCGGCACGATTGAAGTGCTCCAGGATGGCTTTGGCTTCCTGCGTTCGCCCGAAGCGAACTATCTCGCCGGGCCGGATGATATCTATGTTTCTCCAAACCAGATCCGCAAATGGGGTCTGCGCACCGGCGATACTGTTGAAGGTGAAATTCGTGCACCCGGAGAAGGAGAGCGTTATTTTGCGCTGACCAGCCTGAGCCAGGTGAACTTTGAGAACCCTGAAGCGGTGCGGATGCGCACCAATTTCGATAACCTTACACCGCTTTACCCTGATCAAAAGCTGACCCTCGATCCTGCCGATCCAACCGTGAAGGACAAGTCAGCCCGGGTGATCGACATTATCGCACCTCAGGGCAAGGGGCAGCGCGCATTGATCGTTGCGCCACCGCGCACAGGTAAAACCGTGCTGTTGCAGAATATCGCCAAAGCGATCACTGACAATCACCCTGAGGTTTTCCTGCTAGTTCTGTTGGTCGACGAACGTCCAGAAGAAGTAACCGACATGCAACGCAGCGTGAAAGGTGAGGTTATCTCTTCGACCTTTGACGAGCCTGCGAACCGGCACGTTCAAGTCGCAGAGATGGTGATTGAGAAGGCAAAACGCCTGGTAGAACACAAGCACGACGTGGTGATCCTGCTTGACTCGATCACGCGTCTGGGACGTGCCTACAACACAGTCGTGCCAAGCTCGGGCAAGGTGTTGACCGGTGGTGTCGATGCCAACGCATTGCAGCGCCCGAAGCGTTTCTTTGGTGCGGCGCGTAATATTGAGGAGGGCGGATCGCTCTCAATCATCGCTACTGCGCTGATCGATACCGGCAGCCGTATGGACGAAGTGATCTTCGAGGAGTTCAAGGGTACCGGTAACTCGGAGATCGTGCTGGATCGCAAGGTTGCGGACAAGCGAATCTTCCCGGCGCTTGATGTTGGCAAGTCTGGCACGCGCAAGGAAGAGCTGTTGGTTGATAAGGACAATCTGTCGAAGATGTGGGTGCTGCGCCGCATCCTGATGCAGATGGGCACTGTCGATGCGATGGAGTTCCTGCTCGACAAGATGAAGGATTCGAAGACCAACGAGGACTTCTTCGAAACCATGAACCAGTAAGGGAAATCACCGAAGCGAGAATTCGGTTTGATTTCATGGATTTGTGGTCTTTTCCCAAACATGGAGAAAAGACCACTCATTCAGATCGTCTATACCAGCCTTGTTTCGGACCGGGTTGATGCAGGCGAATTCTTTGCGATGGTTCAGGGCGCGTCACGCAATTTTGCATCCATGGGCATCACAGGCAGGCTGATCTTCGCTGACGGCAGGTTTTTTCAGGCGCTTGAGGGACCACCACTGAATTTCGACCCATGGATCAGAGATGTCGAGCGCGATCCGCGGCATCACTCTATGGCAATCGTTTTAAGGCGCTCCATTGAGAAACGGCAGTTTGAAGGCTGGCGCATGCGGCGTCTTGGTTTTTGTGACGGAGCACAGGCCATTGCTGCGTTCGAAGCGATACTTGCGCGCAGGCATGATGCGGGCTCGATAATGAGCCTCCTCGAAAACCGACTTGGCTGAGAACGGATGTTTTCCGGTTAGGACGAGGATCCTTTTTCCAGCTGAGCAGCCATCATTTCCCAGACTTTGTTTACTGCTTTGAGCGGGCGAACCATTACCTTGAAGTCGGTGATCAAGCCCTCATCGTCAAAGGTGATCATGTCGATACCGTTGACGTGAATCCCGTCCATGACGGTCTGGAACTCTAGCACCGCGGTGTTTCCATCAACCACTTCGCGCAAGTATTGGAAGCTGTCATTGCCTAAGGTCTTTCCCGCAGCAGACAGATAGGCGACAACGATAGGGCGGCCCTTTTGCGGGGTGTGGACGACTGGGGAGTGAAACACCGCATCTTCGCGCATTATTGAAGCAAGAGCGGCGGGGTCACTTCCACCTTCGATTACCTCATGCCAGCGTGTGAGCCCGACGGCTGCGGGGCTGCTCACGCCAGATGCTCCGCGAAGAATTCTCTTGTTCGTCCGTCCGCAAGCTGCGCGCCAGCTTCATCACGGCGATTGCCGCTTTCGGTCGCGAATCCATGATCGAGTCCTTCGTAGTCATATAGAGTCACGCGGGGATGATCGTCTAATCCGGCATGCATCGCAGCTTGCGCTTCCGGACCAACAAAATGATCTGCGGTGGGAACGTGCAGCAAGAGCGGGTTCGCGATACCGTGTTTCTCATCCAGCATCTGGTCGATCATCACACCATAATAGCCGACCGATGCATCGATGTCTGTTCGTGCTGCGGTCATATAGGCAAGCTTGCCGCCTAGGCAGTAACCGACACAGCCAACCTTTGCGACGCCGGCTTCCTGGCGGATCCAATGGATTGTTGTCTCGATATCCTTTACGCCGTCATCGGGATTATATTTGCCAAAATATTCAAGTGCTTCATTGAATTCAGCCTCGACATCTGGGTCCAGTTCAATTCCCGGCTTCATGCGGAAGAACAGGTCTGGTGCCACCGCGAGATACCCTTCGGCGGCCCAGCTTTCGCACTTGTTGCGGATGCCAGGGTTCACACCGAAAATTTCCTGAATAACGATTATGGCGGCCTTGGGCGCGCCTTCAGGCCGGGCGACGTAAGCGCTGAAATTGGCGTCGCCATCAAGGGTGGAAATGCTAACCATCTCGGACATTTGGGGGCTGCTCCTTTGATTCTTCGTGAAAGCGGCTTATCGCTTGGCAGGTAGAATTGCCAAACCCAAATGTAACAGGGTTATAGCGCGTTGTAGCACGGAGATGATGTCATGAAGGTCAATATTGAGATCGACTGTACGCCGGAAGAGGCGAGGGCCTTCATGGGTTTGCCCGACGTGTCTGAAGCCAACAAAGTCTATGTGGACACCATGACCAAAGCGATGAAGGGTGTTTCAAGCCCCGAACAGTTGCAGGAGTTTGCCACACAACTGGCCCCGATGGGGCAAGCTGGTTTGAAAATGTTTCACAACTTTATCGAATCTGGGCTGACAGGTGGATTCGGAAAGTCATCAACCCGAAAGTCGGGCGACTGAAGCCACTGGAAACCGTTCGCTTATGAATGACACTGTCTTCGCTTTGTCGAGTGGGGCACCCCCCGCCGCGATCGGTGTGATCCGCATCAGTGGCCCTCAAGCCGGGGCTGTGTTGCGCCAACTCATTCAGCGCGAGATCGAGCCTCGCAGGGCAAGCTTGGCTAAATTGCGCGGTCTGGATGGCGCCTTGCTAGATGAGGCCCTGGTGCTTTGGTTTCCGGGTCTGGAGACAGCGACTGGAGAGGATCTGGCCGAGCTCCATTGCCATGGCGGCCGAGCTGTGATCGCAGCGGTAGAGGCTGAGCTCGCAGGCATTGATGGTCTTCGCAAGGCGGAGCCGGGTGAGTTCACTCGCCGCGCCTTTACCAATGGCCGGATCGATCTGGCCGAAGCTGAGGGTCTTGCGGACCTCCTGAACGCTGAGACAGAGCTTCAACGCAGCGCCGCTATGGCTATGGCGGGAGGGGGCTTTTCGCGCCAAGTTGAGTGTTGGCGAGACGCACTGTTGCGGCTGGCTGCAGAGGTTGAAGCGGCGCTTGATTTTTCGGACGAGGATGATGTCGCCGGTCTTTCCGATGACTTTGGTGCGCGTTTGAGTGACCTGTCTGGCGAATTGGCCGATTGGCTTGCGCGCCCGAGGTCGGAGCGGCTGGGTGGAGGCTATCGAGTGGTGCTGGCGGGTCCACCGAATGCAGGAAAGTCCACTCTTTTCAACGCTTTGATTGAAAGTGAGGCGGCGATAACGTCGCCGATTGCGGGGACAACCCGAGATGTAATTGAGCGTTCGGTATCAATTGCCGGTATCCCGTTCACTTTCATCGATACCGCAGGTCTCCACGAGGGTGTTGGCGATGAAATTGAGGCTATCGGCATCGACCGCGCGCGAATGCAGCTGGAAAGTGCCGATCTGGTTCTTTGGCTGGGTGCTGAACACGAAGGGCCGGAAGGTGTTTGGGAGATTGAAGCACAGGTTGACCATAGCGCGCATTTGGTTAAATCTGATCCGAAGTTTCGTGTTTCTGCGCGAACGGGCGAGGGACTTTCAGAGTTGAAGCGCGCCTTGGTTCAATCTGCGCGGGCCAGCCTTCCAAAACCGGGAGAGGCGGCGCTCAACACCCGACAGCATGCTTTGTTGAATGAGGCTATGGGGGGTCTGAGCGATGCAGGCTCATCTGCCGATCCCTTGATCATTGCAGAATGTTTGCGCCGGGCGAGGGTTGCGTTTGATCGCTTGATTGGGCGGGCAACGACCGAAGATATGCTCGATGCGCTGTTCGGGCGCTTCTGTATCGGCAAATAGCCAAGAATGTGGGGCAGTGTTCCACGTGAAACATGCCGGGAAAAGAAAGTCCTTTGACCCGCGGGTGTGCTGCGAGTATCGGGCGGCGCATGCTAGACTTTGATGTCCTCGTTGTCGGCGGTGGTCACGCCGGTGTCGAGGCGGCCTGCGCAGCCGCCCGCATGGGCGCGCGTGCTGGCTTGGTAAGCTTCGATCTCGAAGCCATCGGGGCAATGAGCTGTAACCCTGCGATTGGCGGTCTGGGCAAAGGGCACCTCGTACGCGAAGTCGATGCACTTGATGGGGTTATTGGCCGGGCTGCTGATGCCGGCGCGATACATTACCGCATGCTCAACCGGTCAAAGGGTAGTGCGGTATGGGGTCCGCGGGTTCAGGCGGACAGGGTTTTGTTCAAGGCCGCCGTTCAGAAGGTGGTGACGGCGCAAGCAGGCCTGACTCTGATCGAAGGTGAGGCGGCGGCATTAAAGATGCGCGGCGAACGGGTTGCTGGTCTGGAGCTGGGCGACGGAACTGTGCTTGAAGCGCCCACGGTTATACTTTGCACCGGTACGTTTCTGGGTGGAACGCTGTTTCGCGGCGAAGAGCGGTTTGAGGGCGGGCGGATCGGCGAGAGTTCAGCCCGTAAGCTCGCCGAGCAATTGCGCGGTGCAAACCTACCCATGGCACGGCTGAAGACGGGCACGCCTCCGCGTCTTGATGGTCGCACTATCGATTGGGCGAGTTTGGAAGAGCAGCCCTCTGATACGGATCATTGGACGATGTCGCCACTAACCGAGCGACGTATCAATCCGCAGGTCTTTTGTGCAATTACTCGCACGACCGAGGCTGCGCATGAGGCAATCCGGGAAAATCTTCATCGTTCTCCGATGTTTACCGGTGCAATCGGGGCGGCGGGGCCGCGATACTGCCCCTCGATTGAGGACAAGATCCATCGTTTCGGGGATCGTGATGGGCACCAGGTTTTTCTTGAGCCGGAGGGCTTAAGGACGCACCTTGTCTATCCCAACGGGATCAGCACATCATTACCGGTTGACGTTCAACTCACGATGCTCCGCGCCATGCCTGGGCTTGAGCGCGTTGTGATGGAAGTGCCCGGCTACGCGGTTGAATATGATCACATCGACCCGCGTGCATTGACAGCGGATCTGCAGTTGCGCGTCATTCCCGGACTTTATTGTGCAGGCCAGATCAATGGTACGACCGGGTATGAAGAGGCTGCAGCGCAAGGGCTTGTTGCGGGCCTTAATGCGGCTTCAGCTGTGTTAGACAAGGAGCCACCAAAGCTCGATCGTGCGAACAGTTATATCGCGGTGATGGTCGACGATCTGACGCTACAGGGTGTAAGTGAGCCCTATCGTATGCTCACCGCGCGTGCCGAATACCGCCTGCGGCTTAGGGCGAACAATGCAACGACTCGCCTGACCCCGCTGGGCATGAAGGCGGGTAGTGTCGACAACGAACGGGCGGAATGGTATGTTTCACGTGAAACACGCCGCGCTGAACTCGCACCGCTGTTTGAGGTGGAGCTGAGCGCGAAAGACCTGAACGACGCGGGGCTTAATATCCGGCGTGACGGCGGCATGAAGCCCGTGGCCGAGTGGCTGAGGCACGATGGTGTGGGCCTTGACGATCTGGCCCCTTGGCTAGACGCGGATCTGGACCCCAGGGACGCTCTGGTTTCTGAAATGGCGGAGGATGCCGCCTACGCGCCCTATCTGGCGCGTCAGGACGCGGAGCTGCGGGATCTGCGCGCGAGCGAAGCTTTGGAGCTTGGCGCGAACTTCCCTTTCGGTGATGTCCCGGGACTTTCCAACGAGATGGTGGAGCGCCTTCAGGCGGCGCGACCGGCAAGCCTGGCTGCTGCGGGCCGGGTTCCTGGCATCACGCCAGCTGCACTCTCTGCTTTGCTTGTCCACGCACGCCGAAGGCAGCAGGCCGCGTGAGCCACAGGATCCTGATCAGCGAAGCTGGTGCCCGTGATTACGTGGCCGGCCTAACCAATATGGATGGTGTGGAGCGTCTTGAAGCGCTGATCGCGGCGCTAATCGAAGAAAATCAACGACAGAACCTTATTTCCAAGCCATCCGAAACCCAAATGTGGGTGCGCCACATAGCGGATAGCGCGCAGCTGTTGCGGTTTGTTCCACGTGAAACATCCGGCTCCTGGCTCGACCTTGGGACCGGAGCTGGATTCCCCGGTCTGGTAATCGCGGCGCTTCAACCGGAGCGAGAGGTTGTTCTGGTGGAATCGCGTGCGCGACGGGTCGAATGGCTTGAGCGTATGACGGAGGAATTGAGTTTGCCTAAATGCCGGGTGGAGGGGCAGCGACTTGAGCTTGTTACACCCTTCAAAGCCCGTATCATTTCGGCACGCGCCTTCGCCCCGCTCGAAAAACTCCTCCGTTTGTCCGCACCCTTTTCCACAAAGGCAACCACCTACCTGTTGCCCAAAGGACGTTCCGCGGCGCAAGAATTACAAGCGATGCGGCGCAAGATTCGCAAGATGTTTCACGTGGAACAGTCCTTGACCGATGATGAGGCGGGGATCATCGTAAGCACATAGCTGCACAGAAAGGCGGGTAGGGCCCATGATAACGATCGCGATTGCCAATCAAAAAGGCGGTGTGGGCAAAACCACGACCGCGATCAACATTGCCACTGCCATGGCAGCTATCGGCTGGCGCACGCTGTTGATTGACCTCGATCCGCAGGGAAACGCCTCGACCGGCCTGGGTATCGGCAGCGAAGCCCGTACGGCGTCAAGTTATGATGTCCTGGTTGATGGCATTCCTCTGGCAGAGGCTATGGTGCCGACCAGCATTCCAGGCCTCGACATTGTACCGGCAACTGTCGATCTTAGCGGGGCAGAGGTGGAACTTGTCTCTATGGAAGAGCGTACTGCGCGTCTGTCACAAGCACTGGCTCAACACCGCGGTCATGACATTTGTTTTGTCGATTGCCCGCCGTCACTGGGTTTGCTGACGCTTAATGCACTATCTGCGGCCAATACATTGCTGGTCCCTCTGCAATGCGAATTCTTTGCATTAGAAGGGCTTAGCCAACTTTTGCAGACGGTCGAGCAGGTGCAGCAACGCTTCAACCCCAGGCTTGGCATCGTAGGCGTGACGTTGACCATGTTTGATCGACGCAACCGCCTTACCGATCAGGTTGCAGAGGATGTGCGTGAATGTTTGGGCAATCTTGTGTTTGAGACCGTCATTCCTCGCAATGTTCGATTGTCCGAGGCGCCCAGCCACGGCCTGCCAGCGCTGGTCTATGATCATTCCTGTGCGGGAAGCCGCGCCTATATCGCTTTGGCGCGAGAGTTGATTGGCCGCCTGCCCGAAGAGAGGAAAGCCGCGTGAGCGACTCAACTGACCCAATTCGATTCTCCGTACCGGCACGCAGCCCCGCCGATCGAAAGAAGAAGCTGGGGCGCGGCCTGGGGGCCTTGCTGGGTGAAACTAATCGCGAGGAGCCACTTGCGCAGCCAGAGACGAATGAGTCTGGAGAATCATTCGAAAATTCAGATGTTTACTCCAAATCAGGACTAAGCTCACTACCGATTGCCTCAATCGAACCATTGCCCGGGCAGCCCCGCCAGCGCTTTGATGAAGGCGCCCTTGACGAACTGGCTGCCTCGATCGCGTCGCGTGGCGTGATCCAGCCAATTATCGTCACGGCCAAGGGGCAGGGGCGGTATCAGCTTGTGGCGGGCGAACGGCGCTGGCGTGCCGCACAGAAGGCGCGCCTGCACGAAATTCCCGCTCTGGTGCGCGAGCTCGATGAACGTGAAGTCATGGCGTTGGCTTTGATCGAGAATATCCAGCGCGAAGACCTGAATCCGGTCGAAGAGGCGCGAGCCTACCACCGGTTGAGCGAGGATGAAGGTCTTACACAGGCCGAAATCGCGCAAATGGTTGAAAAATCGCGCAGTCACGTTGCTAACCTGCAAAGATTGCTCGCATTGCCGGAGGGTGTTCTTGCCCTGGTCGAAGGCGGCGAGCTGTCGATGGGTCATGCGCGCGCGCTGATCGGGAATGATGATGCGGTAAAAATCGCCAGGCAGGCCGTGCGCGAAAAACTGTCTGTGCGTGAGGTCGAGGATCTCGCGCGCGGTGATGCAGCTCCAAAAGCCCGCAAATCACCCAGGCGCAGCACGCGTGACCCGGCGAAGGATGCGGATATTGCGGCGGTTCAGGCCCATCTGGAAGAATTTCTGGGGCTGACAGTGCGGATCAAGACCGAGGCAGATCCACGCAAGGGCGCTGTTACGATCAAATACCGCACGCTCGACCAGCTTGATCTGATTTGTCAGCGGCTGACTGGTGGCGATATCTAGAGCAGAGCTAGTTGCGCCGCGCGACTTCAAGGGCAGTTGAAGCGGGGCGAGAAGTTGCGCCGCGCAACTCTCGTGTCCCTAAATCTCTGATTTGTCGTGTGAAACTAGATTCTGTTGGCCATAATGCCGGCCAAGTCTTCTAGACCGGTCGCATCGTCAGCGGTGAACCTCGCTGGTTCAGGAGAATCAAGGTCAATAACCGCGATGACTCGCCCGTCGCGTTTCACAGGAACAACCACTTCGGATCGGCTGGCTGCATCGCAAGCGATATGCCCCGGAAACGCGTGAACATCTTCCACCAATTGCGTCTTACCCGACTGTGCCGCTGTGCCGCACACCCCGGCACCCATCGGGATGCGGATACAGGCAGGTCGGCCTACAAACGGGCCGAGGACGAGTTCCTCGGCTTCGTTCCCTTTAGGAACCACCCGGTAGAAACCAGCCCAATTCAACTCTGGCACAAATTCCCAGATTAGCGCGGCAACGTTGGCCATATTGGCGACGGAATCGCTCTCGCCTTCGGTTAGGGCATCGGCAGCATCGCGCAACTGCCGATAACGCTCGGCGGGTTCCAGATCGGCATCGGGTCGAAAATCATACATCGCTGGTGAACTAAGGCGGTCTTCGCGAATAACAACCCTCAAATGCCAAACCCATTGCCGCCGGCGAGCGGCTCGCTTATGCCTCTCTTTCATGAGCATTCTCAAGAAAACCCTGATCACGCTGCTTGTTATCCTGGTGTTGCTGGCAGCTGCCTTGTGGTGGTTCTCTCGCGGAGACACCGCCGATCTATCGGTCGATGAAGTCGCGGGTACAGAGCCCACGCTGGAGGAACCCAATGCGGAAAGCTTCCCGACAGTCCAGATCGCCAAACCCGTAGGCTGGGAAGATGGCGATGCGCCGCAGGCTGCCGAGGGTCTGGCGGTGGGACGTTTTGCGCAAGGGCTCGATCACCCGCGTGTGCTGCAAGCACTCCCCAATGGTGACATTCTTGTTACCCTAACCCGGTCCCCCAAAAGCGAAGAGGGCGGCGGCATTACCGCCTGGATTGCGGAATGGCTGATGACCCGCGCCGGAGCAGTGGGAGACTCCGCCAATGAAATCGTACTTCTGCGTGATGAGGATTCCGATGGAGTGGCGGAAACGCGACTCACAATTGCCAATGAAAGCAATGGTTTGAATTCGCCATCCGGTATGGGATGGCACGAGGGCAAACTCTATGTTGCGAACCACAACGCTCTGCTCGCCTATGATTATGAACTTGGCGCTGAAAGTGTCTCTGGCGAAGCAACCAAGCTGATGGATCTTCCGCCGGGCGGTGGCCACTGGATGCGCAATCTTGAACTAAGCCCTGACGGCACGCGGATCTATGTCGCTGTCGGATCAGTCTCGAACATCGGTGAGCAAGGCATGGAAGTTGAAGCCGGTCGCGCGATGATCTGGGAATATAATCTGGAGACAAATCGTCAGCGTCAATTTGCTGCCGGCCTGCGCAACCCGAATGGTTTGGCGTTCAGCCCGTGGTCCGGCGAACTTTGGACCACTGTGAACGAGCGCGACATGCTGGGCAGTGATCTGGTTCCTGATTACCTGACCAATGTCCCGGTCGGTGCGCAGTATGGCTGGCCATGGGTATATTGGCGCAACAATATCGATGAACGCGTCGATGCACCGCGGCCGGCCTATCTGGCTGAATATGCGCGCGAGCCTGTCTATGCCCTCGGGCCGCATGTAGCGGCGCTGGGAATGGTATTTACGCAAGATGGCCATTTGATGGGGACTGAATTTGCCAGTGGCGCATTTATCGCCCGCCACGGCTCATGGAACCGCAAGCCTCCATCAGGCTATGACCTGATTTATGTGGACTTTGATGAGCGTGGCAACCCCCAAGGAAAGCCGGTGCCTGTCCTCAGCGGCTTCCTGAACGACGATGGCACGACCAAAGGCCGCCCGACCTGGGTTGAATGGGCGGGTGATGGCTCTTTGTTGATGACCGACGATACCGCGGGAATTATCTGGAGGGTTCACGCTTCAGGCGCAGAACCCGGTCCGGGCATCGCCCGGCTGAATTCAGAGCGATTGCCTCCGCGCAACCAATTGACAGGAGAAGCGCGGGCAACATTCGCTGAAGACGATTTTGCGCGTGAAGTACCCGCGCAATAGTGTGCGTTAAATCCGCTTTCCGGCGCGCCCGGCGATCTCGACTACAAACTGCCATGCGGCGCGCCCTGAGCGCTGTCCACGCTGCATGGCCCATTCGAGCGCTTCCTCCTCGCTGAATGTAAGCTCCAGCGGGTCGGCATATGCTCGTACGATCTCGATGTAGTCCGTCTTGCTACACGGGTGGAAACCTACCGTCAGACCAAAACGGTCCGCCAGTGCAAGCTTATCATCGGTCGCATCGCGGCGATTGAGCGGGCTTTCGCCGGAATCGGTGCTTTGTTCATTGGCTTGACGGACCAGAATAGCCCGACGGTTTGAAGTGACTGCCAATCGGCAGTTTGCTGGCCTCGCTTCGACACCACCTTCAAGCCAGCTGCGCAGACGCCTCGGGCCGACGGTATCTTCCTCCGCGAAACCCAGGTCATCGATAAAGATCAGAAACCGGCGCCTCTCTTCGCTAAGCCGCGAAAACAATTCCGGAATGGTGTCTAGCGCATCTGGTGCGACTTGAACGAGCCCCAGCGCCATCGGTGCGCCATCCTGTACCCGCCGCGTGGCAGAGCGGATCAGCGCGGATTTTCCCATCCCGCGCGATCCCCACAGCAACATATCATGCGCTGCCTTGCGCCATGCAAACCGGTCGATGTTCTCAAGAACCCTCTCCTTCTGGCGGTCAATCCCGCGCAACTTGTCAAGATTGGGTGCCGTAATCTTGTCAAGCTCTCGTGCATTGCGGCCATCCCACACATATGCCGGCTGGGTCCGCCAATTGGTTGTTACCGGAGCGGGAGGAGCCAATCTCTCCAGAGCATTCGCAATACGTCGCAGTGCATCGCGATCAGAGGCTTGGTCGTTGTCCACGCATATCTACCTAGCTTGCGAACGCCTCCGCCGGAAGAGCGTATAGCAGGTCGGCTCCCGCGGTCGCCGCTACCTTCAATCCGCTGGCTTCAGGCACGATCCGTTCAAGGAAGAAACGCGCGGTGACCGGCTTGGTCCGTTCAAGGGCCGGCGCTGTACCCTGCGCCACTGCGTCTGCCTGTCTCTTGAGCTGCCATCCAGCTACAGCAACCGCAAACATGGTGCAGAAAGGCACGCTGCCAGCCAGCCGGTCATCCAGGCTTGCTTCAGATGTCATCCATTGCGCGATAGCCACGCAGTCCTGTGCGAGAGCCTGCAATTGCGGCTCGTCGCTTGAATCCCTCACGATATCCGCGATCAGCGACTGCACGACGCCACCTGCTTCAAGCCCCAGCTTGCGCGTAACCAGATCGGCGGCCTGAATGCCGTTCGTACCTTCGTAGATTGGCGCAATCTTGGCATCGCGCCAGTGTTGGGCCGCGCCGGTTTCCTCGATGAAGCCCATCCCGCCGTGAACCTGAACACCAATCCCGGCGACTTCGATGCCGACGTCGGTGCCCCATGCCTTGACCAGTGGAACCAGGACTTCGGCGCGAAGCTTTGCGGACTGGTCGCCCAGCGTCCCGCGATCGACCTGCCCTGCACAGTAGTAAAGCAGAGCGCGTGCACCTTCGGTGAGCGCTTTCATACGCACCAGCATGCGCCGTACATCGGGATGCTCGATGATCGCGACAGGGTTCTTGTCAGGCGATCCGGCGCGAGCTGACTGGACGCGATCTGTCGCGTAAGCGATGGCCTGTTGGGTTGCGCGCTCGCCGATCTGCACTCCCTGGTTGCCGACATTGATGCGCGCATTATTCATCATAGTGAACATGGCCATCAGGCCACGATTTTCAGCACCAACCAGTTCGCCAATACATTCGCCATTGTCGCCATATGACATGACGCAGGTCGGCGATGCATTGATGCCCAGCTTGTGTTCCAGGCTGACACAGCGCAGGTCATTCTTGGGCCCCAGCGATCCGTCATCCTTCACGTGATACTTAGGCACGAGGAATAGCGAGATGCCGCGTGAGCCTTCCGGCGCGTCCGGCAGACGCGCGAGCACAAGGTGCACGATGTTCTCTGCCAGCTCGTGCTCCCCCCAGGTAATGTAGATCTTCTGGCCCTGAATTCGATATTTTCCCGCGTGCTCGCCTTCCTCAATGGGCGTGGCTGTGCTGCGCAGCGCGCCGACGTCACTGCCCGCCTGCGGTTCCGTCAGGTTCATCGTCCCTGACCATCTGCCACTGACCAGATCCGGCAGATATTTCGCTTTTTGCGCGTCTGAGCCGTGGTGCTCCAGCGCTTCGATCGCACCCACACTCAGCATTGGCAGCAGGTTGAACGCCATGTTTGCGCTGCCCAGGTTTTCCAGCACGTTGCAGGCAAGTGTGAAGGGCAGGCCCTGCCCGCCGAACTCTTCAGGCGAAGCAATGGCGTTCCAGCCTTGCTCCACATACGCGGCATAGGCTTCCTTGAAGCCTTCGGGCAATCGCACCACCCCGTTCTCAAGCTTCGCACCTTCCAGATCGCCCAAGCGATTCAGCGGCGCGAATTCGCCGGCAGCAAACTGGCCCACACCTTCGACAATCGCTTCGACCAGATCAGCTTCTGCAGCGGCGAAATGTTCGCTCTCGGCCAGCTCTTCGATCCCCGCATTTACGCGAATGGCTAACAACTGGTCCTGTGTTGGCGGTGAATAGGGTGTCACGTCTCTTGGTTCCTTGGGTTCGGGAATCTCTTGGCAATTGGTGGCGCTCTCTATAGCGGGCAGGCATGGCAACGAACAAGAACGCTACGGAAGTGCTGCATGCCGATGCTCAGGGCATTGCCCGTGCAGCTGCGATTCTTGAACGTGGCGGGCTTGTCGCGGTTCCGACTGAAACAGTTTACGGGCTTGCAGCACGCGCGGACAGCGCTGATGCAGTGGCGAAGATCTACAAAGCGAAGGGGCGGCCAAGCTTCAATCCACTGATCGTCCATACCCGCGATGCAGAGCAAGCAGCTGACTTTGCGGAGTTTGGCAAACAGGCTTTGGCGTTGGCAAACGCGTATTGGCCGGGGCCGCTGACCATGGTTTTGCCCTTACGGTGCGATGCGGGATTGGCACCTGCTGTAACCGCCGGTCTGCCAACTCTGGCAGTTCGATGTCCTGAACATCCGGTGATGCAGCAACTGCTCAGTACAGTGTCATTCCCGCTCGCCGCACCCTCAGCCAATCGCAGCGGGTACATCAGTCCCACCAGCGCTGCGCATGTGCTGGAAACACTGGAGGGCCGGATTGACGCGGTGATCGACGGGGGCCGATGTGTAGCTGGTCTGGAATCCACTATCGTAGCAGTTCGCGAAGACGGTTCGCTTCACGAGTTGCGGCCAGGCCCGATCGAAATTCGCGGAGCGCACGGCCACAGTGGCGGTCCGGTCGAAGCTGGTATCGAGTCTCCAGGCCAACTTGCGAGCCACTATGCCCCAGGCAAGGACCTAAGGCTCAATGCAACCGACGCGGAAGATGACGAATTTCTGATTGGCTTCGACACAATCGATGGTGATTGCAACCTGTCGAATTCGGGCGATCTTACAACCGCTGCTGCACGGCTATACGACTGCCTGCATCAGGCAGCCGCCAGCAAGAAACCTCGGATCGCTGTTGCACCGATCCCTGATCAGGGTGCCGGAAAAGCGATCAATGACCGGCTCAAACGGGCGGCTACGCCCGCCGACTGATCAGTCCGCTTCAGTCGGCGTATCCGCATTGCCTAGGGCTGGATTGTTTCTGAGCAGAATCTGGATTTCTGAATAGGTCTCACGCGCAGCAAAGCACTCGCGATCATCGCCCTCGCGGCAATTCTCCATCTGGCGCTCATAGCGACGATTGAGTTTGCCCAGCTGCTCCTCGGCCTCGCGCAACTCGCGGCCCCGCTTTGCATCAGCTTCGGACTGGCTGGTGGTCGCAGCATCAACTCCTGCGCTCACCACTTTGACTGGTGCCGTCACGACGTCGGCCGCTGCACGAACCAGACATCCATTGAGCATGAAGGAAGAGAACACGAGTGCAATACAGGAAAGGCCGCGCATGAGCATTGGCTTCTCACACGCGGCCTGCAAATGTCCAGCCTCAGCCGTCGCGCCTGCGACCAGCCGCCCCTGTTCGGGGGTTATTCTGCTGTTTCAACCGTTTGGCACTTGAGCGTGCCAGACCCCATCGAGCTGATTTCGCAGGTCGCATTGCCGTTTACGGTGACATTGCCGGAACCAACGATATTGGCTTCGACGGTCCCATCCGATGCGAACTCTGCGTCACCCGATCCGGCAACGGTAACCTCCGCATCGTCAACGCTCAGGCCGGCCATCTCGCTTTTCCCTGAGCCAACGATGTTCAACTCCATGCGTTCGGCGGTACCAGCTGCTGACATCGAGCCGGAACCGGCGATGGTCACTTCGAGCTTGCTGGCAGAAAGGCCAGAGACATCAGCCCGGCCAGAACCGGCAATCGTTATGTCGGCGTCGTCCGCCATGGCTGATGCTTCAACCTTGCCGGAACCGGCGATCACGATTGTTTTGGGAGCAGGCATGGTGACCCGCACGATTGCTGTACCGACATCGCTCCATTTGCCGTTGGCCCTCGAGACAGCAAGTGTGCCATCCTTATTCGAGAAGCGCACCAGATCCACAGCCTCGCTGTCACCCTCTACATTGATATCAAGCGTGTCACCTTCGGTGAGGACAACCTGATCAGGGCCAGCAAGCACCAATTCGTTGGGCGGCTCGCCGGACATGTCGAGTTCTGCGAGGGGCACACCCTCTTCACCATTGATTTCGATATTCATGTCGCCGCAACCGGCAACAGTAGCTGACAACGCGATGGCGGCCACAGGGGCCAGGCCTTTGACGAGTTTCTTGAGCATTTCGGTGGTTCTCCCAACTTTGCGTGTTGCTGATGTAATACACCTCAACGCCAACTTCAACTGCGCAACGAAAAAGGGCCGCCGAGATGGCAGCCCTTGATCGATTTAAGAATGCGTTTGGTCGAGTTACGCCTCTTCGGCATTCTCGTAATATTGCGGCGCATGCTCACGCAGCACTTCGAGGATCTTCTCAAGCGCCGTCGGTTCGTCCGTCTCTTCCATCGCGGCCAGTTCACGGGCAAGGCGGCTGGAGGCTGCTTCGAAAATCTGGCGTTCTGAATAGCTCTGCTCGGGCTGGTCATCCGGACGGAACAGGTCGCGCGTTACTTCGGCAATCAGAACGATTTCGCCTGAGTTGATCTTCGCTTCATATTCCTGAGCGCGACGCGACCACATGGTGCGCTTTACCTTTGGCTTGCCCTTCAGGGTTTCCATCGCCTCTTTCAAGGTCTTGTCCGATGACAGCTTGCGCATGCCGATAGACTCAACCTTGTTGGTGGGCACGCGCAATGTCATGCGCTCTTTCTCAAAGCGCAGAACATAAAGTTCCAGCTGCATTCCGGCGATCTCTTCGTTCTGAAGCTCGATCACACGGCCTACACCATGCTTGGGGTATACAACGTAGTCGCCGACACTGAAGGCGAGAGCCTCGTTTGCCATGCAGAATCCTTTCATGTGGTGCGACCTTTTCAGACAGTCGACGGGGCCTTATCGGGCCTGCCGGGGCAGACGCCGCACGAGCTCTATCGATGTTTGCTGTTGGCCGTACCTTCCTAGTTTCACCCGAACGCCGGGACCAATCCGGCGCGATTGTTTGATTATATAACACAATTGCAACAAAATTGCGAGTCGCAACCTAATAGGTGCGAAAAATCGCTCGAGCGGGGTGATTTGGTGCTGAAGGCCGGTTGCAGCGAGGGTGATTGCCGCTGATTCGAATCAGTCGCCTTCGCCGGGCTCTTCGCTGAAGTATTTTTCGAACTTGCCTTCTTCACCCTTGTGATCATCTGCGTCAGCAGGCGGTTCCTTCTGGCCGGTGATGTTGGGCCATTCAGCAGAAAACTTGGTGTTGAGCTCAAGCCACTTTTCCAGACCGTCTTCGGTATCAGGAAGGATTGCCTCTGCCGGGCATTCAGGCTCGCAAACGCCGCAATCGATGCATTCGGAAGGATTGATGACGAGCATGTTCTCGCCTTCATAGAAACAGTCGACCGGACACACCTCTACGCAATCGGTGTATTTGCATTTGATGCAGGCCTCGGTGACGACATAAGTCATGTGGCGATATTCCCTTTTCAGTCGCGGTCTTTGTTGCTTGCTATGGCGTTTTTGTCGCCGCGGTCAAGCTCGCGATAGTGAGAGCGAGCCATTCCAGGCGGCCCGCGTCGGTCAGGCAATCCGAGTACTTCAATAATCTTGACCTTACTGCCCATCATGAAAGTCAGTACGTCGCCGGCCCGCACTTCCTCGCTGGCCTTGCTGATATGTGTGCCATTGCAGCGCATATGACCTTGCTCGACCATTGCAGAGGCCCGGCTGCGGGTGCGGGCAAAGCGCAGATAGACCAGCAACCGATCGATCCGCATTGCGCCCTCGTGCATCAGCCAAGCAAGTCCTTGAGCGCATCAAACGCACCGCTTGCCTTGGCGGGTTGATGGGCGGGCTTACCGGCATGCTTGCCGCTTCGCGTGTGGGGCTTTCGTTGCCTGTCGCCGCGATCGCCCTGTTTTCCGCGATTTCCAGTCTCACCACGCCGGTGCGGCTTTTTTCCGTTAGCGCGCCTCGGGCGCCAGCTCCAGCTATCGGGAGTGGCGGGGCCGAATGCACCTTCGGCCAAGCCAGGGGCTGCGAAGCGTTTGAACCCAGCGCTGCCTAGCAGGCGCGGCACATTGGACGCCTCAAGCCCGATCGAGATTGGCAAGGCCGTGTCGAAAAAGAACCGCTGAGGGGGCTTGCCATCTTTCGGCGTTGCCTTGGCGCGCGCATCAAACGCGGCGCGCAAGACCTTCTCGGCCAGATCGACACGAATCATTTGCGAACCGGCCGGGCGGTAACCGGCGGGGGTTTGCTTCACGTCTTTCAGCACCGGCAGCATCGCGTCATTGAGAGGCCGTTTGTCGATCCCCAATGTATGGAGCAACTGTCGCGGCGCAGGCTTGAGCAGAGCGTGAGCAAAGATGTCGAGCGCGCCAAACACAACTCCTAGCTTACGCAAATAGGGGCGCATTTCCTTGGGAAGATGTTGCAGCCCGGCGTCTTCGCGCGACACCACACCGTGACCTGCGATGACCGCGTGGAGTAATGCACGGGCCTCTGAACCCGCGTCCGGGTCCTGCGCGGCCGCGGCCAGTTTGCGCAGCGGCTCCAGCGGTTCAAGCTTTTTGTCGAGCCAGTTTTGCAGGGCGGCCTCGAAGCTCGTTCTGGCGGCGTCGGGCAGGGCGCTCAGTTCGCGTACGAACACAATGCGCGCCGTACCAAAATCATCGGAAAGCTCGATTGAGGCCAGTCTGTGCTCTCCCCACATGATCGCGCCTTCGGCGATACTGAGTTCGCTCAGGCCCTCGCTTGCGAGCCATGCGGCCCGCTGAGCCAGGATCGAAGGCAGCGCCTTCTCGCCCGCAGCAAGCAGCATCTTGCGATCCGACACGGTCGCATCCGAATCAACTGCAAAGCGGAAGCCATCCAGTCGCCCGATTGGCTCACCATCAACTGTCAGCGCACCGTCTGCGCCAAGTTCGACAGGCAATGCACTTCCATCCTGACCCAGTGATTTCATCAAAAGCGACGTCCTTCGGTTTACAAATCGTTCGGTTAGCTGCGCGTGGAGCGCGTCCGATAGCTTGGCCTCGACCGCGCGGGCACGGGCAAACATTTCATCTCGTGCCAGAACCCAGTCAGGCCGCTGGCAGATATAGGCCCATGATCGGATCGCGGCTATCCTTCCTTGCAAAGTATCTATGTCACCTTGCGTCCGATCAAGATCGGCAATCCGGGCAGCAACATAGTCTGCACCCAGATAGCCTTCGCGCAAGTCCTGCCACAGCCGCTTTACAAAACCGGCATGGACGCCTGCACCAACAGAGCGGAAATCGGGCAGCGAACACGCCTCCCAGAACCGCCGGACAGAACCTGCTCCAGATACGCTTTGTGCAACAGGATCATCGGCAAGGCGTTTCAGAACAGCCAGATCTATCGCTTCAGGAGCAGGGCGGAGCTCGGGCTCGTCCGGCTTGGCCTCCAGATCCGAGATCAGGATCGACAGACTATCAAAACGCGGCTCCGCCTCACGCCAGAACAGATGTGTCAGCGGGGCAAACTTATGCTCTTCGATCGCATAGATCTCTTCGTCGGTGAATTCGGGGGGAGAGGCGTTGTTGCCGCGCATGCCCGTTACCGTGCCAAAAGTGCCATCACGCTGATGCCGCCCAGCGCGCCCGGCAATCTGCCCCATCTCGGCAGGGGTCAGCCGGCGCTTGCGTTTGCCGTCGAATTTGGACAGCCCCCCAAATGCGACATGGTGCAGGTCAAGGTTGAGCCCCATACCGATTGCGTCGGTGGCAACGATATAATCCACCTCACCATTTTGGAACAGTTCGACCTGCTTGTTGCGCGTCTCAGGTGAAAGTGCACCCATGACAACTGCAGCGCCCCCCCTGAAGCGGCGCAAAGCCTCAGCCATGGCGTAGACCTGCTCTGCACCAAAGGCCACGACCGCGCTGCGCGGAGGCAGGCGGGACAGTTTGCGGCTACCGGCATGTTTCAGGGTCGAAAACCGTGGGCGTTCCACCATTTTGGCACGTGGTATCAGCGCCCTGACGAGTGGTTCGAGCGTGGCGGAACCCAGAATCATTGTTTCTTCCCGGCCGCGTGCATTCAGCAGTCTGTCTGTGAATATATGACCGCGCTCCGGATCAGCCGCGATTTGCGCTTCATCAAGCGCGACAAAGGCATGAGGGCCGTTCTTGCCGGCGCCCAGACGATCCATCGCCTCGGCTGTGCAGCAGAAATAGCGGGCCTTGGGTGGTTCGATCCGCTCTTCTCCGGTGATCAATGCAACTGCCTTGTCACCTTTGATCGCGCGCACCCGATCATAGACTTCGCGCGCCAGCAAGCGAAGCGGAAAGCCCATCATCCCGCTCGAATGGCCACACATCCGCTCGATGGCCAAGTAGGTCTTGCCGGTGTTTGTGGGTCCAAGAACCGCTTTGATGGTGCTGTCGCTCACGGTGTCGTAGTGGCACCGCGCAGCAGGCGCGGCAACCGCATCGAGAGCGTGCGGGGCTGCTTCTCAACATTTCGCCGCTTGAAGGACTCGCTTGATCGCTGCTTAAACCGAAATTTACTTTGATTTGAGACGATCTTCAGCCATTTAACAACACGGGATGCGGTGCCTAGGCACCACTTGGGAGTTTTGGGTCAGTTGGATCATTTGCGCGACATCGACAGCCAATTGGGCGAGCCGATTGATGAGCCGAAAACCGATGAACCCATGCTCGATTTCGGCGAGCCGGGCGCGGGAGATCGTTCGCGAGAATCGAAAGCGTATAGCTCCCGCAGGATCATGCTCAAGCGAGTGAGTGACTGGCGCGCGCGCTACGAAGACTGGCGCGATGAAACTTCACGCAAGCTGGATAGTGTGGATCTCGCACCCGACCTTGCGCAAGATATCGGCAGTGGGCGCTGGTTTCGGGGATTGGGCACCATGCTTGGTCTTGGGGCCGTTGCATTGTTTCTGTGGCCGGACCTCGCCCCGCTTGAAGCGCGACCGGCAATGGCGATTGACGATGTAGCGCGCGATGAGTTTCGCAGCCATATGATTATGCCGCTGGCACTGGGTGCGGACAGCGGCCGCCAGATGGGCGCAGGCCCCAATGTGCGCGCACTCGAAGCTGCGCCTGAACGCCCGCAATTGGAACTGGTGGCCACCTTGGGTCGAGGCGACAGCCTTGACCGTATGTTGCAGCGCGCTGGTTTGCGCACAGCCGATGCGGAGCGCGTTGAGGAACTGATCGGCGGTGCGATCGTGCTTGACGAGCTTGAGCCCGGGACGCGCTTCGACATCGTTCTGGGCCGGCGCGACGAGCAAGGCGGGCCACGCCCGCTAGAACAGCTGTCCTTCCGCGCAAAATTTGAGCTTGAGCTCCGGGTCGAGAGCAACAATGGCAATCTCTCACTTCGCCGCAACACAATCCGAGTGGACGACACGCCGCTGCGCATCCGTGGCCGGGTCGGTTCAAGCCTCTATCGCTCGGCGCGTGCGGCTGGCGCGCCTGCCAGCTCGGTTCAGGATTTCATCAAGGCGATGGACGGATATATCAATCTGAACCGCAATGTCGGCTCGAACGACGAATTTGACATGATTGTCGAATACCGCCGCGCTGCGACAGGCGAGCGGCAGGCTGGCCGTGTGCTCTATGCTTCAATCGAACGCAACGGAGAACCGCGGGCGCAGATAATGCGCTGGGGGGAAGAGGGTATCTTCTATGACGCAACCGGTGAAGGTGAGCAGCGCAATGGCCTGATCGCACCAGTTCCAGGAAGAATGACCTCCCGATACGGAATGCGGCGCCACCCTGTGCTTGGCTATCGACGCATGCATTCAGGCGTAGACTTCCGCGCGCGAACAGGAACGCCAATTGTTGCAGTCACTGACGGGCGTGTTAGCGGTGCCGGCCGAATGGGTGGCTGCGGCATCGCCGTAAGGCTTGATCATGGCAATGGGCTGGCGACACGTTACTGCCACATGAGTCGCATGGCTGTCAGTCGCGGCCAGCGCGTGCGCCGCGGCCAGGTAATCGGATATTCCGGGTCTACCGGCCTCGTTACAGGGCCACACTTGCATTACGAGATGTATCGCAACGGGCGCGCGATTAACCCCGAGAGCGTGAAGTTTGTGACGCGCGCCCAGCTTGAGGGCGGAGAGCTGATCGCTTTCCGCTCTGCGCTCGCGCAATTGAAAGAAATCGAGCCAGGTGCTGCATTGGAAGATCTGGAGCAGCGCCCGAGCGAGATTGAAGAACCACAGCGAGAGATCGAAAAGCTCGATAACCGCCGCGAAGTGCGCTGATCCGTTGCTAACCCGGCAATAATGCGGCAACAATCAGCGGCATGAGTGGATCGTACCCCAATCTGCGCATGCGGCGCACAAGAGCTAGCGGCTGGAGCCGCGCAATGTTTCGTGAAACCGTTATGACTCCGGCCGATCTGATCTGGCCGCTGTTTGTTACCGATGGGTCAGGTGTCGAGGAACCGATCGCCACGCTTCCAGGTGTATCGCGTTGGTCAGTTGACGGGATTGCGACACGTGCAAAAGAAGCGGTGCGACTAGGTATACCGTGTGTCGCGCTATTCCCCAACACCCCCGCTGATAAGCGCAACGATGACGGGGCAGAGGCGCTCAACCCGGACAATCTTATGTGCCGCGCGATCAAGGCCATTCGCGACGCATGCGGGAACGATATCGGCATTCTCACCGATGTTGCGCTTGATCCCTACACAGCCCATGGTCAGGACGGGCTGATCGACGAGGCGGGATATGTGGTCAATGATGACACAGTCGCGGTGCTGGTAGACCAGTCGCTCAATCAGGCGGAGGCAGGCGCTGACATCATCGCGCCGTCTGACATGATGGATGGGCGTGTGCATGCGATCCGCATGGCGCTTGAGATGAATGGCTACCCCAATGTCCAGATCATGAGCTATGCCGCTAAATACGCCAGCGCGTTCTACGGCCCCTTCCGCGACGCGGTTGGATCAAGCGGCCTGCTGAAAGGCGACAAGAAGACTTATCAGATGGATCCGGCCAATAGCGATGAAGCGCTGCGTGAAGTGGCGCTCGACATTGCCGAAGGAGCCGATAGCGTAATGGTGAAGCCGGGGCTTGCCTATCTCGACATCATCTATCGGGTTAAACAGGAATTCGGCGTGCCGGTCTTCGCGTATCAGGTGTCTGGTGAGTATGCGATGATCGAAGCAGCAGAGGCTGCGGGCATTGGTGATCGTGACGCGTTACTGATGGAAAAACTGATCGCATTCAAACGCGCCGGCTGCAGCGGCGTGCTAACCTACCATGCGCCGATTGCCGCGCGCATTCTCAATGGCTGAAACTGAGGCAGAGTTCCGGCACGAGACCGAACGGCTAATCCTGCGCGATTGGCGTGAGGCTGACTGGGTGGATTTCTGGGAAGGCACCAATACACCCAATGTCATGCGCTGGCTTGGCGGGGTGTGTGACGCGGAAAAGCGACAGGCAGCGCAGGACCGGCTTTTATCCTACACCTTGGATCACGGGCACACTTTCTGGTGTGTCGAGCGCAAGGCTGATGGTGCCATACTGGGCTTTTGCGGGCTCAAGCGCTGCAATCAGAAGGGTGGCCCAATTGGCATGATGGAGGTCGGCTGGCGATTGCGCGAAGATGCCTGGGGGCAGGGTTATGCGAAAGAGGCGGCGCTTGCCTCGCTAGATCTGGCGTTCGACCGTTTTGGCGCGGATGAAGTGATTGCGCTGACCGTTCAAGGGAATGCGCCAAGTTGGGGTTTGATGATCAAGCTTGGCATGCGGCGGCGCGAAGACCTCGATTTCGAAAACGCCGATTTCACGCCCGATACTCCCGTGATCATCGTCTACTCGATTGATCGTGCAAGCTGGGAAGCGCAGCATGCCTGATATCGTGATCGAAACCGAGCGGCTGATTCTGCGAAAGATCGGGGAAAGCGACGCCGCCCTTCAGTATGAATTGCTCAATACTCCAACGGTGATGGAATACCTTGGTGGAGTGAAGGAGCTTCACGAGATCGAAGCCAAGCATGCCAAGTCAATGAGCTGGTTCGCGCGCGAAGGGTTTGGTTTCATGATGCTAATCGAAAAATCGACCGGCGAGCTTGTTGGCCATTGCGGCATGAAGCGGATCGACAATCCGCTTGCGCCTAACGTTGGTGATCATGAGATCGGCTGGCTGGTGCGCGAAGACCGTTGGCGCCACGGCTATGCAAACGAAGCCATGCGCGCGGTGATTGATTGGGCATTTCAATCGATTGGTGTGCCGCATATTGTCGCATTGACTTGTGAACGCAACGTTCCGAGCTGGCGTTTCATGGAAAAGCTCGGGATGGAACGCCGCGGGGATCTGGACTTTACCGATCCGTCCTATGATCTGCGCGACAATCCGACGATTCAGTATTCGCTTACCAGGGCTCAATGGGAGACAGTACAATGCACCGACCAGGCGTAAACATCATCCCGATTCATGGCAAAGTGCCACATATTCACGACACCGCTTTTATCGCGCCGGGCTGCACGATCATCGGCGATGTCACGATCGGGGCGGAAAGCTCGGTCTGGTACAATTGCGTGCTGCGCGCCGATGTCAGCCGGATCGAGATCGGGGAGCGTACAAACATCCAGGACGGGACGGTGTGTCATTGTGACCCGCCGCGCCCGGGAGATGAAGATGGCTCCCCTCTGATCATCGGTGATGACGTGCTGATCGGGCACATGGCGATGGTGCACGGATGCACGATCAAAGACCGCGGCTTCGTGGGCCTGGGCGCGATTGCGATGAACAAGGCGGTGATCGGCCATGATGCGATGCTGGCCGCCGGCGCGATGCTGACAGAGGGTAAGGTCATGGAAGACCGCATGCTGTGGGCAGGCCGACCGGCCAAACCGATGAAAGAGCTCTCCGAAGCGGCGATCGCCGGCATGCGTATGGGCGTGGCGCATTACGCCGAGAACGCAAGGCACCACGCGGTCGCTGTATTCGAGGCGGGGCTCGACTAAGTCAGCGATTATTCGTTATTATCACCGCTGCGGTACTTATCGAACCACTTGATAACCGAATCGGTCTTCGCGGCGAGCTGGCTCGGTGACATCGTAAGATCGCCGTGGCTCCCGCCGGGCGTGACCAGCAAAGCTGTGTCTACGCCCAGCACCTGTAATGCGCCGTAGAGCTGTTCAGCCTCGCTGCGCGGTGTGCGATAGTCTTCCGCAGCCACCAATACCAATGTTGGTGTCTTGATGTTCGCTGCTGCGGCCAATGGGGAACGCCGCCAATAGTCGTCCGGGCGTTCCCATGGCTGACCCTTCATCCAGTACTTGCCGAAGAAGGCATACCCGTCGCTCATCAACGCCATGCTGGTCCAGTTGATCACCGGCTTGTTGGATGCGGCCGCCGCAAATCGGTCCGTCTGGCCAACAATCCACGCGGTCAATATCCCGCCGCCAGACCCGCCTGTCACAAACAGATTATCAGGATCCGCATAGCCGGCTGCGATTGCGGCATCGGCCGCAGCCATCAACTCGTCGTGGTTTGAAATCGGGTAGTTGCCTTCGATCCTGTCGGCGAAAGCATGACCATACCCGGTTGATCCGCCCGGATTGGTGAATAGCGTTGCGTAGCCGGCGCTGCCGTAAAGCTGATAATCTGTGCTGAAATGTGCACCGTAAGCAGCATAGGGGCCGCCGTGAATCTCAAACACCAGCGGCACGCGCGTACCCGCCTCATAGTTAGGAGGCAACGTGATCCAGCTGGGAATTCTCGTTCCGTCTTCTGCCGTTACGTCCAGTTCAATCGTCCGCCCCAGCGTTTTCCCGGAAAGCCAGGTTTCGTTGAGCGCCGTCAGACGACGGGCATCGCGTCCGGTCAGAACGGATACGTCTGTGGGCCGGGTTGCTGATCCAGATGTAAAGGCCAGTTCGCCGCGATCTGCCACGCTCCATTGCCCGCCAACGTAAGGTCGCGAATAGCCAGGGTCGGCGATCCGCGCATTCAGCATATCGACCTTTCCGGTCGATGAAACCCGGGCAACGCGGTAGACGCCCTCATCCTCAAACCCGGCGTAGAGGCCGCTTTCGGTCCATTCCAGACTGTCAAAACTGCGGTCAAAACCGCCTGTAATCCGCCGCTTTCCCGAACCATCGCGGTTCATCAGGTAGAGTTCGCTTTGCTGATATGCCATCGAGCGATCATCGAAACCGAGATAGGCAATCTGCCGTCCGTCCGGGCTGATCTGCGGCGCATAATCCGGTCCGTCGCGATCAGTGAGTGCGGAAATCTTGCCCGAAGCCAGATCAATCGCGTAGATCTCGCTATCAACGCCTGAGAGCTCCCAGTCGTCATCGCGGTTGCCGCTGATCAGGATTGTTTTTCCATCGGGCGACCATTCCAACGCTCCGCCGTGATGGCGGTCCCCAGATGTTAGCTGGCGCGGTGCCCCTCCTTTGGCGGAAACGACGAATATCTGAGTGAAACCTGGTTTCAGGTAGCCGCCGCCATCGATGCGATAGGTGACTCTTTCGGTAATACTGGGCGGGGATTTCCACTCAGCCCCCTCAGGTTTTGCCGGTGCGCTGCCGAGCGTTGCGGCCTCGCCTGCAACGCGCGCAGAATATGCAATTTGTGATCCATCGGGGGACCAGCTGATCCCCCCGGGGCTTTCGGGAAGCGCTGTGATGTTCGCTGAAACGCCGCTATCCATCCAGCGCACGTGGAGTTCAGGCCCGCCGCCGCTTTCAGTCGAAATATAGGCGAGCCGCGCTCCATCAGGGGACCAGCGTGGCGAGAAATGTGCGCCCGTTCCGGTAACCAAAGGCGTTTCGACCCTGCTGGCAATGTCAATCAGCCAGATCGACGTGACCGCACTATCGGTCATGATGTCATTCGCTCTGCGGACATAGGCGATCTTGCGCCCGTCCGGGCTGATCTGCGGATCTGTGGCGACGGTCAGATTGAACAGATCTGCCCCGGTAAAGAGGGCAGGATCCGATTTGTTTTCAGCATGATCGTCGCCAGCCAGCGGCGCCAATGGCGCGGCGAGAATTAGAGCAGCGGCAGAGAGTTTGAATGAGTGCATGAGGGGCCCCTGAACACATAAGATTGAGGGACGCACTCATGCATATCTGTGGCCTGAATGCCAGCGAAGAAAGATTAGGACTTGTCGCCCTTGTCGCCATCCGCACCGCTACCGGCGTCTGCATCAGGCTTCTTCTTGGTCGGGGCCTTCTTTGCCGCCGGCTTCTTCTTCGTAGCCGGCTTGCGCTTCGGCTTGGCCTTAGGCGGCGCAGGCGTCAGCTCGAAACTCGGCTTGCCATCCTTGATTGTGACATGGACTTCCCCGCCATCGGCCAGCTTACCGAACAGTAACTCTTCGGCGAGCGGTTGCTTGATACGGTCCTGCAACAAGCGGCCCATCGGGCGCGCACCGTAAAGGCGGTCATAGCCTTTGTCCGCCAACCAATCACGCGCATCCTTGTCAAACTGGATGTGCACATTCTGCTCAGCCAGCTGCAACTCAAGCTGCAGAATGAACTTGTCGACCACACGGGCAACGGTGCTCTTGCCGAGATAGGCAAAGGGCACAATCGCATCCAGTCGGTTGCGGAATTCAGGGGTGAACATCTTCTTCACCGCTTCCTCGCCCGCGTCCTCCTTCGACACATCGCCAAAGCCGATACCTTGCGTCGCCATCATCGCCGCGCCGGCATTAGTGGTCATGATCAACACGACATTGCGGAAGTCGACCGTCTTGCCATGATGATCGGTCAGACGACCGTTATCCATCACCTGCAGCAGGATGTTGAACAGGTCAGGGTGTGCTTTCTCGATTTCGTCGAGCAGCAGCACGCAATGCGGGTTCTGGTCGATCGCATCGGTCAGGAGACCGCCTTGGTCGTAACCAACATAGCCCGGAGGGGCACCGATCAGGCGTGATACGCTGTGGCGCTCCATATATTCGGACATATCGAAGCGCTTCAGTTCAATGCCCATGATTGACGCGAGTTGGCGAGCCACCTCTGTCTTGCCGACACCGGTCGGGCCGGAGAACAGGAACGAACCGATTGGCTTGTCCGGATCACGCAGGCCAGCTCGGCTGAGCTTCATCGCGGTAGAGAGGCGGGTAATCGCTTCATCTTGTCCGAACACAACGTGCTTAAGATCGCGTTCGAGATTCTCGAGCGCCTTCTTGTCATCCTTGCTGACCGATTTTGGCGGAATGCGCGCCATAGTTGCAATGACTGACTCGATTTCGCGCGCAGTGATCTTCTTCTTGCGGCGGCTGGGCGGGACCAGCATCTGCATCGCGCCGACTTCATCGATCACATCGATGGCCTTGTCGGGCAATTTGCGGTCATTGATGTACCGGGCCGAAAGTTCAACCGCAGTCTTCAATGCATCGGGCGTGTATTTGACCTTGTGGTGGTCCTCGAAAGCGGACTTCAGACCTTTCAGAATTTTGACAGTCTCTTCGATGGTCGGCTCATTCACATCGATCTTCTGGAACCGGCGTAGCAGTGCGCGGTCTTTCTCGAAGTGATTGCGGAATTCCTTGTAGGTTGTTGAACCGACACAGCGGATCGCACCTGAAGACAGCGCCGGTTTGAGCAGGTTGGACGCATCCATCGCACCGCCGCTGGTTGCGCCAGCACCGATGACCGTGTGGATCTCGTCAATGAACAGGATTGCGTCCGGCATTTGCTCAAGCTCGGCGACCACCTGCTTCAAACGTTCTTCGAAATCGCCGCGATAGCGTGTTCCGGCGAGCAGCGCGCCCATGTCCAGCGAGTAGATCACTGCGTCTTGCAGAACTTCAGGAACGTCGCCTTCCACGATCTTACGCGCCAGGCCCTCTGCGATTGCGGTTTTGCCCACGCCCGGATCGCCGACATACAGCGGGTTGTTTTTACTGCGGCGGCACAGAATCTGGATCGTCCGATCTACCTCCGGACCGCGGCCAATCAGTGGATCGACCTTGCCGGCCTCAGCTTTGGCGTTGAGATTGACGGTAAACTGATCAAGCGCGGTCTCTTTCTTCGTGCCGCCTTCCTTGGCCTGATCGCCGCCTTCAACTTGCGGATCTTCCGCACCTTGCGGTGTTTTGGCCTCCAATTGACGACCGCCCTTGCCGATGCCGTGACTTATGTAACTAACGGCATCCAGGCGGCTCATGTCCTGCTGCTGCAGGAAATACACAGCGTAGGAATCGCGCTCGCTGAAAAGAGCAACCAGAACATTGGCGCCGGTTACTGTATCCTTGCCCGAAGATTGCACGTGCAGGATTGCACGCTGGATGACCCGCTGAAATCCAGCGGTCGGTTGCGGGTCTGCGCCATCTTCTGTTTTGAGCGACTGATATTCCTGATCGAGGTACTGCTTCACCACTTCGCCCAGCTCGGCCAAGTCCACACCGCAAGCTGCCATGACTTGCGCTGCATCCTCATCATCGATCAGCGCCAGAAGCAAATGCTCTAGCGTGGCATATTCGTGCCGACGCTCGGAAGCATTTCCAAGAGCATTGTGCAGCGTTCTTTCGAGGTTCTGGGCAAAACTTGGCATGTGTCGACTCTATATCGGGGGTTGGCACTTCTCCCTTGAAGGAGAGAGTGAAGTGAGTTGGTTAAACGATCTTAAGCGCTTGCCCTTGATATGGGCAGTGATTGCATGATTGCGAATCTGGAACGCGTGAAAAGCCTTCATGGGTCCGATTTCTTGAAAAGGGCGTCGGCGGCGCTGCGATGCGCTGCAGCTTTACCATGGTGGGCTTTGACGCGCGCGATCTCGGCTTCGAGCAGCGCGACCCGCTCTTCCAGCTCGTCTTGTGAGTAAGGTGAGAGATCTTCCATCGCGAGCTTGCTCGCGGCATCGCCCTTGGGGCGCGGAAGGTCCTCCAGATCCATCGTGTTCCTAACATCCTGCGATGGCGGCTTGCTGTCAATGCACTGCGCCGCTAGTTCACAGCGCAATTTCGACAAGGGCTACCAGGTGTCGCCATGGAGACACAGCAGTCCTGCCACAGGAAACGCGGGGGCTTTAGGGAAATGGCCGGACAAGTTCTGCCGGAAATGATGCAAGCGGTCGGATTTGATACGCCGGGCGGACCCGAAGTGCTCGCGTTGCGAGATATGCCTCTCCCGGACATCAAGCCTGCCGATGTCTTGATCAAGGTTGCCTATGCCGGAGTCAACCGACCTGACTGCATCCAGCGCGCAGGCCACTATCCGGCGCCTCCTGGCGCATCACCACTGCCCGGGCTCGAGGTTGCTGGCGAAGTGGTGGCCATCGGCAGCGAAGTGCCTGAGGAGATGTTGGGACAGACTGTCGCCGCGCTGACGCCAGGCGGTGGGTATGCCGAATATTGCACCGCGCCTTGGGGTCATTGTCTATCCGTACCGGAAGGCATGCCACTCGCAGAGGCTGCCGCGCTGCCGGAAACGCTGTTCACCGTATGGCATAACGTATTTGAGCGCGGCATGTTGCGTGATGGCGAGACATTGCTGGTGCATGGCGGCACATCGGGCATTGGAACAATGGCGATAATGCTGGCGAAGGCTTTCGACGCGCAGGTCATCGCGACCTGCGGCGATGAAGCGAAGTGCCGCGCGGCGCGAGAATTGGGCGCGGATCTGGCAATCAACTACCGCGAGACAGATTTCGTTGATGCAGTCACAGATTTCACCGACGGGAAAGGTGTCAACGTCGTGCTCGACATGGTCTCTGGCGACTATGTTCCGCGCAATCTCAAATGCTTGGCGCAGGATGGTCGCCATGTGACTATCGCGGTTCTGGGTGGGCCTAAGGCAGAACTCAACATGGCCTTTGTCATGATGCGACGCCTGACGCTGACCGGATCGACGCTCCGCCCGCGCTCGGACGGGTTCAAGACTGCGCTGGCAGACGAGATCGCGCAGGCTGCCTGGCCGCTGTTCACTTCGCGCGAATTGCAGCCGGTGATGGATCAGGTTTTCCCTTTGGCCGATGCCGCTGCGGCGCATTCGCGGATGGAAGCCGGCGATCATATTGGCAAGATCGTGCTAAAGGTCGGGCATGGCCAATAAGGCGCCCTGAAATGGGTAGACGCACCTGTCTTTCAGATGTCGCAGTTACCCCAAACAGTCATCTAAATGTGAATCGGCTGTAACAATATGCTGCCATAGCTCCTGAGCGAGAAGCCTTGTTTGGGCCAAGATCGCAGGAGTTCTCATGGACGATCTCGCATCCTCAGCTTTCCCGTCGTTTTCAGTTGACAGCGGCTTGGGCTCCGTCGCCAAACTTCCCACCAGGCGACTGCAAACGCCCGAGCCCGAAGGTATCAAGCGTCGCAAGTATCGGACCATCTGGATCAGCGATGTGCACTTGGGCACCAAGGGCTGCAACGCTGAGTTGTTGACCGACTTTCTCGACCACACCGACAGCGAGACCATGTACCTTGTTGGCGACATCATTGATGGCTGGCGTCTCAAGAAGAAGTTTTTCTGGCCGCCTGAGCACAACGATATCTTCTGGCGCGTACTAAAACGCGCCCGACGCGGAACGCGGATTGTCTATATTCCAGGTAATCATGACGAGATGTTCCGACAGTTCACTGGGCTGAACTTTGGTGGCGTCGAGATCCGCCGCGCGGCGTTCCACGATACTGCAGATGGTCGTCGCCTTATGGTGCTGCATGGCGACGAGTTCGACGCTGTAATGCTCGCCCACCGTTGGCTCGCTTTCGTTGGAGACACGCTATACCACGTGATGATGGGGCTTAACCAATGGGTCAACAAGGCACGCCGAGCGCTGGGTCTGCCCTATTGGTCGCTCTCAAAAGTGGCCAAGCACAAGGTTAAGAATGCAGTTGAGTTTATTGGCCGCTACGAAGAAGTGGTTGCCAAAGCCGCGGCAGAGCGCGGTGTCGATGGTGTGGTGTGCGGGCACATCCACACTGCCGAGTTTCGCGAATTCACCTACAGCGGCAAGACCATCGAATACTGGAACGATGGTGACTGGGTCGAGGGCTGCAACGCGCTGGTGGAGCACTTTGACGGGCGAATGGAGATTCTCAACTGGCCCCAAGAGATCGCGGCGCGCGATGGCCAGAACAACCCCCACATCCAAAGTGAGCCTAAAGAGTTGGAGGCAGCATGAACGCGTTTGGTGCTTTCGCCTCTGACAGCTTTATTGCTGCCCCCCACTCCCCGCACACAATTACAATTGTGACTGACGCATGGCATCCGCAGACGAACGGCGTCGTTCGTACGCTTTCCACCACTTGTGACATCCTGCGCCGCTGGGGGCATGATGTTACGGTAATTTCGCCTGATAACTATGCGTCGGTACCATGCCCGACTTATCCAGAAATCAGGTTGGCAATTACTTGGCCGGGCGCAGTAGGGCGCCGCTTGGCGCGACTCAACCCTGACGCAGTGCACATTGCAACCGAAGGTCCACTCGGTCTTGCCGCACGTAAATATTGTGTGAGGCGCGATATTCCTTTCACCACCGCGTATCACACGCAGTTTCCCGATTATGTCGCTCGGCGCACCGGTCTTGATCCGGATCGAATCTGGCCGTTCATCCGCTGGTTCCATAAGCCTGCGCAGCGCGTGATGGTGGCGACGGGCAGTATTCGCACCCAGTTACGGGCACAGGGCTTGCACGAGCTGCATCACTGGAGTCGCGGTGTTGACCTGAAGTGTTTTACGCCCGATGCGCCGCCCCCGCCCGAGTTCCGCAATCTCGAGGGGCCAATCCTGCTCTACGTCGGGCGGGTCGCCGTAGAAAAGAATATCGAAGCATTCTTGTCTTGCGACTACCCCGGAAGCAAAGTTGTAGTCGGAGATGGCCCGGCGCGGACTGAATTGGAAGCGAAATTTCCAGATGCGATATTCCTTGGGAAACGGACTGGGCGCGAATTGGCAGGATGCTATGCCGGGGCGGATGTGTTTGTCTTTCCCAGCAAGACCGACACGTTCGGCCTGGTCATGATCGAAGCACTGGCCTGCGGTACACCGGTGGCCGCATTCCCTGTCGCTGGCCCGGTCGACATACTGACCGAGGAGGTCGGCGCGATGTGCAGCGAACTCGCGCGAGCAATTGATGTTGCTCGATATTCTGATCGCGCAGCTTGTGCCCGTCTTGGCGCCAGCTACAGCTGGGAAACAGCCGCGCGACAGTTCATCTCAGGTCTCGTGCCGTTGGAGGAGCAGGAAGCGGAAAGCGCTGAAGTTATACTCGCCTGAACGGCCGGCCTAATTGGCTTGCCGAATCCGAAGGTTTTCCCTATCTAAGCTGGTGCAACGGCCGCTCCGAAAGGGGCGGCCCTTCTATTTTTACGCCCGATCTGGATCGCGGCGAGACTGTCTGAGGAATTTTCATCATGGCCCAACCAACACCGTTGATGCCGCACGCGACCGCCACCTGGCTGGTCGATCACACTGGCCTGTCGTTTGAGCAGATTGCCGAATTTTGCGGCCTCCACATTCTGGAAGTGCAAGCGATGGCAGACGATCTGGCAGGCAGCAAATATACCGGCCGTGACCCTGTGCACTCTGGTGAACTGACGCAGGAAGAGATTGCGCGCGGCGAAGCCGACGCGAGCTATGAACTCAAGATGCAAAAGGCGCCTGTTGAAGTGACCCGCACTAAGGGGCCGCGCTATACGCCGGTGTCAAAGCGCCAGGACAAGCCGGATGGCATCGCCTGGATCCTACGGAGCCACCCTGAAATGTCCGACGCTCAGATCTCGAAGCTGATCGGCACGACGCGCAACACGATCAATGCGATCCGCGACCGCACGCACTGGAATATTCAGAACATTCAGCCGAAGGACCCGGTCACTTTGGGCCTGTGTTCGCAGCGCGAGCTTGACGCTGTAGTCGCAAAGGCAGCGAAGCGGGCCGGTATCGAAGCAACCGAAGCTGCAGAAGGCGACAACCGTAGCGACAAGGAAAAGCTGATCGAAGAGCTGCGCGCAGAGCGTGAGGCTGCCACAAAAGCCGCTAATGAAGCCGCGCAAGAAGCCGAAGCTGAAGCATGGCTGGAGGCGAAGCGCGCTGCAGAGGCAGGCGAAGCGACAGACGGCGGCGAATAAGCGCTGAATTGGGGCGTTTTCGCTTGTCTGGTGGGAACGTATCGGCCACCATGCTTACATGGATGTAAGTAGGTCGCACTATCATCACCCCACGCCTTGGGATACGCAGTTCACACCCGTGACACTGCCAGAAATGTTCGCGCGTACCGCTGAGGTGCGCGGTGAGGCAGCATTCCTGCATTTCCTTGGCCGGACTTACACCTATTCCGAGGTGTTTGCCGAGGCGCAACGCTTTGCCGCAGGCCTTGTCTCTGCCGGGATCTCCCCGGGGGACAGAGTCGGGCTTTTCCTTCCCAATGTGCCGATTTACGCCAGCGCCTATTATGGCGCGATGATGGCGGGCGCCATCGTCGTGAACTTTTCTCCGCTCTATTCGGTCGAGGAACTGTCTTGGCAGGTTGCAGATTCAGGCACCAAGCTGCTCGTGACAGTGGACGTGCCTGAGCTTTTCCAGACGGCCAGCGAAGTTCTTGCAGCCTCCGACCTTGAGACGCTGGTGGTGGGTTCGCTTGCAGACATGCTGCCAACGCTGAAGGGTCTCGCGTTCAAACTGTTGAAACGGGACCAGATCGCAAAGGTCAATTTTGGTAATACGATCAACCGCTGGGATGAGGTTGCCAGGACCGGACAGCCGGCCCCGCAAATCTCAGTCACAGCTGAGGATGTGGCCTTGCTTCAATACACTGGTGGCACAACGGGTCGACCAAAAGGCGCGATGCTGACACATGCGAACCTGTCGGTGAATGCGCAGCAGGTTGTTGCGATCAATCCTTTCGAAGATCCATCAACTGAAGTGTTCATGGGTGCGCTGCCGTTCTTCCATGTCTTTGCGAACACGGCACTGCTTAACCACGCAGTTGCAAGCGGCGCTTCAATCGCGATGGTGCCGCGTTTCGATGCGGGTCAGGTCCTGAAAACCATCGCCAGGCACAAGGCGACTGGCTTTCCCGGCGTGCCGACCATGTTTCAGGCGTTGCTTGATCACCCTGATCTGGCGAAGACGGACCTGTCATCGCTGAAGGTTTGCATCTCCGGCGGCGCGCCGATGCCAGCCCCGGTTCATGAGAAGTTCGAAGACGTCACAGGCGTTCGGCTGGTAGAAGGCTATGGCCTCACTGAAAGTTCGGGGGTCGTTTCGGCCAACCCATACGAAGGAACACGCAAACGGGGCACAATCGGGCAGCCGGTCGCTGGCACCGAGTTGCTTCTGCTCGACAAGGAGGATCACACCCAACTCGCACCCGAAGGCGAACCGGGTGAACTGGCGGTGCATGGGCCGCAGGTCATGCGCGGTTATTGGAATCGTCCGGAAGCGTCGGCTGATGTTCTGATTGAGCGCGACGGTAAGGTTTGGCTTCGTACCGGCGACGTGGCGGTGATTGATGAAGACGGCTTCCTGAAGATCGTCGATCGCATCAAGGACATGATCACGGTCGGTGGTTTCAAGGTATTTCCCAGCCAGGTCGAAGACGTGCTCCTGCAGAACGACGCAGTTAAGGAAGCTCTCGTGATCGGAGTTCCCGACGACTATCGGGGCGAAGTGCCGCGCGCTTTTGTGACTCTGAACAGTGACGCGACTGCTACCGCAGAAGACCTGGGTGATTGGCTTAACGATCATGTTGGAAAGCACGAGAGAGTGGATGAAGTGGTAATTCGCGAAAGCCTGCCGAAAACGCTGATTGGCAAGCTTGATCGCAAAGCGCTGCGCGCCGAAGTCCTTTAGGACTGCTCAAACAAATGTTGGTCCAGCAGGCACCGGCGACCCATTCGGGTACGTAAAATGGCGCTGAAAATTAAGCGCCCTAACCTCCCGTCAGAAATCCGACTTAGTTGCTAACCAGACCCAACTTGGGTTCATCGCCTTCCGATTTCGGCTCATCACCCGCAGGCTGCGCCGGCTTGGCGGCAGTCTTCACCGCTTCGTTGGCCTTGGTGCCATGTGCGAAGCGCCCATCAACTTGAGCGCCTTGCTCTATTGTTAGCGCTTCGTATTGAACGTCGCCGTGGATCTGCGCGCTACGCAGAATCACAAGCTCCCGCGCGCGGATCGATCCATTGACTTTACCGGCAAGCCTTGCGGTCTCTGCGATTACCCCGCCTGCGATGGCACTCGTCTCGCCCTGCACAAGCGAGGAACATTTGATGTCGCCTTCGATCGTGCCGTCAACATGAAGGTCGGCAGATGCTTCAACATCCCCTTTGATCTTCACATCAGAGCCGATGACGGAAAAGGTCGAGCTGGAACTGCTGCTGGCCATGGTATTACTTACCGGTGCCGGCCGCGTCGGATTCGCGGGCTTCTTTGAGAACATCTTGCGCTGTCTCCAAAAAGGGGCGCGGATTGACCGCGCGATCATTGATGCGCACTTCGAAATGCAAGTGCGGGCCTGTTGAGCGGCCAGTATTGCCTAGCTTGGCGATTTGATCGCCCGCTTCGACTTCGTCACCGACTTGTGACGTGAACCCAGAAAGGTGCGCGTAGCGGGTCAAGACACCATTGCCATGGCGAATCTCGACCACCTTGCCATAACCGGCCTTGCGGCCGACAAAGCTGACCCGGCCATCGGCTGCGGCATAGATCGGCGACCCGCGTGGACCCTTGAAGTCCAGGCCGCGATGCATCGCGCCGCGGCGGGTAAAGGGGTCGCGGCGATAGCCAAAACCAGATGACATGCGGGTTTGCCCGGGATTGGTCGGCGTCACCTGCGGAATGGCGTCAAGGCTTGCCTCGAGCGCTGCCATACGCGCCAGGCTGAGACCCAAACGCTCGAAACGCGGGTCAACCTCTCCGCTGGCCGATGTCGCCAATATTTCAAGCGGACCACCCATGGCCTCTCGTTCAGCGCGGCGCAGCGTTGCCTGCGGGTCGAGGCCCAATTTACGCATCGCGTCTGCGGTACGCTCAGCCCGGCGGTCAGCAAAGCGGGTCAGGCGTTCCACAAATGCAAGCTGTCGTGCTTCGATTTCAGCCAGACCACGCGCTTCAGGGATCAGCGCACCGACCTTCTCGATTGTCGCCGCCGCCTCACTCGTCGAATCTGATACAGTCTCGCCTTCGCGAATATCTTCCGGCAACATCGGTTCGATTGCTTCAAGGAAGTCTTGCCGGGCCTTCAGGTCCTCAACGACGCCTTCTATGTCACCGCTATAGGCATCCATCCGCTCTTGCCAGGTTGCGACGGTTGCTTCGCGAGCCAGCAATGAAGCACGGTCAGCCGATGCGCGATACTGCGTCCATGCCATCGCCGCCATCGAAATACCCCAGCCAACGAGCAGCGCGAGCACGATTGATGCTGCAGCCATCTGCACACGAGAGGATATCTTGATGAAGCGGACTTGACCCTGTGACCGCATGAAAAATTCGCGGTCTGGGAACCATCGACGCAAGCGGTTGCCCCACCCGCTTACGGATTGTTCGTTTTGCAAAGCGACCCCTCTTCGTGGTGCGTTATTTTTACCCTCTACGATGCGTATCGGGGCTAATCGGAAAAATCGAATCAAATCTTAACGTCCACGTCGAATCGATATGATGCTGCGATGAACTGCACCGACACGGGAAAACCTTAAGCTTTGGCGCGATTTGATTCACCAAAGAAGCCCGCGAAGCCAGAGTTTCTGCGGCGTAAGGATTCGCGCGCTGACAGCAAGAGGCCGCGCTGCTATTGATGGCAATATGGCCAAAGACTTAGACTCCGGTAAGACAGATTTTACCAGCCTTGTTGAAGGTCTGGCGCGCAAAGGGCGTGCCGCGCAACGTATGATTGCGGCGATGCCCAGCGCCAGCAAGGCCGATGCCCTGATGCGCGCAGCATCTGCTATCCGCGAATCTGCCGAAGCCATCCTCGCCGCCAATGAACAGGATTACGCCTCAAGTGAAGCGCGGGGTCTCGCGCCAGCGATGCTTGATCGGCTGAGGCTGGATACGGGCCGTCTGGAAGACATTGCCGCGGCGGTTGAGGCTGTTGCGCAGCTTCCCGATCCGGTTGGCGACATCATTGATGAATCTGAGCGGCCGAACGGTTTGCGGATGCGCCGCGTAAGGGTTCCAATCGGCCTGATCGGCATAATTTACGAGAGTCGGCCTAATGTAACTGCTGACGCGGCGGCGCTTTGCGTGCGTTCTGGCAATGCTGCTTTGTTGCGCGGTGGCAGCGAAGCCGTTCACACCAACCGCGCCATTCACGAATCGTTTGTTCGCGGACTGGGTGACGCGGGTGTCTCGCCCGAACTGGTACAGTTGATGCCGACACAGGATCGCGATGCGGTGGGTGCCATGCTAATGGCGTCAGGGCTGATCGATATGATTGTGCCGCGTGGCGGTAAGAGCCTGGTCGAAAGGGTGCAGAATGACGCCCGCGTACCGGTGCTCGCTCATCTTGATGGCATCTGTCACACCTATGTGCATGCCGCAGCCGATCCGGCAATGGCACGCAGGATCGCCGTCAATGCGAAGATGCGGCGCACAGGCATTTGCGGTTCGATGGAAACACTTTTGATCGATCGTGGTTATTCAGCGCCGGCAGAATTGATTGGCGATTTGATTGATGGGGGCTGCGAAGTGCGCGGCGATGCACAGGTTCAGGCACTCGACAGCCGGGTTATGCCAGCAAGCGAAGATGATTGGAGCACTGAATATCTGGCCGCGATCGTGTCCGTTGCGATGGTTGAGGATATCGATGCAGCGATGCAGCATATCGAGCAATATTCCTCGAGCCATACCGAGGCGATCATTACTGACGACCAGTCAGCTGCTGAGCGTTTTATGGCGCAAGTCGACAGCGCGATCGTGATGCACAATGCTTCAACCCAGTTCGCAGATGGCGGGGAGTTTGGGCTGGGCGCAGAGATAGGCATTGCCACCGGCCGGCTGCATGCGCGCGGCCCCGTCGCGCTGGAAGGACTTACCACCTACAAATGGCAAGTTCGTGGCGCCGGGCAGGCGAGGCCTTAGGCTCTGCGCAGCATGACCCCCATCCGCACAGGCTTGCTCGGCGGCAGTTTCAATCCTGCACATGGCGGGCATCGCCGGATTTCGCGCTTTGCGATGGAGGCGCTTGGCCTGGATGAAGTCTGGTGGCTTGTTTCCCCCGGCAACCCCCTGAAGCCGAAGAAGGGAATGGCGCCGCTAGCTTTACGGCTCAAATCGGCTCGAGATCAGGCGCGCCGGCTGCCAATTGTGCCAACCGCGATCGAGCGCGAGTTGGGCACACGCTACACAGTCGAGACGCTGCAGGCACTCAAGCGGCGATACCCGAAGCGCGAATTCGTCTGGTTGATGGGGTCAGATAATCTCGCGCAGTTTCACCTCTGGCGCAAATGGCGCACAATTGCCCGCACAATGCCGATTGCGGTCATCGCAAGGCCCGGCTATGATGCGGATGCTATGGCGAGCCCCGCCATGGCCTGGCTAAGGCGCTATCGGGTGCCGAAGGCCAGTCTCTTTAACGGGGGCAATGGGAGCGCACCGGCACTGGTGTTATTGCGTTTTGATCCCGATCCGCGTTCGGCCACGGCGATCCGCCGCGCCGTTCCAGATTGGTCTACGCACTACGCCGGAGCTCCTCCTCGCGATCCGCTGACCCATCGCCTGGTGCATACCAGGTGTGAAGTTATGGCAGAGGAGGGTTCATGATAGAGCGCATGGGCGTTCCATCTGATCCCGTGCGGCTACTCGCACCCGTTTCCACTAACAGGAGTATCGCAATCGCCTATGAATCAGGCGCAAACCACTTCGGCATCTGCCGATCACGCCAGCCACGGGATGCAGCCCATGGCTAAACCCGATCTTTCATCAGATGCACTTCACGACCTCGTGATGGGCCAGCTTGATGATGATCAGGCCCAGGAAATTGTCTCGATTCCGCTTGAGGGGAAGAGCTCGATTGCTGACCATATGGTGATCGCCTCGGGTCGTTCGACCCGTCAGGTTGCCGCAATGGCGCAGAAACTGGCTGAAAAGATCAAGCAACAGGGCTTTGGCTCTGCGCGCGTTGAAGGACTCCCGGCCGCTGACTGGGTGCTCATCGATGCGGGCGACGTTGTCGTGCATCTGTTCCGTCCGGAAGTCCGCAGCTTCTATAATCTGGAACGCATGTGGGGTTTCGGCGAAGCTGAGCCGGCTGCCGGCACGGCATAAATTGCTTCGCCGCAAGCGCTGGCGGACGCATTGGTTGCCTTGAGCTTACGCGCCAGTCGGCGCGTCGGGCAGCCACCCATTGGCTCGAGACTGCATGTCAGCCGTTCAGGCCTCCCTTCGGAGGCATTGGTTAAGGCCAAATGCCGTTAGAGAAAGGAAGTCCATGCTTCTGCACGTTATCGCACGCGGCAAGATCGCTCGTTCGCCAGAGGCCGATCTTGTTGCAAGATACGAAAAGCGCCTCACCTGGCCGGTCAAGCTGACAGAGTTGCCTGAAACAGGCGGTCGCATTCCTGATGCGCAATCACCTTTCAAGACTGTTCTTCTTGATGAGCGTGGCAAAAACCTGAGCTCTGCCGAGCTGGCCTCAACCATGGATAAGTGGCGCGACGACGGCATGCGCGAAGCGCGTTTTGTGCTTGGTGCAGCCGACGGGCACAGCAAGGGGGAGAGGGCCGAAGCGGATCTTTTGCTGGCATTCGGCAAAGCGACATGGCCGCATCTGATGGCACGCGCGATGCTGATGGAGCAGCTCTATCGTGCGACGACGATTCTTGCCGGCCACCCCTATCATCGGGCATGAATGACGCCATGGAAGGGCTGACATCACGACTGACTGCAATGGCCGTCTCGGCATTGGGCCTGACGCTGGCTGGATGGGGCGCTGTGACTGCCCAATCTCAGCTCTTTGTGAGCACAGCTGCTGTGTCCGGCTTTTCCAGTCAGAATGAAGCCCGCGAGGCACTGGAGCGAGCACAAGCGTCAGCAGGTTTTGCTCAGCAGCGCGCACAGCAATTCTCTGAAGCAGCCGCCAGTGCAACAGCTGAAGTGGATCGGCTGGCTAATGAAAGCGCGGCGCTTGCGGCTCAAATACAGCAAAGCGAAGCGGACATTCTTGTCGCAACCGCTCAGCTCTCTCTGATCGCGGATCAACGGCGGGCGCTGGATGCACGGCTGGCAGAAAAGCAGCAGCCCTTGGTCAAGCTGACAGGGGCAATACAGAATATGGCCCGCAGACCTGTCGTCCTCTCCGCCTTTCAACCCGGATCGCTTCGCGAGACAGTCTATGTGCGCGCGGTGCTGGAAACCACGCTTCCCACTATTCGCGAAAAGACCGCGGAATTGCGCAGTGAAGTTGAGCAAGGCCGCGCGCTGGAGCGTGACGCGGCGCGGACGCTAGCCAATCTTCAAAGTAGCGAAGCCGCACTGCAGACGCGCCGCAACGAATTGACGGCATTAATCTCGCAGCAGCAACAGGCTTCGCGCAGCAACAGCGCGATGGCTCGCCGGGAAGCGCAACGAGCGCTCGCCTTGGCCGAAGAAGCCCGCGATCTGGATGAATTGGTCGGCGAGTTTGATCGTGCAGGATCGGTGCGTAGTGCGCTGGCGGCACTTCCCGGCCCGATTATCAGGCCCGAGCGACCCGATGCATCGCGCGTTATGCCCGCAGCGGTGCAGTCTGCACGATCGCAAGACACCTCGCCCCCGGGCGAATTTCAGTTGCCGGTCCAGGGCCGTACTCTCGCGGGGTTCGGTGCGACAGACGGGGCGGGGATGCGAAGCAAAGGCCTCACGATTGCACCTTCACCTGGTGCGCAAGTGGTTTCTCCGGCTGCGGGTCGCGTTTCCTTCGCGGGGCCTTATCGCGGATTCGGGCGAATCGTGATTATTGAGCATGCAAATGGCTGGACCAGCCTCATCACAGGTCTGTCCCGAAACAGCATTGAAACAGGCGATCTGGTTATCGCGGGCGCACCAATAGGCACTGCCGGTCTTAGTCAACCGGAAATCGGATATGAAATTCGCGAAAGCGGCAATCCTGTTAACCCTCTGAACTTACTATAATTATCGGGCTGTTTGCGTCGGGAAATTACACGCAATTCGGCTGCTCCAATTAGACTTTGTATCGAATTGCGAACCATTGCGGGACGACCTTTCATCATCATCTGGCATTCAGGCGCACTGCGCGATACTATGTGCATATAGCTTTGGAGAGCACGACTGATGAAGATGGCTAATCTGCTGCGTAGCGCTGCTTTGGTGACAGCGGTGGCTTTGATCCCGGCGACCACGGCCGGAATGGCTCAGATTGATGGGCGCGCGGGTCCGGAGTTTGCCAAGCTTTTTGCCGCTTATCAGCAAGTGAAGGCCAACTATGTTGAAGACGTCGAAGATGATCAGCTGATCCGTGGTGCCATCAACGGTATGCTCGGTTCGCTCGATCCGCATTCGTCTTACGTTGATGGCAGTGCGCTTCAGCGTCTTACGACAATGATTGACGGCAATTATTCCGGACTTGGTTTATCAGTCGTGCTGGATGACGGCGCGGTGAAGGTTATCTCGCCATTCAAAGGCAGTCCTGCGGACAAAGCGGGCATCAAGGCCGGCGATTTCATCACGCATCTCGATGGTGAACTAATTTACGGCAATGATCTTGATTCCTCGGTTGCGCGGATGCGCGGTGAGGTGGGTACATCGATCGAGCTGACAGTTTTCCGCCCGGGCCGCGAAGAGCCGCTTGAAGTCAGTGTGACGCGCGGCGTAATCGAGCTGGAGCCGGTTACCTATGAATTGCAAGGCGGAAATGTAGGCGTCATTTCGGTCAACGAGTTCTCGACCAATGTCGGGCGCGATGTTTACACGGCATGGGAAGCGCTACAGCGCGAGGCAGGCGGGAGCCTTTCCGGTCTGATCCTCGATCTGCGCTCAAACCCGGGCGGATCGCTTGACGAAGCGGTTGGTCTTTCGGACCTGTTCCTGAGCGAAGGGCGCATCGTAACCCAGCGCGGCCGTGCACGTGGAGAGAACGTGCACTACGATGCGGACAAGCTGTCGAACTATCGCCATTTGCCGCGTCAACAGGCGCAACGCTACATGGGCGAGATTGCAGCTGACCTGCCATTGATCGTGTTGATCGACGCGGGCTCAGCGTCCGCTTCTGAGATCGTTGCCGGCGCATTGCAGGATCATCGCCGCGCTCTGGTTATGGGTGAACGCAGTTTCGGCAAGGGCAGCGTGCAGTCGCTGTTACCGCTGGGCCGTGATGCCGCGATCAAGTTGACGACCGCACGTTACTATACGCCCGCCGGTCATTCAGTACAGGAAGGCGGGATCAAACCGGATATCGCTGTGCCTCAACTGTCTGATCCGGATCTTGAACTCCGCAACAAGTATCTGATGCGCGAAAGCGATCTGCGTGGTCACCTGGTCAATGATCTTGGCATCGAAGTGGAAGCGCTCGAAGATGATACGATCGATGATCCGCGCTTCAAGATCACCGCCGCTGAGCTTGAGGAGCAGGGGGTTAAAGACTTCCAGCTGCATTATGCAGCGGAAACTTTGCGCCGCACTACGCTGGCAACGGTTGCGTTGCGCAATACAGTGGAACTCAGAAACTAATTGAGCTAGCGGCCTCTGCATGGACCACTCGCAAGCGGAAAAACCCGCCGACCTTTTCGCACAACACCTGGCGCTGAGCATTCCCGCTTTGTTGCTGGGCGGTGCCTACCTCTCTCAATACGGCTTCGGTCTTTATCCATGCGAGATGTGCTGGTGGCAGCGCTACCCGCACTTTGCCGCCCTGGCCCTCGCATTTATGTCATTCTTCGCGCCGCCCCGCAGCCTTTGGATCGCACTGGCGGGCCTTTCGATCTTTATCTCGGGCGCTATTGGCGGTTTTCATGCAGGCGTCGAATACGGTTGGTGGGAGGGCCTCACCTCTTGTTCAAGTGCAGTGCCTGCAGATGTTGATCCGATGGAAGCAATCATGAGCGCGCCGATCATCCGCTGTGACGCATCGCCATGGGACCTTTTCGGAATTTCACTGGCAGGTTGGAATTTTCTGATCTCATGCGGAACCGGCGTTCTGATCTGGGCGCTTCTGGCAAAGAGCAGCAAGGCATCTTAAGTAGGGCAAATGACTAAAGACGAAATGCATCGCATGATCCGTGTTGACCAAGCTGGTGAGTTTGGTGCGACCCGGATCTATGAAGGCCAACTGGCGGTAATGGGTGAACGCGGACCGCACGCTCAGGAAATCGTCCATATGGCGGAACAGGAAAAGGTTCATCGCGAGAAGTTCGATGCTCTCATGGCAGAGCGCGGTGTTCGCCCCACCGCGCTGCAACCGTTCTGGTCTGTAGCAGGCTACGCATTGGGTGCGGGAACGGCATTGCTGGGCCCGGAAGCAGCCATGGCGTGTACCGCGGCTGTCGAAGAAGAGATCGACAAGCATTATTCGGAGCAGCTTGATCGATTGGCGGAGACCGGTGAAGATCCTGAGCTCGCCGAGATGATACATCAATTTCGCGAGGAAGAGCGCGAGCACCGCGATACCGCGCTGGAGCATGGCGCAGAGAAAGCTCCCGCATATCCATTGCTGTCTGGCGCCATCCGGCTGGGTTGTCGCGCGGCGATCAAGCTGGCTGAACGCATTTGATTGCAATCAAAGCGCACGCCTGCGCTTAATATGCTATTCAACTGTGCGCCGCTTTAAACGGTTATTTATTATCGACTCAGAAAAGGAACGCTCACCATGAAATGCGTGGCTTCACTCGGTGTATTGGCAATGGCTGGAGTGGCTTTTTCTGCCGCACCCGCATCCTCTCAGGAAGAGGGCGGCGACCGCGTCAATATGGTCATTGCTTATGCTGAAGACGAGTGCCCTGAGCCGGTAGACGACGAAGAGATCGTCGTTTGTCAGATCCTGGTTGAAGCGGAGCGCTATCGCATTCCGTCCAATTTGCGCACCAGCTCCAGCCCTGAGAACACGCCTTGGGCGGAACGGGTTGAGCAATTCAAGATGATCGGTGCGTTTGGAACAATGTCATGCAGCCCAACCGGTGCGGGCGGTTTTACCGGCTGTACGCAACAGATGATTGATGCGGCCTATGCCGATAAAGCAGAAAGCTCACGTGTCCGGTTCAGCCAGCTTATTCAGGAAGCACGCGAAGAGCGTCTTTCGACCATCGATGCTGATGCAGCGGCAGAGCAGGAGCGGGTTGAACAGATCGAGCGTGAGTATCTTGAGCGGCTCGAGCGAGAGCGACAGCAACCCCTGCCGGGCGAAGAGGCTGAGGCCCCGCTGCCAGATCTCGGTCCCGAGAATGCAGAGGAAGCGCCTTCGGACCCGAATAACGGCTGACCTGCGTTTGAGAGATGAGCGCGTTCGCGCTATGACTGATGTGAAGTTCGCATGCTTCGCAGGAGTTCATCCATGATTGAGCGCAATCCTTTTCTGGCACTGGCGCTGACCACATTGGTCGGAATTGGCATCATCATTGCGCTATATATTTCGCTGAACGATCCGGGTCCTCCGCCAGAAACCGAGCAAGAGCGCTTTGATCGTGTGCACACGGTATTTGTAGAAGCTTTGGCAGGCGGCGCGGCATGGTCGGGCCGGGTCGAAATCTTAGGGCTGCAAACCAATCGGACGGCTGCGCATACGCCTGGCTGGCAGGTCACCGGGACTGGCGGCGCGTGCGACGCCTCGGGGAGCTACACAATCCGCGATCGTCCCGCCAATCCACTGGCTATAATGGCTCCGCATAGCCAGTCAGACGTCAATACGGGCGAATTGGCGCAGCTTTTGTTCGAACAGGCCAATGCTCGTGCTGTGGCGTTCAACACAGCGCCGCGCAGGGCAACAGATGAATGCGAATCCGGCCTTGATCTGACGACCGACCGTTGGAACCCATTCTCTGCATTCGCATTGGCATTTGCGGATTCGAACCGAGACGGGCTTGTTGTGCAGCTGCATGGGTATGAGGAATCTGGCGGCAATGCCGGCCAGGGAGTGGAGGTCCTCATTGGCGCAGGGTTGGGCGCTTCGCAGCCGGTGAATGCGTCCCTATCTTCGTGCTTTGCCGAAGTGCTTGGTGGAGGCGATATCAGGGTTTTGGCCAGTGATGCGGCGGCAAACAACGCGCAAGGCAGGGTGCTACAAGTGCGGGGGCACCGCAATTTCGTCAATATTGAGCTGTCAGAAGAACTGCGCCAAGCCATGCTCTCTGATGCAGGCTTACGAGGTAGCTTCGCAAACTGCCTGGTCGCCGCAACCAATGCCTAGACAGAATAATACTCGCGGTACCAGTCGACGAATTTTTGCACGCCCTCGCGCACTTCAGTTTCCGGAGTGTAGCCGGTTAACGCCCGCAGAAGCGAATTATCCGCCCATGTGGCCGGCACGTCCCCCCTTTGCATGGGCATGAAATTCTTGATGGCTTTGCGCTCGCATGCCGCCTCGATAGCCTCGATGAAATCGAGCAGCCTGACTTTGTCGCCATTACCGATATTGACCACACGATGGGGTGCATTGGGAGATAGGCTGTCGCCTTCGATTGCCCGGCCGCGGGCGCTAGGGGCCTCGGGCGGTTGATCGATCAACAGTTCGATACCGCGCACCAGATCGGTTACATAGGTGAAGTCTCGGTGCATATTCCCGTCGTTATATACGTCGATCGGCGTGCCCTCGAGAACCCCCTTGGTGAATTTGAATAGCGCCATGTCGGGTCTTCCCCAAGGTCCGTAGACTGTAAAAAAGCGAAACATGGTGGTGGGGATGCCATGCAAATGCGCGTAGCTATGCGCCATAGCTTCGTTTGCTTTCTTGGTCGCTGCATAAAGCGTCATTGGCGCATCGGCTTTGTCGGTTTCCGCAAAAGGGATTTTCTCGTTGGCGCCGTAAACCGAACTGGTCGATGCCATCAGCAGATGCGCGACTGAAAGTTCGCGCGCCACTTCGATCACGTTGAAGGTGCCGACCAAATTGGCGTCAACATAGGCGCGCGGGTTTTCCAGGCTGTATCTGACGCCGGCTTGCGCAGCGAGATGGACGATGACATCGGGCTGTTCCTCAAGCGCGATGGCACGCAATCGATCATAGTCTTCGAGCATACCCTCTTCACGTCGAAACTGTTCGTGCTGTGAGAGCAATTGGTGGCGACGCTCTTTGAGCCTCACATCGTAATATGATGTCATGCCATCATAACCGATGACGCGGTTTCCCGCTTGAAGCAAAACTTCGCTCAAATGAAAACCGATAAACCCTGCAGAGCCAGTGATAAGAACTGTCATTTTGGCCTTTGCTCTGTGACTAAAGTCATCAGGCTATTTCATAATCTTGGGCCTTGGCAAGTGATCGACATAATTCTATCTCTCGCTTCGCCATTAGGCGCTTACTTCTTAAGCTAAATGAAAAAGATGGAACCGACCCGTTTGATCAGCCGATTAACTTAGGTGGAACGATAACGCTCATTCTTTGACAATGGAAAGCGCCCGCCAAGTAGCTCCTCATCTAGCTCCCATGCTTCAGGCCAGACGAGAATTTTTTGAAAGTGCATCAAGTGGAAATAATCCAATGAGCGAAGCAGCGCTCCTAACTCGCAAGGCCGTCGCAAAGCCTTGGGGGCGTACTGCTCTGCCTCCTCCATTTGATATCGCACAATCTGGAACAATTGGCGAAATTTGGTTTGAACACGCAGGCAAGCCGCTCGACTTGCTAGTCAAATACCTTTTCACCAGCGAGAAGCTCTCAATACAGGTTCATCCATCCGATGAACTGGCTGCCGTCAAGGGCTTGCCTTCAGGTAAGGAAGAATGCTGGTTGGTGCTCGATGCTGAGCCAGGTGCAGTGCTGGGAATTGGAACGCTCGAGCCGCTATCCTCTGATGAGCTGCGCACTGCAGCGCTCGACGGCTCCATTGAACACATGATCGACTGGAAACCTGCAACTCGTGGAGATTTCTATTACATCCCCGCCGGAACTGTGCATGCGATCGGAGCGGGTGTCACCCTGGTTGAAGTGCAACAGAACTCCGACATCACTTATCGATTGTTCGATTATGGCCGGCCTCGCGAACTCCATTTGGACAACGGCGTTGAGGCCGCATCGGCCGCACCCTATCCGGACAAGTTGGGAGCAAAGATTGATCTTACTGTTGTGCAGCAACTTGTCGCTGGGCCCAAATTTGACTTATGGCTGGGCCATGGTTGGCCGTCACGGGGGCTGACCGGAGAATTGGCGCATTTGGTCCCGCTCACCGGTTCAGTCACTGCGGACGGAGTGACCGCTCGGGCTGGCGAATGTCTGATCTGTTCACCCTGCTCCGAACTTCGGATAGGGCACGACGCCCAGCTTTTAATTGCGCAAGCGCGCTGCGACAATCGAGGCGCAAATGCCTGATAGGATCACCCCTCTTGTGCTGTCAGGCGGCTCCGGAACACGTCTTTGGCCGCTTTCGACTCCCGAGCGCCCCAAGCAATTTCTACGCCTATATGGTGATGAGACTATGATCGCTCAGACGCTGCGACGGGCGGAGGGTCGCGATATGTTTGCGCCACCAATTATTGTTGGCGCGGCGCGGCACAAACCTCTTCATCTCGAGGCTCTTGCTGAGGTAGGGGTGGAGGGTGGTGTAGTCATTCTGGAGCCGTGTGCCCGCAACACCGCTCCCGCCATTGCCTTGGGCGCGATGGAAGCAGGTGATGACGCTCTTGTACTTGTGATGCCCAGCGACCATGTCATTCGGGACGTCCAAACCTTCCATGCGGCTATCGAACGGGCGTTGCCTGCTGCAAAAGAAGGGTGGTTGGTGACTTTCGGAATTGAGCCCACCGGCCCCGAAACGGGCTTTGGATATATGCAGGTAGGTGATGCGCTCACCGGTATGAATGGCGTTTTCCGATCCCAAGGTTTTACCGAGAAGCCCGACCTAGCGCGGGCGCAGGCTATGTTGTCTTCTGGCGATTATTATTGGAACGCTGGCATCTTCCTCTTTCGAGTTGATACGTTTCTTTCTGTCCTCGAACAATTGCAGTCGGAAATGTTTGCCGCTGTCAAGGCAGCCATGGCCCGGGCGAAAAGGCAAGGCGCAATCATTATGCCTGATCAGGGTGAATTTGCTTTGTCACCCCCGAACTCGATCGACTACGCGGTGATGGAACATGCTCCAGAAGTTGCCGTGGTGCCGGTATCTTGTGGCTGGTCTGACGTTGGCAGTTGGGACGCTCTTGCTGATATTTCCAGTACCGACGAAGAGGGCAATGTGTTTTTCGGCGAAACCAACGCGCTCGATTGTTCGGGCACCTTTACAAACGCAGATGGCATGCGGATCAACGCGGTGGGCTTAAGAGATATGATCATCGTTGCAGCGGGCGGTGAGATTTTGATCATGCCGCGTGGGGCATCGCAGCGCGTCAAGGACTTGCTGTCATGAGCAATTATTTAGAAAGCCTCACTATTGGGCGGATTGGAGCGCAAAGCGCAATTTTAGGCGATCTGACATGAGGGTTTTTGTCACGGGCGGTGCGGGCTATATTGGAAGCCACACCATTCTCGAGCTGCTGCGCGCAGGTCATGAAGTGCACTCCTGCGACAACTACTGCAATAGCTCCCCTGAGGCGCTTCGCCGTGTTCGGCGGCTTGCAAATGCGGATCTAGGCGAAGCCAATATTGATGTGCGGGACTGCGAGAAACTGACGCAGGTTCTTGCGAATTTCTTGCCAGAGGTCGTCATCCATTTTGCAGGACTAAAAGCGGTCGGCGCCTCAGCAGAGGAGCCGCTCAACTATTACGACAACAATGTCTCCGGGACGCTGAGCCTTCTGAAGGCGATGGACGGCGCCGGTTGCGAAAAGATTGTCTTCTCTTCCTCGGCGACCGTCTACGGTGCGCCAAGGTACTTGCCTTACGACGAGGCCCATCCGCTCGCTCCAGCCAATACCTATGGGCGCACCAAGCTCATGGCGGAACAGGTCATCAATGACTGGCATGGCTCGACGCCTGGCTCATCAGCCGCGCTGTTGCGCTACTTTAACCCGGTGGGAGCGCATCCGTCAGGCGAGATTGGAGAGGATCCCAACGGCGTTCCCGACAATCTGATGCCATATATCGCGCAGGTGGCCGTCGGCAGGCGTCTTAGCCTCAGTATATTTGGCAATGATTATGATACGCGTGATGGGACAGGCGAGCGCGACTATATCCACGTGGTTGATCTTGCCCGCGCGCACGTCGCTGCGATAGATTTTGTATCTGCAACTGCGGTCTGCGAAGCCTTCAATATTGGTACCGGTACGGCCTATTCGGTGAAGGAAGTCGTCAAGGGATTCGAGGCTGCCTCTTCGAGGACCATCCCGGTCGAGGTTGCGCCGCGCCGAGCTGGAGACCTTGCAAGCTATTATGCCGATCCGAGCAAAGCCCTGGATCGCCTAGGCTGGCGGGCTGAATATGGCCTTGAAGATATCTGCGGATCAACTTGGGCTTGGCAATCGCGCAATCCTCAAGGGTATCAATAGTTTGCAATACAGAGCATTTGCGCAGCTCTTTGCGTGTTGGGAATTTTTTGAAGCCATCCGGAGAGCATCGCCGAAAGTGCGGGTTGCAATGCTTCAAGACTTCGCCATTCAATCTGACCTTGCGTGGCGAACGGCCGACTGCGTGTTCCTGGATCAACTGCGCGCCTCGTGCTAGTCAAGGTAGGGTTAGCTTGATCGAATCAATCGAGAGGTCTGAACGACGATCGCCCGACTGAGGGCTGCCGCCTATGAGGAGTTCAGGATAGTCGCATGGGGCCCCGGCTTCCGCTTGGTAGTAAGCGGAGCGGCGATCCATACCCGGGCTACCTACTGAGCCAGCCATTTTGCGCACAAACAATACTTCCCGCTCTCCAGGGCAGGCAAGGGTGAAGCGTAGAGATTCCAATCCGCGCAACTGGCTGCCTGCGCTGAGCGCAACCTCAAGTTCAGGTCGCTGGCCCTTGATCAAGAAAGTCATGGTTCGTGCAATTGTGGGCGCACCACGGCCGCTCCAGCGAAGGACAAGGCGGCTGCCCCATTCTTCGCTAATAATTTGGGTCGAAAGCCCCGACTTGTTCGTCAGGCGCCAATCTTGGGGTGCAGTCGCCCAGCGAGTTTCGGATGGCTCTCCGAGCCATTGATCGAAACCCGGATCAAAGAGGAGCTGCGATTTCCTTTCTGTAGGAAGTTCAGACCTGGCTAAATCTGCAATGGCTTTTCTCCGGCCTGCAGCAAACAAGGCATAGAACGTCGCTTGCCTCTCGACGCGGCTGACCGAAATGTTTTGGTCAGACATATATCGCAAAAGCCGCAGGCGCGCATCGAGAACCTCTGGGTCAGCAAGCGGTTCGGCGAAGCGAAAGTAGCGCTCACGCCATATTGGATCCTGCGCTAGCCAATCGACCATAATTCTTGTTCCAGCGGGATCGACTTCGATTTGTGTAAGCAGAGGCATGATCTGCTCGACCAATTTGTCCCGTCTTAAGAGAGCATCGATGTGATTTAGCGCGGCTTCGAGATCATTGCGCTGGGCCGCTTCATACAAAAGGTTCTGCTGGGTTGGCGTGTTACGCCACCCCATCTTGCTGAGGGTAGAAATATAAGCGCGGCGCCGAGTGTCATCTAGCCCTCTTTTCACTTCGCTTGCAAAGATTGCATTGAGAAGTGACTGGTCTAACGGCTGGCGATTAAGTGCCCGCATCGCGGCGCTAAGTTGGGCAGTGCTCATAGCCTCGCCCTCAGAAACAAACTGGTTGACACCAGAGCGTTCGACTACGTCCGGACCCTCTTTCTGATAAAATACAAGAAATACCAGTGCGGTTATCGCCAACGCCCCGCCTGTGAGGCCAATCGCCTTTAGTCTGACAGTGCGATCGCTCCATACCGGTGACTGGCTAAAGCTTTTATTAGAGGACGGACGCTTGCGATGGAGAGAAAATAGAAATCCGCAAGACATGGCGAATAGGACTGCGTGGCTCTGCGTGCGAAGCGGATAGTCTACTATTGAATGCAATGCGACTAATCCAATGCTCACTGCGGCCGGTAGCGCGAATACCCCTATGTCAACACTGCTCCGTAACCCCTCCAAAATTCGCCTCAGATAGAGAGCGGCGAAAAGCAGTAATAGGATCAATCCGGGCACGCCAAATTCGATTAAGACTTCGAGGTAGTCGTTGTGGATACGATTGAAGTAGAGCGGATTGACGTCTTGCAGCCGTTCGATCACAGGATAGACGCTGGTATAGCTCCCAAGACCGGCACCCCAAGGTAGGTACTGTTCGATGAGCGGCGAGGATTTCTGCCAGATCTCCAGACGGCCGTTTTCCTCGATTTGCGAGAAGCGATCGAGTGCGGTCTGTGTCGTTGAGCTGAAGGTCACAAAGTAGAGCGCTAAAGCTGCGGCGAACCCACCGGCAGCGACGTAGGGCCATTTTAGCTTGTCGTGTTTAAAGATCGCAAAAAGCGTGATACAAAGTCCAAGCATAGTGAGGCCAATGCCGGCACGCGACAGCGTTCCCACAGCGGCTGTGAAAAAGACTATTGCTGCGAGAGCTGCGAGAGCAATTGTTAGCCGATGACTGTCGAAGCGTTCCTTGATGGCTGCGACGGCAAATACGCCCCCAATAGCCATGAGTAGGCCTTGATGATTGCGATTCGCAAAAAAGCCCAGAAAGCTGCCGCGATGACGAGAGTTGTATATATCAAGTGCAGAGCCATTAGACCCAAATTGGATCAGGCCGACTAACAGCGAAATCATTACAACGATTATCATCGCCCATACGACCTGTCTGCGTCCGCTTCGGTCTAATGTTATAGAGGCAAGAAAAGCTGCAGCGGCAGGCAAGATCATCGCAAAACCGAACAGGGTGTCCCGGGGGACGAGAGAAAGCCCGCGCCAGTCACTCGAGGTGCCAAGCAGATCGAAAATCTCGCCCGCAAGTTCGCGACCGTGCAATGAACGCCAAACTTCGGGTGGCAATGGGGCCAGTTGCAAAACCGGCAAGAGCACAATGGAAAGCGCCAATCCCCTTGCTGCCAATGGCATCGACGCAAATTGAGCGCTGCCACCGGCCGCTAGCGCGATTGGCAGCAGAATCGCGGCTAATATGCAAACGAGAAGAACCAACCAGTTGGCGTCATTAGGGGCGCCCCCAAAGGCAATTGCCGCAGAAATTAATCCGCACAATAGGTATTTGGCGACTGATTGCCATGGGTTCTCAAAGTGCGATTGATTCGCTTTTTCCTGAGCCAACAGTTCTTCTCACCATTTGAGGCCGATTACGGGACAAACCAAGCCGACCAAATCCAAATTTTCAGCGTCTTAGGGTATCGGTTATGGTCAGTCCAGCTGGCTGGTTTAGGGCAGTGGCGCTGCATTGCATCTATCCGTCCGGTTGAATTCCTTGCCATGAATAACCAAACAGCTACGAAGTCGTCGACGCCGCAGGGTGTGACTATATACTTGTAGAACAACGTTAGGGGAGCGCCCATTTCGGCCGAACATCAAAATCCCGATCATTCAATCGGTGGTCTCGAACCTTTGCTCAGCAATCTTCGGGCAAAGCGCTCTCTCCGCCACAGAGTCAGTATGATCGCGATCTTTCTCGACTTGGTTGCTATTGCAACGGCGTACATCGTGGCTAGCATTGTGTACTTAGCAGACATTGACGCAGAGCTACTTGTCCGAAGCTTGGCTGCGATAATCCCGATCTTCTTTCTGTTCGCCCTTGCGACGCAGAGCTACCCCGCGAACATACTATTGGACGGCTACCGCAGCGCGTGGCGCGCCGCCTCCGCCCTCGTCTGGGCCTCACTCTTGATGCTCTTGATTTTCTTCTTTCTCAAGATCAGCGATGAATTCTCTCGGGTAGTGCTGGCTCTAGGGACTGTATTTTCTGCCATTCTTATCAGCGCTACTCGGATGAACGTGGCTCGGTCGGCAGCACAGGCGCTAAGCTCCAAGCCCTTTGCGCACCTCTATCTCTTTGATGACGTTCCAGTTTCTTCGCTTGAGACCGAAGAGTCATTGAAAACCGGCGATATCGGATTGGAGCCAATGCCGGACAGCCCCGCTATGCAGGATCTATTGGGGCGCCTAGCGCGGGGTCTTGACGGTATCGTAGTTCATTGCTCGCCGGAGAAGCGCGAGCAATGGGCTTTTATGCTTAAGTCACTCGACGTGCGTACAGAAATTGTGGTGCCAGAACTGAGCGCATTGAACCCGTTGATGATCGAAAGTCGACAAGGGGAAGCCAGCCTCGTCCTTGGTAGCGGACAGCTTTCCTGGAGCCAGCGAGCGGTCAAACGCTGCTTCGATCTGATTGTTACCATCTCACTGTTGCCGGCTCTGGGCACATTAGCGATCATGATTGCCGTATTGATCAAATTAGATAGCAAGGGGCCGGTCTTGTTCAAGCAGGACAGAATCGGACTTAGCAACCGCAAATTCAAGATCCTGAAGTTCAGGACAATGCGAATCGATATGCTCGATGCAGAAGCCAAGACTCTTACGAAACGCGACGACCCAAGAGTAACGCGCCTGGGGAGTTTCCTGCGTAAAACCAGCCTTGATGAGTTACCGCAATTTCTGAATGTTCTGATGGGAGATATGAGTATTGTTGGCCCTCGCCCGCATGCAGAGGCCGCGAGAGCCGGCGGCTCACTTTACTGGGAGGTCGATCAATCTTATTGGCACCGACATGTGGTTAAACCTGGGATCACCGGGCTAGCGCAGATACGCGGGTACCGAGGGAATACGCTTGATGAGAAGCACCTTCAGGACCGGCTGAACGCCGACTTGGAATACGTGTCAAACTGGTCGGTGACAAATGACCTAGTGATTATCTTGCGCACATTGGGCGTCGTCGTACACCGGAATGCTTTTTGATCATCGCGATTGGTACTAGGAGCAGGGACGCGTGGCACGAAACAGGGTTTCGCCCAGTCCAAATCTTCCTATATCTTGATCACCCAGATCGCTACTTTCGAATAACTCGACATCGAAGCCGGCGGCTCTCAAACGACTGACGATGTCGCGGCCATACTGCCTAACATGGTCCCATTGCCCAAATAGCTCCTCTCTGACCTTGGGGGGCATTCCTAAATCGCCGTCCTCAGTAGGCTTTTCCCAGAGCGGCACTATCAACCAGGCTTCGCCTCCAGGTTTTAGCGCATTGAATATGTTGGCAAGCACAATTGCGTCATCCGGAACGTGTTCAAGAACATGGCTTGCATAGAAAATATCGAACTCTTCAATGCCGAATGGCTCCATCAGATCAATCCGCTTGATCGACGGTACCGGATAGAGTTCGGGGGAGAGGTCGGCCGGAATATAGTTTGTAGATTTAGCGCGAAACCTGTCGACGAGACTTGGCTCACCAGGCGCGACGTGCAGGACCGATGCTCCTTTGGGTATCGAAAGTTGGCCCTTGCTAAGAAGGAAATTCACCAGTCGTTCCCGAGGAGACGCCTGACATAGCGGACACCCCCATTCACGAACGCCGCCATATCGAAAGAAGCCAACTATGGGCTTCGAACATGCCGAGCAGAACTTTTGCTTTTCAAGGACGAGCCCACCGAGGCGCAATGTGGCCAAGCTTAGCCGTTTTGATGCGGCCTTTTGAATTCGGTTTATTGTTAACATGATTCAAACGTCCAAATAGGTCAGTTAGGGCTACAGGACGACAATTTGTTCGTCGAGCTCAATTGGTTTTCGTAGTACCTGGGCAAGGCTTGAGCCACCAGAGGGTTTTCAGAAAGGCGACCATAGAAATAGATGCCAGCTGCCGCGTCGAGTTGAGATCTTTTGGGGCCGAAGCGATCCAAAAATCGCAGCCAGAAGAATGGTAAGGTAAAACAAAGCGCGAGGGCCCCGCTCCCCGTCCAAGCGCGTATCGCGTACCGAATGGCCAGGAGCAAGTTTTGGCCAGCACCGCTCGAATAGCCGCTTTCGATTTCATCGAAGTCTCTAAGCAACCAGCGGTAACCGTTCATCGTCCACCGCGTGAAGTCATAGGCGCCCTCGTGTACGGGCCACAGAAACGGGGTGTCGGCAAAGATCACGCCGCCAGGTTTTAGAATGCGCTTGATTTCGGAGACTACTTGCTTCGGTTCGAGAACGTGCTCGAGGACGGCCTGTATCCAAACTGCATCAAAAGCTTCGTTCGCAAAAGGAAGTTTATGCGCATCAGCGACAACGTGAGTCAGTTCTGAGGCATAAATATCCGTCCCAAATAGCTCTAAATGATCCGAGCTATAGATAGCGTCTGTGCCCTTCCCCTTTTCCCCACCACCAATAACCAGCAATCTGGGGTTCGACAGGCCGCGGAGATCCGCGTCCAGCCGAGCGGCGAATCTAGCAGCAACAGGATTCCCACCCGACAAAATTCGACTCAGCAATTTTGGCAATCCACCGCGCCTTAATACCGATCCGCCTTTGCGCTGAAATAGAGCCAGCTCGCTGACAAGGCTATTTGAAAAGTCAATTAGGACAGGCTGCCCCATCACGTTTCGAAATTGCCGCCGACATTTACCAGCGCACTTTGACTCTTCGCTGGATACTTTCATCATGCCGCCGCACATGGGGCAGGCCAACAGCTCTTCGATCTTTGTCTCTCTTTCTGATTGCACTTTAGGGCTATCCCTTTCCAGACGCATCTTTGGATTCCTCTTGTCCTGGATGAGTTGGCCCGGTCAAACGGTATCTCCAAGCAAACAGGGCGAACAAGAATAATCCTTCGACGATAGCGCCGACCAAGACTATATCGAAAAGGTCACGAGAGAATGCGAACGTCGCGATCCTCCAGCAATTTGCGACTACATATGCCGTGATCATTACCGTAGTGTAACTCACTTCGTTGCCGGCGGCGAAGGACGAACGTGAAATGATCGTGTTAAGCCCAATAGGCACCAGCCACGCTGCATATGCAGGCAATATAGAAAGCACCAAGAGAGCTTCCTGCGAGGTTTTGAAGTCCGGGAAAAGCAGCTTCGCAGCCTCTCCCACAGTGACAATTACGAGGGCAAAGGTGCAAAGAAACGCAGCACCCAGCATGATACCCTTGCGAGCCACTCTGAACTTTTCTTCTCCGCTTTTCATTATTTTGATCATCAAGAGAGTGGCAAACGGAGAAACGACCAGACTCAAGACAGAGAAGGCTATCCGCTGTGATAAGGCAACCGCAGAAACCCAACCAGTTCCAACCAGCCCAGCCAATGCGACTATGAGAGCCTGGGTTGCGATGAACGCAATTGATTCGCCACCAGCAAGAGAAAGTGACTTGGGCAAGTCCGGTAGCGGCTTCCGAGGCCTTGACTTCAAAGGCGCACCCCTCCCATTTTGCGATCGACAGAACAAGAAGCCACTCAGGGCTGCGATGCCGGCAGATGAAGAAAGTATGGCCGGAAGGGCCAAATCACTATCAGTGAAGTCGAGATGCCAGCATAGCAGTAACGCTAAAAGGAAAATGCTGCTCATGAGCAACTGCACGGTAGCGGCGATAGCGATACGGCCATGAGCCGACAGCTCAGCAAGAAAGTACCCTTGTAGTACAGCGAATGCGGCGCCAGGTGCAATAACCGCCATCACAGGCGCAAGGTCGCCCCCAAGGCCTCCGAGTCCGACTACTATCGCCAGCGCCAAGTAGGCCAAGCTGGCAGCAAAGGAGATGCGCAACAGTAGATGACGGTAATACCCTAAGTGACTGCCGCGATTGGCCTCTTCCGATTGGCCAAGCTTAGCGGTGAAAGCTGTCGTAAATGGCCCAGCGAATACTGCCAAAACAGCAAAAAGAGGGAAAGAAACAAGGTAATACAAGTCAGTACTTGCAGTAAACCCAATCAAGAGGGCAATAGAAAGTTCTCTCGCAATTCCAACAAGGCGAGAAATTGCGATTACAAGAAAACCTATGGAAAATGCGCGCTTCACGGTTCCATCGGCCCCTAGTGCGAGGCGGAATACTTAAGCATATGGGTCACTTGGCGCGTCTTGCTAGTTCTGCCGCGAGTTGGCCAGGCAATTTTGAGCGAGACGGGAAGAAAAAGAAGTTGTTTATATAGTTCCTGTCTTTCTCACTCCCTTCGAGATCGATTGCGTCAGGGTTCTGATGGTCTTCGATCTTGAACTCCGAAACCGATTTAAGGTTATTGCCCAATATGAAGAATCCTTCATATCCGATTTCCGCGAAGAACTCGAACACGGAGAGCGGGGCTCGTTTGGCGTGCCTCGCCTCCGACTCGATTAGGAACGCTGGAGCATATGCATCGATCGTTCCCAATGTTCCTCGCAGTACATCAAGCTCATGACCTTCGACATCGATTTTGATGAAAGAGCAGCGTTCACGGATCTCATTATCAATGGTTGATACAGGTACATTATGGACAACGAAGTCAGGACCAAAGAAGTTTTCAGGAGCCATGCTGGCATAACCGTAGACCGGTCTATTGTTTGAAATTGGCACCCGGATCTCAGCTTCGCCACCGCGATTGGAGATCGCCTTTTGTCGCCATTCGACAGAACGTCCGGTAGTGCGCTCGATCACCAGACCGACTTCCGGGAACGGCTCAAACGCTAAGACTTGAGCCCCAGCGCGCTCAAGCGCCCTCGTATAGAGCCCGTTATGCGCTCCAACGTCAATTGCTACGTCGCCAGGTTTGATTATTGCATTTAGGAACAATCGCTCACGCTCTTGATTTGGCGAGCGCAACGCATCTGAAATCTTCGCCCAAGTTATCGGGGCGAGAGTGTATAATAGTCGGCTTAATAGATGAAGTGATCTCCGCGTCAATTCCCTTTTCCTTGCCAAGTGGACGATCGAACCCAACTGGTTGAGTCCCAACTTCTTTTAACTGATTGCTAGCGATCCGAAGGAGGCTGCCAAGTCTGGTACTTTCTCCCGCGCAATGCATCCATAACCCCAAGTTGCGTTGCGGTGAAAGATAGGACGATATCGCCGATTTGAGCAAAGGTCTTTGGTCCAAACAGACATAGCAGTAAGAGCAGGCTTCCGATAGCTCCGACGGTTAAGCCGGTTGGAGCTCCTGCGAAACTCACTATCCATGCCAATCCGAAAATGCCTGACAAGCTGAGCCAAAGCCCACTGTTCCATCGCAACCACCGATGAGAGTAGTACTTGTACTGGTCCAACAAAGGCAGTGATCTGACTTCTTTCGATATATGTCGGTGACTAGAGAACGCGCGACAAGCAATCCGGCGCTTTCTGCGAAATTCTTCCGAACTTTTGGCTGCTGTTTGCTCGTATGCGAGCGCGTTTGGCGCTGAAACAAATCTCTTGCCTGCGAACACAACACTCATCGAAACGATGAAATCGTCGAGCAGATGCGACGGTACATCGGGGTATAGAGATCTCCGAACGGCGAAGATCGACCCGTCCGCCCCTAATGTTGAGCCGGTACGACCCTCTTCTCGCTTTATGAACTCCTCGATCCGCCAGTACGCGGAATTCGCTTGAGCCATCGAGCTATCCCTACTGTTGGTGTAGACTAGTCGGCCACAAACACCACCAACGTCTGGATCAGCAAAGCATTTTAATAGCTCGGCGGGTGCTTCGGGTGCCATCTCCACGTTGGCATCAGTACAAATTAGAATATCGGAGTTAGCCTGTCGCGCCATCTTTCCCATCCCGACAGCCTTGCCGGTCCGCTCGCTTGCCGCAACGACCCTAACTACGTCGGGGTGCGCCTGCCACATCTCAAGTGACCCATCTGAACTCTGGTCAACATAAACCATGGCATCGATATTTGAAGTGAGCTCCCGAATTCGACGAATGTTTTCAACTTTCTTTCTAACCGCCCCAGCTTCGTTGAAGGCCGAGAAAATGATGGTTGCAGTCAGATTTGGTTGTGCATTCTCAGCCCTTATTGGCATGGTTCGCAACAGCCGCAACGAACACGGATAAACTGTGAATGGGAAGATGAGAAGGAGGAAGAAAATCGCAAAAAGAGCAAAAAGTACGATATTCATGCCAGTTCTTTCCTAGCAATATCACCAGCCGAAGCCTTTTGATTGCGCTTCTGAGATGGCTGTTGATGAGATGTGCGAGAATGGGTTAGCACCCAGGCGAAAAGGACCGTCACAATAAGATCCTCGGCTGAGTTGGCACCCCCAAAAACTCCGCTCGCCTCGACAAAGCTTCGCATGAGAACCAAGACTATCAGTATTTGCAGGTAGGCGAAGCGCACTCCAAAGCGAAAAGTCGCAACGATCAGCCCGACAGCAGAGAGGGCCGTGCCAACGAGACCGATAGTTCCATAACGGACCAGCCCTTCAATCCAAATGCTATGGAATCCCCCGCCGGAGAGATTCGAGAGAACCCTGAGCTCCCATGAATAGAGGAAAGATAACTGTCCTGCATTCCGGCTTAAGGCCTCCGATACTGAGGTCGAGTAATCGCCAACTAACCACGCATCCCTAGATTCGATTAGTCCCGCTTGCCACATCGGCACACGGCCAGTGAAGAGACGCGCAACGTTCGGATCGCTAAGCGAATTTGAGTTAAGCTGAGCCAGAAGGAGCACGGCAAAGATACTTACCGTAATCACCGCGCCCAAGATCCAGGATTTTCGCGAAGCTTTATAGTGTCGACCGAAAACCAGCCTCTGAGCGACGATCCCCATGCCGATAACAGCAGTGGCACCAACAAAAGCAATAATTGGCGTCCTCGTAGCAAGTGCGAAACTTGCGGCAAGGACAAATAAGGAGAGCAGGGCTAGCGGTATTCGCGAGCGATTCTTGCTAGGCCAAAAGTAAAGGAGTCCACACGCAAGGAGGAAAAGCGCAGAATTTGCCTGAAAGCTATCTTCGTTGAGCTGCGCCTTGACTAGCCGGGCCTGCCCCCAATTCCAATTGCCCAAGTCTCCGATGGCGAACACGAGATAGGCGCAGATCAAGATTGAGCCGACAAAAACAGCTCTCAGGAACCCCTCAACCAACGCAAAGCCCTGCCGAGTAGCGATTAGGATGGCGGCAGAGCAGCCGGCCAGCAACATTATCAAGGCCCTTACTAACTCAAGCCAGGCTTCGCTATTGGAGAATTGTAGAATCGTTGCAGTCGCGATTGCCAGGAACCATGGAATGAATGGCCACAAGAACTTGTAGGCAAGGCTTAGGCTTCGCGCTGAAAAGAATGCAAGGATGACTAGAATGACTTGGCTCAACCTCCACGCGGTGCTGTCGAACCCACCTTCTGGTGACGAAAAATAAAGGCTTGTAAGCACCGGAATGGAAAGAAGGAGCCCCACAATCTGCGGCCACATTATATTGACGGAGCTTAATTTGATGGAAGTTGCGCTCGATCCTAATCCAATGGGCGGCCTTTTATTGAAGACGAATCCGCTCACGATTGAGTCCTGTGCCAACCCAGAATCTTGCTGGCTGCGTCTCGCCAAAGCTCAGCAGCGCCCTTGTTTTGCTTTATTTCTCTTGCCGTCTCGAGGCGCTGTTCTCGCGGAACTTTGAGGAAACCTCGCACCGCCTCAACAATATCTTTGGTTCTAGCCTCTGCGTTTATCATTGGCCAAGCAGCCGACACGCCGCCCGTATTTCCAGCGTACGAAGAGGGTGTTCCTATAACCGGAATTCCATTGGACATTGCCAACGCGGCTACTCCGCTTTGAGAATCGAATCCGTGATAAGGGCACAGCATTCCGTCCACTCCGGATAAGATGATCGGTAATTCTTCTTCAGGTACGAAGCCAACCCTGACCTCGACGTCCGGCAAGCCGTCAAGAATCTCAGCGCACTTGTGCCAATAGCTACCTTCTTCTCGATGCGGAGTGACACAAACCCGTAAATTCAGCTTTACCCGCTCCGCCTTCAGCTCTTTGTAAGCGAGCAAGCTCTCCTTGATGCGTTTATTAGCGCGAACTGCACCAAACAGCATGATCGTTGCGTTTTCGTTAGCACTAGGCGGCAGTATTCCTTCGACAACAAATGGGCCGTGATCTATCCGGGTGATTCTTGATGGCGCCACCTTAGCTTCCGAGGAGAGGCGCGACACCTGAACATCTGTCATAGCGAAGATTTGGTCAAATCTCCGGTATATCCAGCGCCGCAATGACTTCTCAAGCCAATGGAAACCGTAAGGATAGCGCATTCGGTGTGCATAGAAATCGTGTAGGTTCAATGACACCTTAGCCCCTTTAAAACTTGCAATCAGAGCGGGTAAAAAAGAAAATGGGATAAATGGGTGTAAATCTATAAGTAAAAATGTCGAATGGGCATGCAATTTCTTCCAAACATTGAACGAAATTTGGAAATTCATCTTAATCATCACGGCAATTCGGATGAGGAAGAATTGTTCCCGTTTTGGCTGTGAGATTACAATTCTTTCAGAAACTTGCGGCTCCAGGTCCATCTTAGGCGCGACAAGCGTAACACTTTCGCCTTCGGCAAGCACTTGAGTGAGCTCGCTCGCGAAACGGCCCATGCCCCCCTCCCAAGCCATTGTGGCGACCAGAATGGGCATCCGCTCAACGATTTTTTTGGTTGGCGCGGCCTTCGTCATCCTCAGCCCACCAGATCGCGTGATGTCGATGGGAGTGATTCGGCGATTCTACGCCGCAATCGAGCCGCACACGCAGCGATGCTGAACTCTTCGCTGACCTTCACTCGACCGGCCTTCGCCTTCCTCTCTCTGAGCGTCTCGTCTTCGCATAGCGCCTGGATCGCATGGGCGATGCTCATTGCGTTCTTCTCAGGAACTAGGGAGCCGGAAGTGTTGTCGATAAGCTCGCTGATGCCTCCGTTAGGCGTTGCAATGACGGGGACGCCCGCCGCCATGGCTTCCATTAAGAAAACTGGAATACCTTCTTTGTCTCCATCAGATGCTGTGACACTGGGCAATGCGGCGATATCAAACTCTCCGCCCTGCAGCTGTCTCAAAAGCTCGCTGTGTGAAACCGGCCCGGCGAAGAAGACGCACTCATTTAGATTGAGTCTATTCGAAATTTGGAGGAGCGTTTCCTCCAATGGGCCGTCGCCATAGATTGTAAGTTTGGGCTTCAGTCCATTGCTCCGCAACTTGGCGATCGCCTGGAGCAAATAGACGTGCCCTTTCTTCTCGATCAGACGTGCCCCAATCACGATTCTTGGGTCGTCCAGTCTACCAGTCCGGGTAGGAGCTGAAGTCTCATCGACCTCAACTCCCATCCTGATGATTTCGGGTGGTGTTTGGCCAGGTTGAAGCTGGGCTACGAGCTCATCATGACCCGGTTTATCAATTGCCCGAACGAACTCTGCCGAAGCGAATTTTCTAGATATTAGGTTTCCTTGTGCGATGTCATATCGGTGAGCTGTAATGCTCCAAGGTAGTCCGGCAAGCTTTGCCGCGATCATGGCCATAGTCGCTGGAACTGCGATCCAATGTGCGTGGATGTGATCGACCATTTGTTCTCGGGCATAACCGGAAAGCCAAACTGCCTTGGGCCAAACTGCAAGATTCCGCAAAGTCAGTTTCAAGCTCCGAGGCTCGACGGCGACCACCAAGCTCCTTAGAACCGCGATTGGTTGTCGGAGTATCTCGTTTAGAAAGCCCCTTGAGATATCCCAAGAAAACAGATCGGGAGAGACGGATTTTTGGTAATACGGCCAATCATGGGTCTGCCCCGCCGGAAGTGTAGGGCAAATCAAGACCTCGACACCGCTGTTTAAGTGCTGCTGAATCTCAGGTGCAATAAACGCCTCTGCAGAACCGAAAGGCATACTTTTTGTAATGTAAAGTATTCTCATGTCGATTGGCGCTGCCTGCGGCGGTCAATTAGCGTGAAGAGTATTCGTAGCTGTAGGCATAACTATAAGAATAGCCAGCTGACTTGGCATCAAACTTTGTCATGAGCACACCCAAAACCTTAGCACCGCCTGCCTCCAAACGATTAATTGAACTACGAACATTATTGGCTCGATTTCGACCAGCCTCGGTAACGAAAAGGCAGCCCTCCGTTGTGCTCGCGATTTCGATTGCATCAGCCAGCCCCAGTGTTGGCGGACTATCGACCAGAACGATGTCGTAGTGGTGCGTTAGGCTTTCCAGTACTGTGCGTAAAGCAGGGCTAGCCAGCATGTCGGTTGGATTGGGTGGGATACCGCCACTGGCAATAAAGAAGAGCCCATCATGCTCGGTGGCATGCGTTACATCCTCCACTTGTTTGTTCCCGGTTAGAAGGTCAGACATACCTTTGCCGTTTTCGACGCCAAACATTCTATGCTGGTTGGGGCGTCGCAAATCCAGATCCACCACCAAAACCCGCTTGCCAATTCGGCTGAGAGCCAACGCAGTGGCGAAACAGCTAGATGATTTGCCTTCTCCCTGCACCGCGCTAGTAAAAGCCAGGGTCCGTGGAAGCCCATGCGAAGTCGATAGGATTAGTGAAGATCGAAGACTCGCATAGTGTTCCGATACTTCAGTCTTGGGATCGAGTATAAGATCCTGCACTGCCTCACTTTCATCAACTCTTGGGCTTGCGCCGAGCAACGGAACATTGAGTTTGCGCGCGACATCATCAGGCGTTCGGATAATGTCAAAGAACTGCTCGCGACCAAATACAAACGCCCCCGCGAGCACAAGCCCCGATAGTAGAGAAAGCGCGATGTTGAGTAGGATGTTCGGGCTAAATGGCTCGATTGGTCGAGTTGCTCGATCGATAATCGAAACATTGTTGGCTTGGACGCCCGCTTCTGCATTGAGCTCATTGAAGCGGGTTAGAAGCAAGTCATACAATTCCCGATCGTTTGCGATTTGGCGTTGGAGAATTCCAAGTTGCACGCCGCGCTCCTGCTCATCAAGCGTTTCAGATTTTAGTTGGGAAATCTGACTTTCGAGAGCGAGCTCTTGCTCGAGGGCGATCTCGTAGTTCGCTTTGATTGTTTGCTGGATACTTGTGGCAATTGCAGCGATCTGCCGGTCTAGTTCATCGAGGCGCGCCCTCGCTTGCTTGACGCTAGGGAACTCTTCTTTGCGGCGCTGGAGTTCCTGTTCATATTCTGCTTGTACTTTAGCGCGCTCCTCCAGCAGATTCTGCACAGCGAGGTTGTTGAGCGCCTGAGGCAAACTGATAGGATCTTGCTCGCGTGCAGTTTCCCATGACTTTTGCGCCGCAATCCGGCGCGACAATGCCCCTGCATAATCCTGATTTAACTGTACCAAAGTAGCAGTTATCAATGAACGTGGCGTCGCTGCAGAACTGCCGGTGGCATCGGCGGCATTGGAAGCATCAATGACACGAGTACGCCGAGCATACTCGAGGGCAGCTCGTTCGGATTCAGCTAGACTAATCGCTGCTTCCTGTAATTGTTCCCGCAGAAACTCGCGAGCATATGAAGATGTATCAAATCGCCGCTGAAGATTATTGCGGATGTAGTTCTCTGCGTAACTGTTTGCGATCCTTGCAGCCAACGCGCCAACAGGACTCTCGAAACTAATTGTAGCTATCCTAGAGTCGATCGGCAGCGTGACATCTAAATTCTCTTCAATAGTATCCAAAACAAGTTCTCTCTCTGCCTCTTCTCGCGGGAGAACACTTGATTGAATATTGCTTGGGTCAATTTCCATCTGCTCCAGGAAGCCGACGTTGTTAAACAACTGAAGATCCTCTGCCACCGCTTGTGCGAGCGAGCGACTGCGAATTACGTCCAATTGAGTTTTTAAGAAACGATCAGAGTCAAATATTGATGCCGTAGCGTCGGCATCTTCAGTGCCTAGGACCTTGGCGGCTTCCTGATCAATCTGGACTGTAGCTTCGGCGCGATAGATAGGCGTCGAAAGAATTGTGACCACTACGCCAAGCAATAGACAGCCAAGCACTATGCCCGCGATCCAAAAGCGAGAGCGATAGACTGCAGCCCAGATGGCCTCGAGGTCGATAGAGATCAGGCCTTCGTCATCATAGCTGGTCTGATAACGATCGCCGAACTCCGACGATACGCGACCGTTGCTTCCACTAGTATGCATATTGTCTTCCGGACTATTCATTGGCGTGGGCAATCCATTCGATTTGGCTAGCGCTGCTCATCCAAACGCACGAACACTGTCGCGAGCAACGGGGATAGCTGCAGGAAGTCGCGGAAAAGCGCCTTAGCGAAGGAATTGCCAACCACAACAATGTCTCCCGCAACAATTTCCGGGTTCGCCGCCTGGCCTTTTCTGATGTCGCTCAAATTGAACTGAGCTGCATAAAGTCCATCTTCTTTCCGGCGGAAGACAATCACTTCACTAAGCCGAGCAGTTTCTGTCGGTCCTTGCGCAAGCGCCATTGCCTGGAGCAGGTTGGACTGGCCCTGTATCTCGAAAATGCCCGGCTGGTTTACAGCGCCTTCGACCGTAATGTTCTGCGAAGCTGATTCCGAAACGATGATCGAAACTTGCGGATCAATCAGATAACGCTCCCCAAGGCGAACAGCGATGTCTGACGAGAGTTCTGTACCAGTTTTTCCGGCTGCCTCGACTAAACCAATCAGGGGTAAGAGTATGTCGCCGCTGGCATCGACCGGAACTTCTTCCAGCGAAAGATCCGGCTCCTGGAAAACGGTAATCTTTAGAACGTCGAGCGGACCGATCTGATACTCACTAATCGATGTTTCACCTGATGGCGGTGGGAACATTTCGTAAGCCTGTGGCCCGCGCGGCAAGTTGGAAGACGCGCAAGCGGCAAGCGCGAAGAAAGCAAGCCCGCAGATGCTAGCCTTAAGCAAGACGTGAGACTCCTCGTTAGATTAAAGCGCTCTCAGTGCGCCGCAGTGAGAGCGCGAGTAGTGCCACTAGCTGATTGATTGCGATAATGAAACCGTTCTCATCCGAAAATCCTCGTAATGCCCAGCCATTCTCGCACGAGCTGCTCGCGGCTCGTAGTTTGAACAAAGGCCAACTAGCTCGCTTTCGCCAGTATTTCGAATAAGCAGACATCGATCTTTAGGCGCTGCCATCATAATCGGCCTGTTATTCGCACCTGAAAGATCAAAGGGCTCTTATTTCTCTGCCCGTGAATCCAAGAAATCGTCGAGTATCTGCTCTCCGTGCTTAAGCAGAGACCGCATGCGCGCACTGCGCACCTGCGCCTCTCGCGCATAAACTCCGTGCTTGTGTGCGTTCCGGTTGCCTATGGGCGCGCCTGATCCTTGGGCTCCGCCATGCATGCGGCAGCGTTTCTTCCCCCTGACCGCTGGCGCCTGGCATGGCAAGCCCATTCGAGTTCTTGCCCCGCAGCGCAGGCTCTGCCGCATTGGCCTCGTGCTGCGCCTATGCCCTTTCTTCATCGCGCGTCTGCTGCCGCATTTGGACCTTATCGGGAATGTCGATCGGGACGAAATCGTCGGGTTGGTATTCGAACCTATCTGGCCTAGACTCAGCTTGCGTCCTGCCGCTAGTCTCCACATTCCCAACAATGGCCTGTCCGCCCTCACCAACGCAAACATGCTCTACCGTGACGGTTTGCTGACCCTTACCGCGATGCTTGTCGAGCGCTTCGGACAGGCGAACGGTCAGCCCTCCAAGCCGTTCTGCGTGCTTCAGCTCCTCAGGCCGCAGGCGCGGGTCGATATGAGGCTCGTTAGCCCGCATGAGGCAATCCATGACATGATCATGCATTATGACCATTTGCGAACATAGGATGCGCTCCTGCTCGTCCTGTGGGTCGAAAGCCTCGTAGGCAGCTACAGTTGACTCTTTAGCGAGAGGTTCGCGACAACACATGAGCGCGTTTGCAGGCATCGCCTCCTTTACTAAGTTGAGATGGTGGCGGCCACGGTGTTGGTTTGAAAGGTTAAGCGCCTTGCAGGCGTGCCCCTCAATATCTTCGCGCTCGTCGGGGACGTAGAGGTCGTTCTCGCGGTCTTCAAATTCGTTTTCCATGGCGAATGCCTTTCAATAAAGCTTCACCCTCCCTGCCGACCCTTCTACCGTGCTCGCGAACACACGCGGAACCCCCTAATTTTCCGGCCGGGGTCTTTTCGAACTTGTCCCCTCTAAGTTCACGATCGGCACGCGGAATCCCCACTGCTTTCTACTTTGCATAGGGTTGAATCGCGAAAATCGCTCTGACCCCCGGTTCTGGTTTTCTAACCGCATGTCCGCCAGTGTCCCCGGGTACAATTCCCGGCTTCCCAGACAGGGCCAAGAGGCAAGGGAATTTATACCCCCCAGGCATTCATAGTTGAAGCCGCTACATAGTTGTCGAACACAACTTGGTTATCAGCCTGCAATCGGAACTAAAGGCTTGGATGACGCTCCCCGCCCGACAGCGCATCGAGCTTGCAGTATATGGAATGAGAGCTGAGCAGATGCATTCTTCTCGAACGGCTTGAGCGGCAGTTTCCAACTGCACGAAGCGCGCAAATGCCTGAAAACGGGAAGCATAATTAAGCGCGGAGAAGCAAGCCAGGCACATTGTTATTTGCACGAAAGGTCAATAACCAGATGCTACTGGCTACTGGCTACTGGCTACTGGCCAAGCGGATTTGGATTTTAGGGGCGGCATATTGATCCAGACAAGCCATTGGCTTCTGAGCCGAACAGCGGGTCTTTTAATCCTGCTTGCGGTCACGCTTTGGCTGTTAGTTCCTGAGTTTTCTGGGCCGTCGTATTACTACTTCAGCAACCAGGATCTCCCAGCGACACTTTTAATCCTGCCATTTATTGCCCTTGCTGCATTTTGGTGGCCGGCTGTCCGTCTCCCGGATCAGTTGCCGTCTCCCAAAACTGTACTAACAACGGCACTTCTGTTGGTAGGAATACTTTGGGCTGGCACCCAATGGCCCATGCTCAACTATCCGCTAACCCGCGATGAGCACATGGCGATCTTTGATGCACAAACCTTCGCTACGGGCAAACTCGCACAACCTCTTGCAGCTGAGTGGCGCGAATATTTCCGTGCTATCTCACCGGACTTTCTACGCGAGGTTCCCGAGAACGCTCTGCTAAGCTCCGGCTATTTACCCGGGCATTCAATGATGCGAGCCTTGTTTGGGGTGATTGCCGATCCGGCCTTGATGAATCCCATTCTTTGGGCAATCGGATTCTTGGCGCTCTATGATATTGCGCGCCGGCTCTTCGCTGATACACCGGGGGCCGTCTGGATTGCCCTGGCCACCTATCTATTCTCAGCACAGGTGCTGGTAAACGCAATGACCAGCTATGCGATGACCGCTCACTTGGCGCTCAATCTTGTTTGGCTGGCGCTTTTCGTGCGGGGTAAGTGGTGGCAGCACGTCTTGGTCCTCGCCATAGGATTCTTGGCCCTCGGCCTGCATCAGCTGACCTATCACCCGCTATTTGCGGGCCCATTCATTCTGATGCTTCTCGTTGAGCGACGTTGGCCGCTCTTTACCGTCTACGCCTTGTTTTATTCCGCCGCAGGTCTTTTCTGGCTTTCCTACCCCTCGATCGTTTTGTCGTCTTTCGACATCGAAGCTAGCAGCGGTGCAGCCTCCGGGATAGCCGGCTACCTTGAACGCATTTGGGCTAAGGCCGCAGCAATTAACCTGGCCCAATCTGCACTCATGGAATTCAATATTCTGCGCTTCATGGTCTGGATGCCGATCTTCGTATTACCATTACTCGTTCTCGCTTGGCCTGACGTGCGCCGCTTCGACGCCATCGCCTTCCCTCTACTCTTGGGTATCGCGCTGATGTTGTTGATGCGAACAATATTGCTTCCTTACCAGGGGCACGGTTGGGGCTATCGCTCGCTTCACGGACTAATCGGGAATGTCGCCATCCTATCGGGCTATGGTTACGTCCATTGGGCCAAGCATCAACGCGAGCGTGCGGACGGGACACTGGCCCTCTTGGGCGGCGCAACCGCCTTTGTTGTCCTGCCTTTCCTCCTTTGGTCCGCGCATCAGTTCGTTGCGCCTTATGCCAGGCTATCGGCGGCTATTGAGCGACAACCGACAGACTACGTTATCATCGACACGGAGACTTCACTGGCCGCGATCGACCAGGTGCGTAATCGTGCTGACCTGAGCAACCGGCCGCTCGTTCTTTCTAGCATTCACCTTGATAATGCCAGGCTGGTTGATCTGTGCGCCAAGGGCAGCGTAACATGGGTCGACGCTGAAGATATCGCCGCAGCAGAACTGCCCATGCCTGCGTTCAAACCATTTAATGCCATGAGACTGAATGCCAAGCTTCTTGAGGAGTGCGCCCAGCCCTTCGATCCGTCAATGCGTTGACGGCGGCCTGTTGGCGGCTCTCGATGAGATGGTTCAGGCTGGTTCGGAGACAAATGCCTGATAGCGCCCCCCTCCCAAGCCTAACCCAACGCAATATCAGGCGCATCTTCCTGCTTCATACCGACGACATGGTAGCCGGCATCGACATGATGGGTCTCGCCGGTCACGCCGGAGGACAGGTCAGACAGGAAGTAAAGCCCCGCGCCGCCCACATCATCAATCGTGACATTGCGCCTGAGCGGTGAATTCAGCTCGTTCCATTTAAGGATATAGCGGAAATCGCCGATCCCGCTCGCGGCCAGAGTCTTTATCGGCCCCGCGCTGATTGCGTTGACGCGGATGTTCTTCGGCCCAAGGTCATTGGCAAGGTATTTGACGCTGGTCTCCAATGCTGCCTTCGCAACACCCATAACATTATAATGCGGCATGACTTTCTCAGCGCCGTAATAAGTCAGCGTGACAATCGATCCACCGCCGTTCCCGTCCTCATCGACGGGCGGCATCATCTCGGATGCACGCTGCGCAACGGCGACAAGCGAGTAAGCAGAGATGTTCATCGTCAAAAGGAAGTTGTCGAGCGAGGTGTCGAGATACTTTCCGCGCAGCTCGTTCTTGTCAGAAAAGCCGATGGCATGGACGACGAAGTCGATTGTGTCCCAGCGGGCCTTGAGTGTGTCGAATGCGGCGTCAAGCGCCGCCATGTCCGACACATCGCATTCGATCAGGAAATCACTGCCAAGCTCTTCGGCAAGCGGTGCGACACGCTTCTTCAGCGCATCACCTTGATAGGAAAACGCCAGCTCGGCGCCCTGTTCGCGCAGCTTCTTGGCGATCCCCCATGCGAGCGATTTATTGTTGGCAAGCCCCATGATGAGGCCGCGTTTGCCCTGCATCAATCCGTCCATGACTGGTCCCTTCCTTCAGTCTTCCTGCGTCTGGTCCGCCGCCTTTTCCTCCTCAGGCGTGACAGCAAGTGCAGCATTCAATTCAGCGCCGATAACCATTCCCAGCCCGATGAGCCAGAAAAAGAACAAGGCGATCATGATCCCTGCAAGACTGCCATAAGTCAGGCTGTAAGTGAAAAAGCTGCGCAATACGTGCGGCAATGCCGTTGTTACAAGCAGCCACCATCCCGTTACAAATGCCACGCCTGGCCATTTGGGATAGCGCCGGCTGCGATAGGCCATCGGGGTTAGAGTATAGAACAGCAGGTATAACGATCCGAACAAGCCTGCGGTCGTGACCGCACGTGATAGTCTCAATTCGGATAAAGACCCGGCCAATTCCGGAAAGCGGAGCTCGATAATGTGCTCTGCTGTGCCCAATGCAACTTGCGCAAAAAGCGAAAGCACGAGCAGTACCACCGCCCCGAGAGTAAATCCTGTGGAGATCAGGCGATATTTCCAGAAGGCACGCGTTGCCTGAGTACCATAAGCCCTGCGCAAGATATCGCGGATCGTTTCAACCAGGCTTGAAACTGTCCACAGTGCCACAGCCGCACCGATCCACAGCAGCCATCCCTGACGTGCATCCATTACATCGCGGGCCACTGGCTCGATCGTTCCGGCAACGGTTGGTGGAAATGCCGCAACGATGGTCTCGACTAATGCGGCGCGTTCACCAGCCCCCCCGATCAGCGCAAACAGAGCCGCGCCAAGGATGAAAAAGGGAAAGATCGCCAACATGGCAAGATAAGCCAGGTTGCCAGCATGGATGAAGCCATCATTGAACGTGCCGACCACCGTGCGCTTGACCACCGCGAATGCACGCGTGCCCGGTCCCAGCCGCTCAACCACACGTCCGCGTAGGGTTTGCGCCTCGCGCCTTCGGGTCTCTGGAGAAAGCGAGTGAATTTCACGCTCTTTGGGATCGGGCAGATGTCCCACGCTCACGTGTTACATGCCCAGTTTGGCGCGCGGATTGCCGGTGTCTTTCCAGCCCTCGAGGCGCTTGGCCAGCTCATCCACATCCTCGGGCATCTGAATCTCAAGCGTGACCAGCTGGTCTCCCCGGCCTCCGCTCTTTTTGCTCCAGCCCTTACCCGCGAGCCGCATCACCGTGCCGCCATTGGTCCCTGGCTTGATGGTCAGCATAACTGGACCATCGGGGGTGGGGCATTTGACCTTCGCTCCAAGCAACGCTTCGTCGAGCGTGATGGGCAGGTCCATACGGATATTGTCACCGTCGCGCCTGTAGAATGGATGCGGGCCAACTTCGACAATGACCAGGCCATCACCATTGCCGCCGGGACCGGGTTTCCCTTTGCCTTTCAGGCGCATTTGCGTGCCATCTTCTACGCCTAGGGGCAATTTGACACTGATCGTCTTGCCGTCTGCCAGCGTTATGCGTTGGTCCTCACGCGTGGCTGCGCTCACGAACGGTACGGCAAGCCTGTATCGGACGTCTGCGCCTTTCTGCGGAGGAGGGCGCCGCTGACTGCCGAATCCGCTGCCCCCACCCATTCCCGATGTCCGGCGCTGGCCGCCACCTCCGCCGAACAGCCCATCGAACAGATCGCCAAGATCCAGCCCCTCGCCGCCAAATCCCTGAAAGTCTTCGGGGCGAAAGCCCTGCTGACCGCCGCCTCCGCTGTAGCCTCCTCCTCTGCCGAAGCCGCCACCCATTCCTGCAAATGGGTTGGCTGGATTGCCATCGGCATCGATTTCGCCTCGGTCAAATTGCGCGCGCTTTTCCTTGTCCGACAAAAGGTCATAGGCCTTGGTCACATCCGAAAAACGTTCGGCGGCGTTGGGCTTGTCTTTGTTGCGATCAGGATGCAGTTCCTTGGCGAGCTTGCGGTACGCGCTCTTGATCTCTGCTTCGGAAGCAGAGCGCGCCACGCCGAGGGTGGAATAGGGATCAGCCATAGCCATAGCGTGTTAGCTAGTTATGACAGCGCCTGCTGGCAAGCGTTCTGGTGCTTCCTTATCGATCGAAGACGGGTTAAGTGCGCCAGCCATGAGCAAGCTTGAAGACAGCGAGATCCCGCAGACTGACCCTTTCGAACTATTCGAAGCGTGGTTTGAGGAAGCGAAAGAGTCGGAACCCAACGATCCCAACGCCATGGCGCTTGCAACGGCGACGCCAGAGGGCGCGCCGTCGGTTCGCATGGTGCTGTTGAAAGGGCACGGGCCGGAGGGATTTACCTTCTATACCAATGCGCAAAGTCGGAAGGGCGGGGAAATTCGCGCCAATATGCAGGCTTCGCTGCTGTTTCACTGGAAGAGCCTGCGCCGCCAGATCCGCATCGAAGGGCCCCTGACAGAAGTCTCAAGCGAAATGGCCGACGCCTATTTCCATTCGCGCCCTTTCGTGAGCCAGGTGGGCTCTGCTGCAAGCGATCAATCGCGTCCGCTTGATACCAGAGCGACCTATGTAAGACGCGTCGAGGATATGGAGGCCGTGTGCAAGCAAGCGGGCGAAGTGCCGCGACCGCCGCACTGGACCGGTTTTACGCTCAATCCAAAGTGCATCGAATTCTGGCTTGATCGGCCCAATCGCCTGCATGACCGGCGGCAGTTCACCCGCACTGAAGACGGCGGCTGGACCAACACATTGCTGTTCCCGTGAGTAGGGGATCGCTCACCCGTAGTGCGGCCTACGCGTCGATAGCAACGGCGCTGTTTCTGGTCGTACTGAAGCTGTGGGCGACATGGCGAACCGACTCCACCGCCATGCTTGGCAGCTTGGCGGACACCGCGTTGGACTTGGTGGCAAGCGTCGCGACCTTGATCGGTGTTTGGATTGCCGCGCAGCCGGCCGATCACAACCATCGCTTCGGACATGGAAAGGCGGAAGCGCTCGCCGCGGTGTTTCAGGTCATGCTGATAACGCTTTCAGCGGGCGGCATTGCATTGCGCGCGATTACTCGCTTGATCGAAGGGGGTGAAACTGCGGCAGCTGAAGAAGGCATTGCCGTGTCAGTGATTGCCATACTGGCGACGTTCGCTCTGCTTGCCTGGCAGCGTCACGTCATCCGCAAAACCGCGTCTTTGGCGATCAAGACCGATCATTTGCATTATCAGTCCGACCTTTTGCTCAATTTGGCGGTAATCGCTGCTCTGGTGCTTGACCAATATGCCGGATTTGGTGCCGCTGACCCCTTAATGGGTCTTGCTATCGCGGCATGGCTCGCGTGGGGTGCATGGCGCGCCGGGGGCGAGGCGATCGACCATTTGATGGACCATGAATGGCCCGAGGAACGGCGCGATGAATTCCTTGCCGTTTTGGCCAAACATCCTGATATCCGCGGTGTCCACGACCTACGGACGCGCACTAGCGGCGCGGATGATTTTGTGCAGTTTCATATGGCAGTCGACCCGCATCTTACCATCGTTGAGGTCCATGACCTGATGGATGATGTGGAAGCGCGAATTGCGCGGGACTTTCCCGATGTCGAAGTGCTGATTCACCCTGACCCCAAGGGGCTGGTCGATGAGCAGGGCCCCGCCGCTGAAGAGCTACTGCCGGACCGCAAATGATCGAGCGCGACACGATCGCTTTCATCGATGCCTTTGCGGGCGAGGATGCGCGGGGGAACCTAGCAGCTGTTGTCGAGCTGGACGCTTTTCCTGATGATGGGGAGCTGCAGGCCCAGGCGGCTGTGATCGGCGCCCCGGCAACGGCTTTTCTGCGTGGACGGGCTACGCAAGACGCGTTCGATGTGCGCTGGTTCAGTCCGGAACAGGAGATCCTCCTGTGCGGCCATGGTGCATTGGCCGCAGGACATGTGGCGTTGTCGCAAACGCATGCCCAGAGCGTGAACCTGCATACGGCATCCGGCAAAGTGCTGGGCATTTCGAACAGCGGGCCAGACCCCTCTTATGAGCTGTCATTGCCCGCCCTGCCGAGCCAACCGCACGAATGGCCAGAGCTTATCGCTGCGTTAGGCGCAGAGCCGCGCGAGCTGCGCTGGAATCCAGCAGGCTATGCATTGGCTATCTATGATCGGCCTGAGCAGGTTGCGGGGTTGAAGCCGGACATGAGTGGTCTGGAAAATCAAGGCAAAGTGCAAATTACAGCCAGCGCGGCGGGATCCCTGCACGGCAGGGAATCTGACATCACAAGCCGCGTTTTTTCAGGCACCGGGCGCGAGGATGCAGCAACCGGGTCTGCCCACGCAGTGCTGACACCATATTGGTCGCAAAGACTTGGCACGCCGCAACTTCGCGCCTTTCAGGCGAGCGCGCGAGGCGGTGTATTTGTTTGCCGGATGACAGCCGACCAAGTGGTGCTGAGCGGCCGGTGTAGGGAAGCCCCTGATGCTATCTGACGGGGTATAGCTCCATCACGTCTGCCACTTGTTGAAGCATGGCGATGCGTTCCTCGCGGTTCGAATGGCCCAGTCTCACCACAGTCAGGCGTTGCTCAGGCGAGACAATCACATATTGTCCCATATGTCCGATCAGCGAATACATCGAATGTGGAGCGCGATCAGGGAACAACGGGTGTTCAGCCTCGGCGTCCTCCAGAGGACGGTTGAGCCAGGTCTGCAGGCCATAATGGGGGCTGCGCGGGCTGGGTGTAATCATGGCATCGACCCAGCGGCTGGGGACCAGTTGCTCGCCGCTAGGGGCTGACCCCTTACGGCGCAGAAACTCGCCCAGCTTGGCCCAGTCGCGCGCGGTGCCGTGTATCAACGACCCACCGATGAGCGTGCCCGATGCGTCAAATTCGGGTACCATGCTGTCCATGCCGAGCGGGCCGAACAGGCGGGCCTCGAGATAGTCTGCCACCGCTGCCCGGCGAACGTCCGGGTCTTCGCTGTCGGTCAGAGCGCGCGCGGCTATGTCCGCCAGGATTACGCTGGTGTTCGAGGAATATTCGAATTTCGCCCCCGGCTCAGCTTCCAATGGCTGCTCCTTCGCCCAGCGTGCCATATCGTCGCGCCCGTCAAGGAAAAGCATGCGCACCTCGCTCGACTCATAGGGCGGGTCACCAGCTTCGGTGTGGCGCAGACCGCTGCGCATCTGCAGCAATTGGCGCAGAGTGATCTCGCCGCGAGGGTCGCCGGGCCGCTGCCACAACTCGATCGGCGCGCTTTGATTCATGCTTAGACGCCCGTCAGACACCAGCATACCAATCATGATTGCAGAAATGGTCTTGGCCATCGACCAGCTAACCATCCGCGTATCCGGCCCATATCCTGCGCCATATCTCTCGGCAGCAATCTCGCCGTCATGCATGATGATGAATGCGCGTGTCTCTCCCAGCCCCTCCAAAGCGAACAGGTCATCGACTTCGCGCGCAAGCTCTTGCGTGGGCGCCCCTGCACTCGCGGTCACTGCCGCCAGGGCCCGCTCACTCAGTGGTGCGCGTTCTGGCGGTAATTCGCCGCATGCAGAGAGGGCTGGCAGGACAGCAATACTGGCGATAGGAAGCAGCGACCGGACATAATTCATTGCGCTTCATTCGCGCACAGTATTGGGATTGGCAATGGCAAAATCTTCCGCACGCACAAGCGGCAAATCTTCAAGCCGCGGTTGGCTGGTTCTGCTGGCTATCCTTGCAATGCTTTTGGCCACAGGATGGTATTTCCGACAGCCTGCAGCGGGTTATGCGCAAACCGCTACTGCTTATTCTGCACGCGTCGCTTGCTCGTGCCGGTTTGTCGCTGGGCGCGATCTTGAGGATTGCACCAAGGATAAGCTGGCCGGGATGGAACTGGTCACGCTGGTAGAGGACGTTCAGGCCAAGTCTGTCACAGCGCGCTTCCCGCTGATCGCAGACGACACCGCGTTCTATCGCGAAGGGTATGGTTGCGTATTGGAGAAGTGGGACAGCTGAGTGTCTAAGCCGCGCTGGTAGTGCTCTCTATCCAGCCCCCGCCGACCACACGTTCGCCAGCATAGATTACCGCTGCCTGCCCCGGTGCGACGCCAAACTCTGGTTCAGCGAAACGGATGATTGTGGTCGCGCCATCGCCAAGCGGACCTTCCAGTGTGACAGGAACCGGCTTGGCCAGACTGCGAACCTTGGCCGTCAGCGGAGCATCGGGAATTGGACCGATGCGATTGGTTTCGATCAATTTTGCATCTGACACCGCCAGCATCAGCTTGGGGCCGACCATGACCGCGCGATTCGGCGCATCCAGTCCGACAACATAAAGCGGTTCTGGCTGGCCGCCGATTTCCAGCCCGCGACGCTGGCCAACGGTGTAGTGGATGATCCCCTTGTGCTCACCCAGCGTCTCACCGCTCTGCGCATGGAATATCGGCCCGGGAACACCGCCTTCTGGGCGCATTCTCTTGACGATCTTGGCATAGTCACCGTCTGGGACAAAGCAGATGTCCTGGCTGTCTGGCTTGTTCGCATTGCGCAGCCCAGCCTGCTCGGCAAGTTCGCGAACCTGCGCTTTCGGCAAGCCGCCCAGGGGGAAACGCAAATAGTCAAGCTGGTCCTCGGTCGTTGCATACAGGAAGTACGACTGATCGCGCGCCGGATCTAGCGCGCGGTGCAATTCTGGTCCTGCAGCGCCCATGACGCGGCGAACATAGTGTCCGGTTGCCAGGCAATCCGCGCCCAGCTCGCGCGCCATCTTGAAGAGGTCTGTGAACTTCGGCCCCATGTTGCACCGGATGCAGGGCACTGGTGTGCGCCCCGCCATATATTCATCGGCGAACTGCTCGACCACGTCCTCGCGGAAAGCGCTTTCATGGTCGAAGACATAGTGCGCGATGCCCAAACGGTCGGCGACATTGCGTGCATCGGAAATATCATCGCCCGCGCAGCATGCCCCTTTGCGCCCGGTTGCCGCGCCATAGTCATAGAGCTGCAATGTGATGCCGATCACTTCCGCGCCACTGGCGGCCGCCAAGGCTGCCACAACTGACGAATCGACTCCGCCGGACATCGCCACGACGATGCGGCTTTCGCTTGCCGGTTTGGGCAAATCGAACAAGGCCTCAGGCGTCAGCCCGGCTTCCAGGGTCATAGCAATGCTCATGATCGAGGCGCCCCTTACACGGGGTTTCGCGCCAGTTCCAGAGTTAGTACGCCTGCTGGAAACCGCTTCCTTATTCCTAACACAGGGTAAACTGCGGGTTTACCTGATTTTGACGAGCTCATGTTTATAGCTTTCAACATGATGTTCGATTCACGCATCCCCAGTGCTTCTGCCAATGCTGTTTCGCGGCGTTCGGCATTGCGTGCGTTCGGTTGGCCAGAGCTGACCGCGCGGATCAATGCCGCGCGTGATCTGCGCCATGAGCTTTCCCGGGATTCGAGCTTGATGACGACCAGCTTCATGGATGCAGCGGCAGGCTATTTCGCCAGCGGCACGCAAAGCAAACGGGTCGTTAACCCAAATGCTTTAGAGGCAGGAAAAGCTTGTGATGGCATGGGCATAGCAGCCGAGTGTGATGCGAATGCAAGTGATGCAAGAGAGATAAATGATTGAGAACCAAGATATCAGACCTGCTCAGGTGATCGGCCCCCTTGGAGAGCCGCTGACGCTTGACGACCTGCCGTCGCCCGAAACCAAACGCTGGGTTGTGCGCCGGAAGGCGGAAGTGGTTGCTGCGGTCAATGGCGGGCTGTTGACGATTGATGAGGTTCTCGAACGCTATGGGCTGACTCTTGAAGAGTTTGCTTCCTGGCAGCGGGCGGTTGATCGCTCCGGCATGCAAGGCCTGCGCGTCACTCGTATCCAGCACTATCGCGATCTTTATGAGCGCCAGCTGAAGTACTGATCAAGACTGCCCGACAAAATGAAACACGCGCGCAGCGCGGGAGGCAAATGCCCTTCCGCGCTGCTTTTGCGCAAGTGGACGATGGGCAACCTTGCTTTGATGCCTGATGACAGTCCATAACCCTCTGATCAATTCAGGGAGGAGTGAAAAATGGGTTGGATCGCGACTATCATACTTGGCGGCATCGCCGGCTGGCTTGCCAGCTTGGTCATGAACCGGGATGCGTCGATGGGCATATTCTGGAACATCGTGGTTGGCATCGTTGGCGGCATGATTGGCAGTGGTATCGGCAATGTAACCGGATTTCTGACAACCGATGCTGGCTGGGTCATGTACCTGATCACAGCCACGGTAGGGGCAGTTGTTCTGCTTGGAATCGTGAATATGGTGCAGCGCGGCAAAATGCGCTAAGCTGATCGTACCGCCAAGTGGCTGAAAATGAAGGGCGGGGCGACTTAGGCTGCCCTGTTTTTCATTGCACAGGGGCAAAACCGGGCGCAAAGCCCCTCGTCGTTACACGATGTCGCTGGTCGAGATGCATATTGTCGCGCAGGCGGGACCGATTATTGCATATTGCGCAGGGTGAGTTATCCATGTAACACACTTCGCGCAAAGGGAGCGCCATGAATTACGAATCAAACATCCGGTCCGAAACTGTCGATCAGATCCAATCGGACTATGACCTGTCTGGCCAGACTGAGCGGCCTTCGCGTCTGAAGTGGGTGATAGGGGCCACCGTGTTGATCATCGCGATCCTCGCGGCGGCATATTTCTATTTTTCCAGCGGGAACAGCGGGGCCGTGGGCGCGGGCGATGATCGCTCTCAGGCGCCAAGCGTCACAGTCATCGCTCCGGGCAGAACCGAAGTGGCTGGTTCGCTGGTGGCAACAGGCACTTTGGCCGCCCGGCGCGAGATGCCGGTGGGTGTCGTGGGCGAAGGCGGCCGCGTGGTGTCTGTTCCCGTCGAACAAGGTCAATGGGTGCGTGCAGGCCAGATTCTTGCGTCGATCGACCGCTCTGTGCAATCGCAACAGGCGCGCAGTTCGGCTGCCCAGATCGAGGTTGCACGCGCCGATGCAGAGCTGGCCCAAGCGAACCTTGATCGCTCTTTGCAATTGGTTGAGCGCGGATTTGTTTCACAGGCCGATGTGGATCGCCTCACTGCAACACGCGATGCTGCGGTTGCGCGCGTTAGCGTCGCACAGGCCCAGTATAACGAATTGTTGGCGCGCAACGCGCGTCTCAACATTGTGGCCCCCTCAGATGGCCTTCTGCTTGAGCGCAATGTTGAGCCTGGCCAGACAGTCAGCGCAGGCTCAGGTCCCCTGTTTCGCATCGCCAAAGGCGGCGAGCTGGAATTGAACGCGCAAGTCGGTGACAGCGATCTCGCGCGGTTGTCTGTCGGCCGCGTGGCGCAAGTTCAGCCGGTGGGATCGGACAAGAGTTTTGAAGGCCAGATCTGGCAGATCGCACCATTCATTGACGAGCGCACCCGCCAGGGCACCGTGCGCATCGCATTGCCTTATTCACCCGAATTGCGCCCCGGCGGCTTTGCTACGGCGCAAATCAACAGCGGTGTCGTGAATGCACCCATGTTGCCTGAATCGGCAATTCTGTCTGATGATGAGGGCAGTTTCGTTTACGTGATCGATGAAGAGAAGAAAGCGCGGCGGCGCGGAATCGAGATCGGGATTGTGACCGACAGTGGCATCACGGTAATGTCCGGACTTGATGGTACGGAGCAGGTTGTACTGCGCGCTGGTGGCTTCCTGTCTGATGGCGAAACAGTCTCGCCGCAACTGCAAGAAGACTAGATCGAGGCATTTTCATGAATTTCCGCAATATCTCTGCCTGGTCGATCCGAAACCCCACCATTCCGCTCGTCATATTTGTGTCGATGCTGCTGGCTGGCATGCTTAGCTTTGCGCGCATGGATGTTGTTAACAATCCGGATGTCGAATTTCCCGGGGTCCGGGTGAATATTTCGCAGCCCGGCGCTGCTCCGACTGAGATCGAGAACCAGATTACGCAGCAGGTTGAATCGGCGGTGCGCTCGCTCAACGGCGTGCGCAACATCAGCTCGACGGCTAGTGAAGGCAATTCAGGCACCTTTGTAGAATTCGAAATCGGAACCGATCCGAATGTGGCTGTTGCCGACGTCAAGAACGCAGTCGACACGGTTCGTGGCAGCCTGCCTGACGGTATTCTTGAACCGCGGGTCAGCCGCGTTGACATCGCCGGCGGTTTCCTGGGCATCTATGCCGTTGAAGCCAATGACATGACTATCGAGCAATTGAGCTGGTTCATTGATGACACAGTGGCCAAGCGCTTGCTTGCAATTCCCGGCATGGCTGAAGCCGGCCGTTTTGGCGGTGTGAATCGAGAGATCGAAGTCACGCTGGATCTGCAGAAGATGCAGTCATTGGGCGTGACCGCCAGCCAGATCAATCAGGTGCTGCGCGCAGATAATATCGATGCTGCTGGTGGCATGGCCGAAGTTGGCGGGACACGGCAATCGGTCCGCGTGCTTGGCAATAATGAAAGCGCCTTTGAATTGTCACAGCGCCAGATCCGGCTGGCCAACGGCAGTACGATCAAGCTGTCTGACGTAGCGCGGGTGCGGGACGGCTATTCCGAACGCACGTCGATCAGCAAGGTGCGCGGCAAGGAAGTGGTCAATTTCTATATGTCGCGCGCCAAGGGCGCATCCGACGTCACTGTCTTTGAACAGGCCAAAGAAGTCATAGAGGAAATCCAGGCGGAAAATCCCGATGTTCGGTTCATTCCGCTGTTCAACACCGTCAAATATACCGAAAGCCAGTATCAGAGCTCGATCGCGGCTATGGTCGAAGGCGCGATCCTGGCTGTGATCGTGGTCTTCTTCTTCCTGCGTGACTGGCGGGCAACGATGATTTCCGCTGTTGCCATTCCGTTGTCGGCCATCCCGACCTTCTGGTTCATGGATTTGATCGGGTTCAACCTCAACTTCCTGTCGCTGCTTGCGCTCGGCCTTGTGGCCGGGGTGCTCGTCGACGATGCGATTGTGGAGATCGAGAATATCGTGCGGCATATGCGGATGGGCAAATCGGCCTATCAGGCATCTATCGACGCGGCGGACGAGATCGGATTGCCGGTTGTCGCGACCAGTTTTTGTATTGTTGCAGTCTTCCTGCCAGTTGGCTTGATGCCGGGTGTGACGGGCCAGTTCTTCAAGAACTTTGGCCTCACTGTCGTGATCGCGGTGCTGATGAGCCTGGCGGTCGCGCGTATGATTACGCCGATGCTGGCGGCCTATTTCCTTGAGGCAAAGGGGCATGCCGCGCATGGCGAAGGCAAGTGGATGGACCGTTATATGGACGTCCTGCGCTGGTCGCTTAACCGCGGGAAAATGCATGCGCGGCGCGAGGGGTTGCCGGGGCCAAAGCGCCGTTGGCTCTACGTAATTTCGTTCATCCTGCTTATCCCTGTCCTATTGATCGTTTCAGGCGCGGCAGTCTTCATGTCGTTCGGAGCGATGGATGGGCTGCAGGTTGCACCGACGATCGCTGGTGGCCTGACCCCGGGGGAACATTCTTTCTTCTATGGCTGGATCGAAAAGCCAATTTTGATCCTTCAGCTCGCGATTGCGACCGGGCTTGGGTTCCTCGCGATTCTGGCGGTCTTTGGCGTGCTCAGGCTTGCCACTCGCGCTTTTGGTTCGAGGATGGCCCAAAGCTGGCAGTACCTCTACGCTCGCTTCTTCGATCACCGTGTATGGATGCTGGGCCTTGGGTATTTTTCCTTCCTGCTCACGATCTTGCTGTTCGGGCAGACGCCGTTCCAGTTCAATCCCGAGATTGATGACGAGAATGCGCAGATCGAGATCGAGATGGTGCCCGGCACGACCTTGGAGACGACCGAGCGTGTAACCGAACAGGTTGCTGACCTACTCTATGAACAGCAAGAAGTGTTGCGGGCGCTGGAGCGTGTGAATCAGGGCCAGGCTACAATCTACATCACGTTGAGGGAAGACAGGGAGCGGTCTTCGATCGAATTCCAGCGTCAGATGACGCCGATACTTTCCCAGATCCCCGACGCCCGTGTGCGTTTCCAGAACCAGAACGGTCCGGGCGGCGGCGGCAGCGGGCGTGATCTGACGATCATGTTGGCCGGGTCTGATCCCGTCCTTCTCAACCGCACGGCCGCAAACCTGGTGGAGGAGATGAAGGGTCTTTCATCGATAGTCGCGCCGCGGATCAGCGCCGATATTCCGCGGCCTGAGATTATCATCCGTCCCCGCACCGAACTCTTGTCTGAACTGGGTGTATCTACCATCGCCTTGAGCCAGACGATCCGTATCGCGACAATGGGTGAGATCGAGCAGAACACCGCCAAGTTCTCGCTCTCGGACCGCCAGATTCCGATCCGTGTGCGCTTGCCAGAGGGTGACCGGCGTGACTTGACGACGCTGCAGAACCTGCCTGTGCCAACCAACAGCGGCGCTTCCGTTCCGCTAGGCACGATTGCCGATATCTCATTCGGTGCAGGCCCGACGCGGATCCAGCGCTATAACCAGAACCGCCGCGTGTTTGTTGGAGCTGACTTGGCTGACGGCGTCTTGCGCGGAAACGCGATGGAGCAAATCAACGCACTGCCGACGCTTCAGGACCTGCCGCAAGGTGTGATCCGTGACGCAGTTGGTGAAGACGAACTGCAGCAGGAACTGCTCGACAACTTTACCACCGCGCTGATCGCTGGCGTGTTGCTGGTGTTTGGTGTGCTGGTCCTGCTCTACAAACGATTGATGAGCCCGCTGGTCAATATGACATCGCTGGCGCTTGCTCCTTTGGGAGGTATCTTCCTGGTCTGGGTTGTCGGACAGCCGCTTTCCATGCCGGTGTTGATCGGTACCTTGCTGTTGCTCGGCATCGTCTCCAAAAACTCCATCCTGCTGATCGACTTTGCGATTGAGGAGATGGAAAAGGGCACGCGTAAACTCGATGCGATCATGGAAGCCGGGCACAAACGTGCGCAGCCGATTGTGATGACCACTGTCGCGATGACGGCAGGCATGGTCCCGACTGCCATTTCACTGACCGGCGACGGCGCATGGCGCGCACCCATGGGCACTGTGGTGATTGGCGGCCTGATCCTGTCGACGCTGCTGACGCTGCTGATCGTTCCGGCGGGCTTCAGTCTGGCTGATGGTTTGGAGAAACGCATTGGGCCATGGATGCGCCAACGTTTCCTGACCTATCGTCCGGACGAGCATGGCGAGGGTACCGGCGGCGACGCCGTTCCAGGGGTGCAACCTGCAGAGTAATTTACGAATAGTTGTGCTAGGCGGCTGAACATGGCGACCAGCGCACCTGCTTCATATAAGTTTGGCGGCGAACCGCTGACGGCGGATCGTGCGCGGCGCATGCGCTGGACGGCAACGGGACTGCTGGGCGCGATGGCGGTGATGTTCTTCACCACCCATGGTCTGGTCGGCACGCATCCTGCCTGGGGCTATGTCAACGCCTTCGCCGAAGCAGCGATGGTGGGCGGACTGGCAGACTGGTTTGCGGTCACCGCGCTGTTCCGCCATCCGCTGGGCATCCCGATCCCGCACACCGCCATCATCCCTGAAAACAAAGACCGGATCGCGGACACCATGGCGCAGTTCTTGCGCGAGAATTTCCTCACGCCTGCAGTGGTCGCGCGGCGCATGGCGGGCATGAACATCGCAAAGGCGGTTGGCGAGTTCCTGACCGCGCCGCCTCTGCCCGTACAGGATGGGGACGGCCCATCCCGCCTGACTGGTGGTGTGTCCGAACTGCTCGCCGAAGTGCTTGAATCGCTCGATCCTGACCGATTGGGCAACCAGGTGCGCGCAGGGCTGGGAAATCAGTTTGCCAAGATCGATGTCTCCCCGCTGCTTGGCCGCATGCTCGAAGGTGCGATTGCCGATGGGCGGCACATGCCGCTGATGGATGGATTTATCCGCTGGGCGGGCCTGACGCTGGAAGACAATGAAGACACGATCCGTGACATCATCGAATCGCGCGCCAATGCGGTGATGCGCTGGACCGGGCTGGATGAGCGGATTTCCACCTCCGTGCTCGATGGTCTCTATAAGCTGCTGGCGGAAGTACTGGTCGATCCCGAGCATCCGATCCGTAGCAAGATTGAGGAAGGCCTCGAGAAACTTGCCAGCGATCTTCAGCATGATCCCAAGACGCGCGAGCGGGTCGAAGCGATGAAGCGTGACCTGATCGAAAATCCTGCCGTGGCCGAATGGTGGATGGGCGTGTGGGAGCGTATCCGGCAATCGCTGATCCGCCGGGCGCGCGATCCCGAAAATGCGCTGGGCGAGGAGATGCGCAAGCTGCTGGGTGAGATGGGCAGCGCGCTGCAGCAGGACCAGCGATTGCAGTTGCAGGTTAACCGCCTCGCGCGGCGCACCATGGTGGGTGTCTCCACGCGCTATGGCGGACAGATTGTTCAGCTTGTGTCAGAAACGGTGAAGCGCTGGGATGCGGTTACGATTACGGGCCGGATCGAGAGCGCGGTTGGCCGAGACCTTCAATTCATCCGCATCAACGGCACCATAGTAGGTGGCCTCGTCGGGATGACGCTACACTTTATTGTTGGTTTCATCTGATAACAAACTCGATAGAACTATTGTAATATGAGCTTATTGGCTCTCTGTTCTCGTCAAGTGCGGGCTCAAACTTCGCTTTCTTGATCGTCCTGCCCGATCAACGGTGCTGCCAATGTCGCCAACCAAGCTGCGAACAACAGTATGAAAATTCTTCGCGTTTCTTGTTAGCCCAATTTGTAGATAATGTTAGTCATATAGAAAGAGCGCATTGGTCTCCCCTCTTTGTCGAGCGCGGGCTCGAATTTGGCTTGCTGCATTTCGCGGCACGCCGGAGAATCGAGCGATTTTGCAATAGTTGCCTTTTGCAGCACGCATTCTGAAACCGATCCATCGGTCTCCACTATAACGCGCATGCGGATGACCGCGCTCTCTCCACGCCGCAACGCCTTTGATGGGTAGTTCGCAGCAATCTTCTTCGCCACAGATTCTTCGTTCATCCAGATTGGGCTCCTGGTCATGCTTTCATGAGCGGCACGATCAAGGCCCCATTCGTCGACGAAGTTGAGTGAACACTCGTTGAGGACGGCTATCGCTTCGCCAAGGTTACCAGTTTCGAACACAACAGCACGTTCGCCGTATCGCAAGGTGATAAAGTTTATTGCATTGGCAGCCTCGACGTCCAGACGGGGTAGTGCTTCTGGATCTTTGACTTCTCCAGCGTCTCCCTCGACCTCCGGAGGATCGTAAAATTTCATCTTTGAGTAGATCAAGGAAGAGCCGAAGTCTTCCGTGCTCCCTAACAGCGGGATGATCTCTTTGATCGGATCAAATTCACCGAACTGCACCGAAATCCGATCGGGTCGTCTAAACCTTTCGAATGCATCTCCAATGACTACGAACCCGAATCTTGAACCGGGCCCTCCTTGTTCGATGAAAAGAAGGTGTCTGTTCTCAGGGTCGCCGAAAGCACGTGCGAGCCTACACTTATCCTCGGCGAAATCCACATTCCAGTATGTGCTGGGCTCTAGAACCACATAAGCCTTATGATTGTCCGCCGAGGCTGGCGAATTCAGCCCGATTGTTGCCGCACCCAAGGCTAGCCTGACAGAGAGCATAGAAAAACCTCCAGCAGGCACGATAGCCCGCCGGAGGTTCTTATCAACCCTAAGGTTTTCTGAAGGTTACAGCTTTTCAGTCAGCTCCGGCACTGCCTTGAACAGGTCAGCGACAAGGCCCACGTCCGCCACCTGGAAGATCGGTGCGTCTTCATCCTTGTTAATGGCGATGATGGTCTTGGAATCCTTCATCCCTGCCAAGTGCTGGATCGCACCGGAAATACCGATGGCGATGTAGACTTCGGGGGCCACGATTTTGCCGGTCTGGCCGACCTGGTAGTCGTTCGGCACATAGCCGGCGTCGACCGCAGCGCGCGATGCGCCAATCCCTGCGCCGAGCTTGTCAGCTAGCGGCGTGATGGTTGCTTCGAAAGTTTCCGCATCCTTCAGCGCGCGGCCACCCGACACGATGACTTTCGCGCTAGTCAGTTCGGGACGCTCGCTCTCGGCGATTTCCGCACCAACGAAGCTGGACGTTCCGGCATCACCCGTCCCGCTGACCGCTTCAACGCTGGCCGAGCCGCCGTCAGGCGCGGCCTTGTCAAACGCAGTGCCGCGAACGGTGATTACGAGCTTCGGATCAGAGCTTTCGACCGTTGCAATTGCATTGCCGGCATAGATCGGACGGGTGAAGGTCTTCTCGCCTTCGACCGAAAGGATGTCCGAAATCTGCATCACGTCGAGCAAGGCCGCAACGCGCGGCGCGATGTTCTTGCCGGTAGTGGTTGCCGGCGCGAGGAAAGCGTCATGGCTGTCCATCAGGCCCGCGATCAGCGGAGCGACATTTTCTGCCAGCGCGTGCTCATAGGCCGCATCGTCTGCCACGTGCACGGTGCCAACGCCTGCGATTTTGGCCGCTTCGTCAGCTACGCCAGCGCAGCCTGAGCCAGCGACCAGCAGGTGCACTTCGCCCAGTTTTGCCGCCGCGGTGACCACAGCCAGCGTGGCGTCCTTAACGCTTGAATTGTCGTGTTCGACCCAAACGAGAGTTTTCATGGTTCTGTCTACCTTTCCTGTCCGGGTTTCTTACGCGATGCCGAGCGCTTTGATCTTGGCGACCAGAGCATCAACATCTTCAACCTTCTCACCTGCCTGGCGAACCGGCGGTTCGGAGACATTGGTGGTTGTGAGGCGCGGGGTGATATCCACGCCGTAGTCACCGGGCGCCTTTGTATCGAGCGGCTTCTTCTTCGCCTTCATGATGTTTGGCAGCGAAGCATAGCGTGGTTCGTTGAGGCGCAAGTCAGTGGTGATGATGGCTGGCAGCGAGAGCTTCACAGTCTCGAGACCGCCGTCGATCTCGCGCTTCACAGTCACGCTGTCACCATCCACTTCGACGGTGTTGGCGAAGGTGCCTTGCGGGCGGCCCATCAGCGCCGCGAGCATCTGACCGGTCTGGTTGCTATCATCAGAGATCGACTGCTTGCCCAGCATCACGATGCCGGGGCCTTCTTCCTCTGCGATGGCTTTCAGGATCTTGGCAACAGCCAGCGGCTCTACGTCGACGCCGTCTTCCACTTCGACCAGGATCGCGCGGTCTGCGCCCATAGCGAGCGCGGTACGCAGTGTTTCCTGAGACTTGGCCGGGCCGACAGAGACAGCAATGATCTCTTCCGCCTTGCCCGCTTCCTTGATGCGAATCGCTTCTTCAACCGCGATTTCATCGAAGGGGTTCATGCTCATCTTGACGTTGGCCAGGTCTACGCCTGAACCATCCGCCTTGACGCGCGGCTTCACGTTGTAGTCGATCACCCGTTTGACGGGGACGAGGATTTTCATGGGATTTCCTTCCTCTCAAATAGCGTGGCGCCCACCTAGCTTGCGTTTACGTAAACGTCAAGCGGGGTGGGGTCACGAGAATCTCTCTAGATGCGCGGTATTCACTCGCGCTCACGGCGCGTCAGGTCAAGCGATTCCGCATGATCGCTGGACTAGCCAATTGAGGAGGGATAGCCTTCGGTTGCAGAACAGGAGAGTGTCATGAAACCTGCAAAACATCTGCTGGCTGCTTGCGCCGCGCTCATCATGGCGGCGCCTTTGGCGAGTGAAGAGCCGGTGATGGAAACGCGGGTTGGCGAGCAGGGTTTTGTGTCTCCGCCCGCGACAATCGACCAGCTGGACTGGCTCGTCGGCCAATGGGCAGGTGAAGGCATTCAAGGGGCACCAGCGATGGAGAGCTGGCTACCTCCGATTGGCGGTACGATGGTGGGCACCTTCGTGCAGGAGACCCCCGATGGTGGGATCATGTTCTCTGAGCACCTGTACATTTTGCCTCAGGACGGCAGCCTTGCGCTGAAGCTGAAGCATTTCAACGCTGACCTGACCGGTTGGGAAGAGAAAGATGACATGCTCACCTTCCGCTTGGTCGCAATCGAGCCTTGTGCGGCTTATTTCAATGCGTTGACGCTGCGATGTGCAGATCCGGACAGTCCGGGCGAAGGGTTGGTTGCTGCTGTGCGGATGCAATCCGGCGGGGAGCTGAGTTTCCGGTTCTCAGCGATCGATTGAGACCGGCCAAGCAAAAAGCCCCGCCAGCGAATGCCGGCAGGGCCTTTCAACTGCTTCGCGCAATCGGTGCTTAGGCCGCCTGCTTCACCTCAGCGACGATCTTCTTCGCGGCATCGCCCAGATCATCGGCCGGAACGATAGGCAGGCCGGAATTAGCGAGGATTTCTTTGCCTTTCTCGACGTTGGTACCCTCAAGGCGAACCACCAGCGGCACGCTGAGATCGACTTCCTTGGCTGCGATCACAATGCCTTCTGCAATCGTGTCACAGCGCATGATGCCGCCAAAGATGTTGACCAGAATGCCTTCAACCGCGGGGTCTTTCAGGATGATCTTGAATGCTGCGGTTACCTTCTCAGTGGTGGCACCGCCCCCCACGTCCAGGAAGTTCGCCGGGAATGCACCGTTCAGCTTGATGATGTCCATCGTTGCCATGGCGAGCCCCGCGCCATTGACCATGCAGCCGATGTTGCCGTCCAACTTGATGTAGGCGAGGTCATACTCGCTCGCTTCGACTTCGGCTGGGTCTTCCTCGGTAACGTCCCGAAGTGCTTCGACGTCCTTGTGACGGAACAGCGCATTGCCATCGAAGCTCATCTTGGTGTCGAGAACCAGCAATTGGCCGTCATCTGTTTCAACCAGCGGGTTGATCTCCAGCATCTCGCAATCGAGGTCCATGAACGCGGTGTATAGCTGTTTGGTCAGCTTCTGCGCTTGCTTGTTGAGGTCACCCGTCAGCTTCAGAGCGAACGCAGCCGCGCGGCCATGATGCGGCATGAAGCCTTGGGCCGGATCGATAGTGATCGTGGTGATTTTTTCAGGCGTCGAATGCGCGACTTCTTCGATGTCCATGCCGCCTTCGGTTGAAACGATCATCGCCACGCGGCCTGATGCGCGGTCAACCAGCATCGACAGGTAATATTCCTTTGCAATATCGACTCCGTCGGTGACATAGAGACGGTTCACCTGCTTGCCAGCATCGCCCGTCTGGATCGTCACCAGTGTGTTGCCGAGCATCTCCTTGGCATGCGATTCGACTTCCTCGATGCTCTTTGCCAGGCGAACACCGCCGCCGGCGTCCGGCCCCAGTTCTGCGAACTTACCCTTGCCGCGCCCACCGGCGTGGATCTGCGCCTTCACGACGTACAGCGGCCCGGGCAGTTTCTTCGCGCCCTGGACAGCCTCTTCGACTGTCAGAGCAGCGTGACCGGCCGGAATGCCGATGCCATATTTCGCTAGAAGTTCTTTTGCCTGGTATTCGTGGATATTCATGGGGAGGCCGTTTCCTTTGTGAGTGGCTTTCCGTTGGAATTGTGCGCGAGACGCATAAGCATGGATTCGCCGCCTTGAAAAGCAGACTTTGGACGTGCAGTGCCAAGACTGCCAATTTGAAGGGTAGTCCACAGAGTTGATCGATAGCGAACGCCTTGATTCAATTATCCGCGAAGCGGGCAGGATCGCGCACGACCTTTGGCCCGGAGCGGGCGGTAAGGTCAAAAGCTGGGAGAAAGAGCCCGGCTCGCCCGTTTGCGACGCCGATCTTGCAGTTGACGCGTTCCTTAAGCGTGAACTGGGCGCTCTGTTGCCATCGGCAGGCTGGCTATCGGAAGAGACCGCTGACGCACCCGAACGGCTTGATCGCGGCCTTATCTGGCTGGTTGATCCGATCGACGGCACGCGTGACTTTGTGCGTGGCCGCAGCGGTTGGTGCGTCTCGGTGGCACTGGTAAGTGAAGGCAGGCCGCTGATCGGAATGTTGTGTGCGCCCGCCCGGAACGAAAACTGGTTAGGCATCGCGGGCAGGGGAGCGTGGCGAAACGGCGAGGGTCTGGTCGCTTCGCGCCGGGATCAGTTTGCCGGATCGCGCGTCCCGATCGATCAGTTACCCAATGCAGACAGCGATCTTGTGATGGTCGACAAACCCAATTCGATTGCGATGCGGATCGCTATGGTTGCCGCTGATGAAGCCGATCTGGTCGCTACATTACGATGGGGGTACGAGTGGGATGTTGCCGCCGCTACGCTGATCGCACGCGAAGCTGGCGCAGAGGTCACAGACACCTTCGGCCAGCCGCTCGCTTACAACAAACGTGACCCGCGTGCCTTTGGAGTGCTGGTTTGCGCACCTCAGATCCACGCAGAGGCGGTCGCACGGCTGGCGGGCCGGGCGGCTGAGCTTGCGCCTATAACAAAGGGCCAACCCTGAGGCCGGCCCTTCGCTTGTTGCAAGAGCTGTAAGCTTAGTAGCCCTGCTGGGCTTGCGCCTCCTGCACATCCTGCTCGTCGAACGGGATGATTTTGATTTCGACACGGCGATTACGAGCACGGCCTTCGGGTGTGTCATTGGTCGCGATGGGAAGAGTTTCCCCGAAGCCCTGCCAGCGGATACGCGCCTGCGAAACGCCTCGGGACTGGAGGTAATTTGCGACCGTTTGTGCGCGGCGCTCTGACAGTGTCTGGTTGAATGCATCCGAGCCAGTCGAATCGGTGTGGCCATACACATCCACCAGACTGTTGGGATATTTGACCAGATTCTCGGCAACGCCGTCCAACGTGCTGCGGAAGCCAGGGTTTAAAGTGGCACTGCCCACGTCAAAGGTGACATTATCTGGCAGGTTGAGCAAAATGGCTTCGCCATTATCGACCTCAGTCACTTCAACGCCGGAACCTTCGGTCTCTTCCTTAAGCTCACGGATTTGCTGGTCCATCGTGTAGCCGACATAGCCGCCCGCAGCGCCGCCGGCGACCGCGCCTACAATGCGCCCGGTCTTGCCGCCAATCGCACCGCCGAGCAATCCGCCCAGCACGGCCCCGCCTACGCCGCCGATTGCCGTGCGAGAGACTTTACGTTCACCAGTATTGGGATCTGTTACACATGCACTGGTGCCGAGCAGTGAGGCTGCCGCCAGGCTGGAAAGCATAATACGTGATGTCTTCATCAAAATTCTCCTCCAAGAATGCCCGAATGTCTCAAGCATCTCGCCCCGCAATCGCGACTCATGCCTTCCCCAAGACATTGATCGCTATGTGATCTTTCTAAAGCTTTACGGCTGGCTGTGCAATGAAGCTGGCAAGTGCGAAGATTTATGCTAGCGAAGTGAGTGTGACACCGTTTCCCTGGCCAGATGCTTTTATCATCATCGGATTGATCGTGCTCAACGGCGTGTTCGCCATGTCAGAGCTGGCGATAGTATCCGCAAAGCCAGCGCGCCTTAAGGCCAAACGTGACAAGGGTTCGGTGAGCGCAAAGACCGCCTTGCAACTGGCTGCTGACCCGGGGAAGTTTCTCTCGACTGTTCAGATCGGCATAACGCTGGTGGGAATTATTGCCGGTGCGTATTCAGGTGCCAGCCTGGGCGAGCCTGTTGGCGAAAGGCTGGCGGCATTCGGTGTGCCTACCGATTACGCAAGCGATGCCGGCTTTGTCCTGGTGATTGCGTTGACCACTTACCTCAGCCTGGTGGTTGGCGAACTGGTTCCCAAGCAGTTGGCGCTGCGTCACGCAGTGCCGATTGCGCTTGCGATGGCACGGCCGATGGCGATGATCGCGAAGTTCGCTGCGCCGCTGGTTTGGGTGCTGGACACTTCATCCGGAGTGCTGATCCGGATGCTAGGTGTCCGGCCCGGCGGGCAATCATCTGTCACCGCTGAAGAGCTGCAGATGATTTTTGCCGATGCCACTCGCTCTGGTGCGATCGAGGAAGATCAGCATCAGATCCTGACGGGCGTTGTGCGGCTGGCTGAGCGTCCCGTGCGCGAGTTGATGACGCCACGCACAGAACTCGACTGGATTGAAATTGCCGCCAATGAAGCGGAAATCCGCAAAACAATCGAGAACAGCCCGCACTCGCTCTTGCCTGTCGCTGATGGATCAGCGGACAATGTTCTAGGCGTAGTCAAAGTGCGTGAAGTATTGGGCGCAATGGTACAGGGCAAAAAGGTTTCGCTGAAACGGCTGATGCGAAAGGCTGAAGTCGTGCCCGATCAGCTGGATGCAATGGATGCCCTACGTGTACTCCAGCAATCCGAAATTGCCATGGCGATGGTGCATGATGAATACGGTCATCTCGACGGGATCATCACACCAGTTGATCTGCTTACTGCGATGGCCGGTGAATTTGCCAGCGACCAGGACGAAGGCGATACGCCGCTTCTGGTAGAGCGCGAGGACGGCTCGCTGCTTGTTTCAGGCGCTCTCTCTGCTGACGCTCTCGCTGACCGGTTAGGTATCGAGTATGACGAGAGCCGCGAGTTTGGTACCGCCGCTGGCTATGTTTTGTCAGTGATGAAACGACTACCGGTTGCGGGCGATCATTTCCACGATCAGGGCTGGCGTTTCGAGGTCGTCGATATGGACGGACGCCGGATCGACAAATTACTGGTGTCTCAGGAATAGCGCGGGTTTGTACGCTTGGTCGCGGTAGCCAAAGGCCAACCGGCCGTCCGTGGCGACGCGATACAAGACCGCATGAGCGAGGAAATCGCGAGCGCGGATGCGCTTGCGGAAATCAAAAATTACCCTGGAATCACAGCCGTAGCGCTGGCGCCGGCGCCTTCGGGCGCAGCGATGATATCACGCGTTACCGTGCCTTTGGCGACAGTGTTGGTTTCCGGATCACCCACTGAGGAGCGGATACCAGGAGCGGCCTGACCCGCTCTGTCGAGGGCACTTGTTTCGACCTGGCTGCGCGGAGCGGGGCCACCGAACAGCGCTTCCAATGCCTGTTCCTGAGTCGAACCGTCACCCGGACGGGGAGCGCCTGGAGCAGGCGGGACCAGGTTGAAGTCTGGCGGTACAACCAACGGGGCTTGCCGCTGAACAGCGAATTCATCCGGCCGCTCGCGATTGAGAATACCGCCGCCGCCGCACCCGGCCAGCATTGCGCTGGTTGCGATCAAAAGAATGGGCGTCTTGAGACTAGGCATTTCATTCACTCCATTGGCCGCATTGGCGGCATCTATTCTTGCTATTCAGCTTCGGCCTTACGTGCATTGTCGCTTACGAAGAAGCTGCGCACAAGGATTATCACCACACCGATGGTGATAGCGGCGTCGGCGACATTGAAAATAAGGAAGGGGCGAAAATCCCCGATATGGAAATCGGCATAGTCGAGGACATAGCCATAGCGTGTCCGGTCGACGATATTTCCCAGCGCGCCGCCCAAAATCATGCCCAGGCCGATGATGTCGCCCAGCAATCGCTCGCGGAACATCCAGACGGCAACCACAACCGCGATCAGCGCGGTAACGCCTACCAGAATCCAGCGGGTCTCATCGCTGGTGGCTTCGAACAACCCCAGTGAAACGCCGCGGTTATGCACCCGGGTGAAATCGAAGAATGGCAGCAGGTCAAGTTTGTCGCCTTCGCGCATCAGGCCAAGCGGGCCATCGACCAGCCATTTGACGAACTGGTCGCTGACAAAGATCAGCGCGGCAATGCCCAGACCAATCCAACGGGCGCGGGTAAACATCGCGCTATTCACCAACGACATCCTCACAGCGATTGCACAGCTCGCCATCTTCCGAAACTTCTGGAAGCAAGCGCCAGCAGCGGCCGCATTTGTGATGATTGGTTTTGGTGACGGTCACGCTGTCGCTATCGCTGCGCGTGACTGACGCTGTGATGAACAATTCGGCCAGATCTGCGTCGCTGAAGCCTTCAGGCACCGCATCGGCGGGCACAATGACTTCTGCTTCAAGGCTGGAACGGATCACTTTTTCGCGCCGCAGCGGCTCAATCGCTTCGTTCACGCGTTCGCGCAGGTCGCGTAGCTTGCCCCACTTCGCGCCATCGGCGGAGATTCCCGGTACGGCTGGCCATTCGAGCAAGTGGACGCTGCCGCCGTCCGGATAGCGTGTGCTCCACACCTCTTCTGCGGTGTAGACCAGCACCGGCGCGGCATAGCGCACCAGCGCGTGGAACAGCAGGTCCAGCACCGTGCGATAGGCATTGCGTGTGTTGCTGTCCGGCCCGTCACAATAGAGCGTGTCTTTGCGGATATCGAAGAAGAACGCGGAGAGGTCTTCGTTGCAGAAATCGACCAGCAGGCGAGTGTAGGTGTTGAAGTCATAGTCATCCACGGCTTTGCGCAGCTTGCCGTCAAGGCCAGCCAGCAGCGCCAGAACATAGCGCTCAAGCTCGGGGATTTCGCCCGCATCGCCCATGTCGCCGACAAACCCGTCAAGCGCGCCGAGCAGATAGCGGAAGGTGTTGCGCAGCTTGCGGTACTGGTCGCCTACGCCTTTCAGGATTTCATCGCCGATGCGGTGATCCTCGGTGAAATCGACCGAGAGCGCCCACAGCCGGATGATATCGGCGCCATATTGCTCCATGACCTTCAGCGGATCGATGGTGTTGCCGAGCGACTTCGACATCTTCTTGCCCTTGGCATCCATGGTGAAGCCGTGGGTCAGCACTTCGTCATAAGGCGCGCGGCCGCGGGTCGCGCAGCTTTGCAGCAGCGATGACTGGAACCAGCCACGGTGTTGGTCACTGCCTTCGAGGTAGAGATTGGCTGGCCATTGCAGGTCCGGCCATTTGCCGCTTTCGAGCACGAAGCTGTGCGTGCAGCCCGAATCGAACCACACGTCCAGAATGTCGGTGACCATCTCGAAATCATCGGCGTTGTAATCGGGGCCGAGGAATTCCTGCGCGCGATCCTGTTCCCACGCGTCAACGCCTTCCTTGTGCACGGCGGCAACGATGCGCGCATTCACGGCTTCATCGCGCAGGTAGTCGCCGCTCTCGCGATTGACGAACAGCGTGATCGGCACACCCCATGCGCGCTGGCGGGACAGCACCCAGTCCGGGCGACCCTCGACCATGCTGCCGATGCGGTTGCGGCCTTTTTCCGGCACGAAGCGGACGCGAGCGATTTCCTCCATCGCGCGTTCGCGCAGTGTGGGTGCTGCGCACGGCTTCTCATCCGCGGGATCGATTGCGCCACCTTCGGCTTCCCAGCCCTTTTCCTCGGCAGTCTTGGGGCTGAGCCAGTGCAGGCTCTTGTCCATCGGTACGAACCACTGCGGCGTGCAGCGATAGATGACCTTGGCCTTGGAGCGCCATGAATGCGGATAGCTGTGCGCGTAATCGGCAGAGGCGCTTAGCAATGCGCCCGCTTCGCGCAGGTCGCTGCAGATCGGGCCTTCTAGTGAATTGAACGGTTTGTTGATGACGCTGCGGCGGCGCTCATCCGCTCCGCCCAGCCACAGCCAGTCGTCGCGATAACGCCCGTCATCCATCACTGCGAAAACCGGCTCGATGCCATGCTCCTTGCACAGCGCGAAATCGTCTTCGCCATGGTCAGGCGACATATGGACCAGGCCAGTACCACTATCGGTGGTAACAAAATCGCCAGCGAGGAACGGGCGCGGTGTCGCGTAAAACCTGCCGAGGTGGTGCATGGGGTGGCGGGCTTTTGTACCTGCTAGGTCGGAGCCTTTGATGTTGTTGGCAGGCATTTGTTCGATGCCGGCACTAGCATCTGGATGGCGGTAGCTCAGTCCCGTGCGCTCCAGAAAGTCATCAATTAAGTCGAACGCGACAAGGTACCGGCGCCCGTCGCTGGCCTTGATGTGCTGGTAATAGACATCCGGCCCATAGGCCAAAGCCTGGTTCACCGGGATCGTCCAAGGCGTGGTCGTCCAGATCACCGCATGCGCGCCGACGAGTTCCTCAATCGGCGATTCTGTGATCTCAAATGCCACATCGATCTGCGGGCTATCGGTCAAATCTTCATATTCGACCTCGGCCTCGGCGAGCGCGGTCTTCTCCACCGGGCTCCACATCACCGGCTTTGACCCGCGATAGAGATTGCCGCTTTCAGCAAATTTCAGCAGCTCGGACACAATCGTGCCTTCCGCCGCGAAATCCATGGTCAGATAGGGATTGTCCCAATCGCCCATGATGCCCAGCCGCTTCAGCTGCTCACGCTGCGTATCGACCCAATGCTGCGCATAGGCGCGGCATTCAGCGCGGAATTCCCTGGGATCGACTTCGTTCTTGTCGCGCTTCTTCTTGCGGTACTGCTCTTCGATCTTCCATTCGATCGGCAGACCGTGGCAATCCCAGCCCGGCACATAGGGCGCGTCCTTGCCTGCCAGATTCTGCGTGCGGCAGACCATGTCTTTCAGGATATGGTTCAGCGCATGGCCGATATGCATATCGCCATTCGCATAGGGCGGCCCATCATGCAGGATGAACTTCTCACGCCCCGCGCGCGCTTCGCGCAGCTGGCGATAGAGTCCCTCGGATTCCCAGCGCGCCTGAATGCCCGGCTCCTTCTGAGGCAAGCCGGCTTTCATCGGGAAATCGGTCTTCGGCAGGAAGACGGTATCTTTATAGTCGCGCTTTTCGGTCATCGTGCTCTGATTCAGGTTTGGGGGGCGCTTAGAAGCCTCTTCGCCTCGGCGCAATCCTTCTCCATCTGCGCGGTCAATTCATCAAGGCTGTCAAACTTCGCTTCGCCGCGCAGGAAATGATGGAAGGCGACTTCTATCTCTTGCCCATAAAGGTCACCGGAGAAGTCAAAGAAATACGGCTCGAGCAATTCCTTCGGCGGTTCAAACTGCGGGCGCACGCCAATATTGGCGGCGCCATTCAGTTCCTCGCCAGTGCTCAGGATGCGGCCCGTCACGGCATAGACGCCGTATTTGGGACGCAGGTATTTATCGATCGCCAGATTGGCGGTGGGGTAGCCGAGCTTGCGGCCGTTCTTGTCGCCATGTTCCACGATGCCGCGGATCGCGAACGGGCGGGTGAGAAGCTGGGCGGCAAGCTGCGGATCACCATCGCGCAAGGCATCACGGATGCGGCTGGAGGAGACGACTTCGCTGCGATCTTCGACCACATCGACGACGCGGCTCTGCAATCCATGTGCGCCGCCCAGCTCGCGCAGCAGATCAACATTGCCCTTCGCACCTTGGCCAAAGCTGAAGTCGCCACCAGTCACTACACCGTGCGCGCCAAACCGATTGATCAGGATCTCTGTAATGAAATCTTCCGCGCTGGTGCTGGATAGCTCACGATCGAAGTGGAACACCAGCATCGCGGTTGCGCCTGCGGCCAGATATAGCTCTTGCCGCTGCTCAAGCGTGGTCAGCCGGAAGGGCGGGACATCGGGGCGGAAGAAACGCACCGGATGCGGATCGAAAGTGGCGATGATCGAAGGGCGGCCCTCGGCATGCGCCCAGTCGATTGCCTCGCCCGCTACCGCCTGATGTCCTTTGTGAAAGCCATCAAAATTGCCCAGCGCGATAATCGCACCGCGCAGCGCGTCGGGCACAGTCTCGCGATGGTCGAGCCAGCGCATCAGCTCTCCTCCTCACGGCGGTGGTAGGTCACGAAGGAGTACGCTGGCAAATCGCCCTCTGCCGGGAAATCCTCCCGCGCGGTCACCTCCCATTCTGACCCGATTGGCTTCACGAAGGTATCACCTTCGAACTCTGCGTGCACTTCAGTCAGTTCGATCCGCTCAGCCAGTGGGCGAAACACATCGTAGATCGCTGCGCCGCCGACCACAGCGATTTCTCCGCCGCCGTTATCTTGGCGAGCGAGCGCGATGGCTTCCTCGACACTGCGTGCGACTTCCGCGCCATCACTGTCCCAGCTTTCGCGCCGAGTGAGAACTATGTGCCGCCGCCCTGGCAACAGGCCGGGCAGGCTTTCAAACGTCTTACGGCCCATGATCATTGGCTTGCCCATGGTCAGCGCCTTGAACCGTTTCAGGTCAGCGGGCAGATGCCAGGGCAGCGAATTGTCCTTGCCAATCGTGCCGTTTGCGGCGCGCGCATAGATCAGGAATAGCCCCTCTTCCATCGGATCAGCTTTTGCAGCCGCTCACACGGGTGACATGGCCCATCTTGCGCCCCTCGCGCGCCTCGGCTTTGCCATAGAGATGCAGGTGCGCCTCAGTATCCTCGCTCAGCATTTCGTAGGCGGTGAGCGCATCCTCGCCCACGATATTGCGCATCTCGATATTGGCGAACCGTGTTTCGGTTGAGCCCAAGGGCAAGCCGCAGATCGCGCGAATGTGGTTTTCGAACTGACTGGTGGCCGCGCCTTCGATGCTCCAATGGCCCGAATTATGCACCCGCGGCGCCATCTCGTTGAACACCGGGCCCTGCGCCGTCGCGAAGAACTCCAGCGTAAGCACGCCGACATAATTGAGCGCCTCAGCGGTTTGCCGGGCGATCTCGCGCGCGGCTTCGACGTGTTGATCTACCGCGTCTCCAGCGGGCAGAGTCGAAGTTTCCAGCATGCCGCCCTTGTGGACATTGGCGGTCGAATCCCAGAAGCGCACCTCGCCGCCAGCAGCGCGCACCAGGATTACGGAAAACTCAGCGTCAAACTCGACCATGCCTTCATAGACGCAGGGTTTGCCCGGAAAGCGGAAGCTGTCGACATCGCGCAGCGATGCAATGCGCCACTGGCCCTTGCCATCATAGCCGTCGCGCGCTGTCTTAAGGATGCCCGGCGTGCCGATGCGCTCTGCCGCGGAGGCAAGATCAGCTTCTGAATCGACTGCCATATAGGGTGCTGGTTTGCCGCCGAATCCTTCGACGAAGCGCTTTTCTTTCAAGCGGTCCTGTGCCGCTTCAAGCGCGCGCGAATGGGGCGTGAGCAAACTTTCCGGGATCATCGCGACTGCACTCAGCGGCACATTCTCGAATTCCCAGGTCACTACATCGCACTTTGCGGCAAATGCAGCGAGAGCCTCTTTATCGCCCCAGCCTTTCTCGAAGAAATCGTGGCACAAATCGGCCGCAACATTGTCGCCCGGCGGGGAATAGCCAATCACGCGGTAGCCCAATTGTGCAGCCGACATCGCCATCATCCGGCCAAGCTGGCCGCCACCTAAAATGCCGATGGTGCTGCCAGGCTTGAGCATCAGTCCGTCGGATGCTCCGCCACCGCCGCGCTGCGTGCCGCGCGCCAATCCTGCAGGCGTTCCGACAGGTCTTCATCCTGTAGGGCGAGGATCGCGGCTGCCATCAACCCGGCATTCGTTGCACCCGCTTCACCAATCGCCAGCGTGCCAACGGGAACGCCCGCCGGCATCTGGACAATCGAAAGCAAGCTGTCCTGCCCGCTTAGTGCTTTGGATTGCACTGGCACTCCCAGCACCGGCAGATGGGTCATCGCGGCGATCATTCCGGGCAGATGCGCCGCGCCGCCTGCGCCTGCGACGATGACATCAAAGCCTTCGCCTTCCGCGCCTTTGGCAAAGGCGCTCATGCGGTCTGGCGTACGATGCGCGGACACGATGCGTGCTTCGTGCTCGACTTCGAGTTCTTCCAGCACTTCGGCGGCGCGCTTCATGGTGGGCCAGTCTGACTGGCTGCCCATCACTATGGCAACTTTGCTCATAACAGCGCCCCCTTAGCTGTCTTTCAGATAATACCGTTCGCCCGGCACCATGTTGTCATCAAAGTCATAGATGATCGGCTGGCCGGTGGGAATCTCCAGCCCGGTGATGTCCTCATCTGAAATCTTCGAAAGATGCTTCACCAGCGCGCGCAGACTGTTGCCGTGCGCTGAAATGATCACAGTCTCACCGCTCGCCAGCACGGGCAGGATATCGCTTTCCCAATAGGGCAGCACGCGTTCGATCGTGAGCTTCAGGCTTTCGGTATAGGGCACATCAATGCCCTCATAGCGCGGATCGTTGCCCGGATCGAATTCACTGCCCGGCTCCATCGGCGGCGGCGGAACGTCAAAGCTGCGGCGCCAGATGTGCACCTGCTCATCACCGTGTTTCTCGCGCGTTTCCTGCTTGTTGAGCCCAGTCAGCCCGCCATAGTGACGCTCATTAAGGCGCCAATCCTTCGTGACTGGCAACCATAGCCGGCCCATTTCTTCCAATGCGAGATTGAGGGTCTTGATCGCGCGGGTTTGAACCGACGTGAAGCAGGCGGTGGGCAAAACGCCCTTCTCTTTCATCAGCGCGCCGGCGGCCTTTGCCTCGGCAACGCCCTGCTCTGTCAGGTCAACATCCCACCAACCCGTGAAACGGTTTTCTAGGTTCCACTGGCTTTGGCCATGGCGAACGAGAATAAGTTTAGGCATTATCTCTCCGGCGGTCCGGGCCACCCGCTCCCTCCACCCTTACACCCGGATTGTCCCCCGGTAGGCTCCGGGCGGAAGGGTGGAGGGTGAGGGTGGCTTGGCACCCTACGAATAAGAGCAACACCCGTTAGCTCCCCTCTCCCTTTTTGGGAAGCACTTCTCCGCCTGATTCGGTCATTTCGCGCGCCTGCGCTTTGCGGCGGCGCAGGTTTTCGCGCAATTTTGCCGCCAAACGCTCTTCCCGCGACATTTTCTTCTCGGTTTCTTCACTCATGCGAAACGCAATGGCGCTAAGCGCATTTCACTTCAAGCTTGGCTTGACATTGCGCCCGCGCAAGACAATAGGCGCGCGGCAACCGAGCGCTGCTGTAGCTCAGTGGTAGAGCGCACCCTTGGTAAGGGTGAGGTCGAGAGTTCAATTCTCTCCAGCAGCACCATTTCCAGAAATTCGACCAATGGCCGACACGTCACGCGAGCGCGACGTGCCGTTTCATGTGATGATCGACATTGCCAAATTCAGAATCGAAGATCGTCAACCGCTTGAAATAGTGGCCGATCGCGTATTCATCGGTCATGCCGTTGCCGCCGTGGATCTGAATTGATTCCTGACCGATATGATGCGCGGCCTGCCCGATCCGTACCTTGGCAGCGGATACAGTCCGTTTGCGCTCACTCTCGGACGCATCAAGCTTGAGAGTCGCGAGATAGCTCATAGAAACTGACTGCTCATACTCAGTGAACATGTCCGCCATACGGTGCTGCAGCACCTGGAACTTACCGATGGGCACGCCGAATTGCTTGCGCTGCTTTGAATATTCCAGCGTCATGGCATTGGCGACTTTCATCGCCCCGCATGCCTCCGCGCATTGCGCGGCGATGGCTTCATCCGTGACCCGCTCGATCAGCGGCAGAGCGCCGCCTTCTTCGCCGATCAGCGCGTCAGCAGGCACGCGCGCATTTTCGAAATACACCTCGGACGCGCGACGCCCGTCGACGGTCTCGTAATCGCGTGTGACCACGCCATCGGTCGATTTGTCGAGCACGAACACAGAAATGCCATCCTTGTCGCGCTGTCCGCCGCTTGTGCGCGCGGTGACAATCAGATGGCTCGCCCAAGGCGCCGCAATCACGACTGCCTTGTGGCCGTTCAAGACATAACCATCGCCGTCTTTCTTTGCAGTCGTCTGCAAATCCGACAGGTCATAGCGCCCGCGCGGTTCAGCATAGGCGAAGGCATAGATGCGCTCGCCAGAGACGATGGCACCAATATGCTCTTCCTTTTGTGCCGCAGTTCCCGCGTGCTTGAAAAAGCCGCCTGCGCAAACAACAGTCGGAACGAAGGGCTCTACGACCAACCCTTTGCCAAACTCTTCCATTACGATCATCGAATCGATCGCACCGCCGCCGAAGCCGCCATCTTCCTCGGAAAACGGCATGCCCAGAATGCCTAGCTCCGCAAGCTGCGCCCAGATCTCAGGCCGCCAGCCAGCTTCACTGGCGATGACTTCGCGGCGCGTCTCTGCGCCATATTGTTCGCGCACCAGTCGCGACAATCCGTCGCGCACCATTTCCTGTTCTTCAGTGAAGTTGAAATCCACGTGTCTCTCTCCGCGTATCGCTCAGGCCTTAAAGGCCGAGGATCATTTTCGTGATAATGTTGCGCTGAATCTCGTTCGATCCGCCATAGATCGATGTCTTGCGCATATTGAAATAGGTTGCGGCTGAATGCTGCGCATAGTCGGGTCCGATCGGGTATTCATTCGATCCGGCATCAGCGATGCTGCCGTACATTGGCGTGCCATAGCTGCCGACAGCTTCCAGCGTCAGCTCGGTCAGGCGCTGCTGTATCTCCGTCCCTTTGATCTTGAGGATGGAGCTTTCCGGGCCAGGGCCCTTGCCTGCCTGTTCGCCGGCCAGCGTGCGCAATTCTGTGATTTCCAGAGCGGCCAGATCAATCTCGAGCTGGCTTACTTTGCGCGCGAAATCGAAGTCATTGATCAGCGGCTCACCGTCGAGCAGCTCGCTCCCGGCAATCTCACGAAGCTTTTCAACGCCGCGTTTCGAGCGTGCAACACCAGCGATGCCGCTACGCTCATGTGCGAGGAGGAACTTGGCATAGGTCCAGCCCTTGTTCTCTTCGCCGACAAGGTTTTCTACCGGCACACGAACATCGGTAAGCCAGGTTTCATTGACCTCGTAGCCTCCGTCTATCAGCTTGATAGGCTTAACTTCGACGCCGGGTGTCTTCATGTCGACCAGGATGAAGCTGATGCCTTCCTGCGGCTTGGCTGCATCCGGATCAGTGCGGCACAGGAAAAATCCCCAATCGGCGTGCTGCGCCAGCGTGGTCCACGTCTTTTGCCCGTTGATTACATAGTGATCGCCATCACGCACCGCGGTTGTCTTGAGCGAGGCAAGGTCCGATCCAGCGCCGGGTTCCGAATACCCCTGACACCACCACACATCGCCGCTGCGGATACCGGGCAGGTGCCGCGCCTTCTGCTCTTCATTGCCAAAGGTGTAGATCACCGGGCCGACCATGGAGACCCCGAATGGCAGCGGCATCAGCGCGTTGATGCGTGCATTCTCTTCAGACCAGATATAGCGCTGCGTTGGGGTCCATCCGGTGCCGCCATATTCAACCGGCCAAGCCGGAGTTGACCATCCCTTCTCACCCAGAACCTTGTGCCAGGCGACGAAATCTTCCGGTTCCAGGTCTTCGCGCAATCCGGTGTCGCCCAGATGCTTGGGATAGTTTTCCGCGATAAAGCTTCGCACTTCTTCGCGGAACGCAATTTCTTCTGCTGTGAATTCCAGATTCATCAGAACCCTCTCTCAAAACGAGTCGTTGTTTGCCTGTAATTGTGGCACGTGAATGTGCAGGCTTAAAGGCCAAATGGCAGTAAATTGTTCCAGCCAGCGCGCGGGCTAGGATGCCCTAGCGGCAAGTAAAGCAATATTGGGGCCTGACCCTCAACACTTTTGACGATTACTGCGCTTGGCGGGCTTCGCTATCGCATTCCTAACGATCAATCAGTTGGGAGAATTTGCGATGGATCTCGGACTTAAGGGCAAGAAAGTCATCATGAATGGCGGTGCGCATGGCCTTGGCCTCGCATCGCTCAAGCTGTTTGCTGCTGAGGGCGCAGATGTCGCTTTCATGAGCCGCAAGGAAGACAAGATCGAAGCTGCAACGAAAGAGATCGATGCGGCTGGCCCCGGCAAGGTCCATGGCTCGGTTGTCGATATGGCTGACGGTGCGGACAACTATAAGAAATGGGTTGCGGACGCGGCAGAGGCGCTGGGCGGCTGCGATATCTTTGTCCACATGGCCAGCTCGTCTGGAACAGGCGGGACCGGCGATTGGCAGAACGGCCTTGATATGGACATTCTGGGAGCGGTCCACGCTATCGAAGTGCTGACCCCGCATCTGGCCGAATCAGATGCCGGCTCGATTGTCTTGATGTCATCGACCGCCGCGCTGGAAACTTTTGTCGCACCGCAAGCGTTCAACGCGCTGAAGGCTGCGCTGATCACACACGGCTCACAATTGTCGCAGGCTCTCGCGCCTCAGGGTATCCGCGTAAACTGCGTCAGCCCAGGTGCGATTTACTACCCCGGCGGTAATTGGGAAGTGATCGAAGGCGCTATGCCAGAATTGTTCAATGCGACCCTCGCGAGAATGCCGATGGGCCGCTTTGGCAATGACGAGGAAGTCGCCAAAGCGGTTGTCTTCGTTGCCAGCCCGGCGGTGCCGTACATGACCGGCGCGAACATCGTCGTCGATGGCGGCTTTACTCAACGTGTTCAATTCTAGGGCGCGTTCAATTCTAATCACAGTTTACGAGAAGGGCTCCCCCAATGGCTGAGATCGATCGCGACAAGCTGCTCGATGTTTATACTCGCACGATGAAGGTGAACCGCACGGATGAAAAATTCCGGGAGCTGCTGATGCAGGGCAAGGTTGCCGTCATGTATTACTGCGTGCGCGGGCAGGAGCTTGTCTCCGCCGCCGCTATGGCTGCGCTGGAGAATGACGATTACGTCGTCTGCACCTATCGCGGACAGGGCGAACAGACCGCCAAAGGCATCCCGATCGAGAAGTGGTGGGGCGAATGCCTGGGCAAGGCAACGGGCACTTGCAAGGGCAAGGGCGGCACCATGCATATCACCGATCCCGATACCGGGATCATGGTGACGACTGGCGTTGTCGGATCAGGTCTGCCGATTGCGAACGGCCTTGCAATGGCGAGCCAAAACAATGGCGACGGGCGCGTGACTTTGGTCAGTTTCGGCGATGGCGCCGCGAACATCGGCGGCTTCCATGAAGCGATGAACATGGCGCAGCTCTACAAGCTGCCTGTGATCTTCCTGTGCCAAAACAACCGCTATGGCGAACATACCGCCTATGCCGATCACACCGACAGCCCTGACATTTCCAGCCGCGCGGCTGGCTATGGAATGAAGGGCATCAAGGTTGACGGAAATGACGTGAACCAGATCTACCCAGCGATGGAAGAGGCCGTTGCGCATGCCCGCTCGGGCAAGGGGCCGGTTCTGGTCGAAGCCATGTGTTACCGCATGATGGGTCACTTTTTCGGCTCGGATTTCTCTTACATGCCGCCTGAGCATATCGAGGAGATGAAGCGCGAAGATCCGCTGCCGAAACTGCGCGCAGTCATGCTGGAGCGGCAGTTTACCGAAGAGGAACTGGACAAGATTGTGGCCGATATCGACGCGGAGATCGACGCCGCGATTCAGCACGCGCTCGACGCGCCGCTGCCGGACACCGATGAAATCTACAAAGACGTGCTTGAGGAGACGGCGTAATGGCTGAGATTACCATGACGCAGGCTCTGAACCTCGCGATTGACGAGGCGATGGCCGAAGATGACGGCGTGTTCTGCCTGGGCGAAGATGTTTCTGCCAAGCAAGGCGGGGGGGTGTTCAAGGTCACGGCTGGCTTGACCGAGAAATATGGCGAGCATCGCATCCGCGCGACGCCGATATCCGAGACCGCGATTATCGGAGCGGCGGTGGGGGCTGCATTAGCGGGCCAGCGTCCGATCGCTGAGATCATGCTGATGAACTTCGTTGGCGTGTGCATGGACCAGATCGTCAACCACGCAGCGAAACTGCGCTTCATGTCCGGCGGGCAAACCCCGTGCCCGATCGTGATCCGCACTACAACCGGTGTAGGCGTGGGTTTCGGCGGTCAGCACTCTGACATGCTGGAGGCATGGTTTGCCCATGTTGCGGGCATGCATGTGGTAACACCATCCAACGCGGCTGATGCGCGTGGGCTGATGCGTTCTGCCATCGATGCCAATGACCCCGTGGTCTTTATCGAGAATATCCTGTGCTACGGCCTCACGTCAGAGGACCCGGGCCCGGGGTATCGGGTACCATTGGGCAAAGCTGCCATCGCAAAAGAGGGCACGGATATTTCGCTGATCACCTATGGCCGCACGGTGCTAGATGCGCTGGAGGTTGCAGGAGAGCTTGAGAAGGAAGGCATTAGCGTAGAGGTCATCGATCTGCGCACCATTGCACCTTACGACGAAGCCACAGTGCTTGCCTCGGTCAACAAGACTGGCCGCGCGTTGACATTGCACGAAGCGGTTCGTCCGTTCGGGACCGGTGCCGAGATCGCCGCAAACATCCAGGAGAAATGCTGGGACAAGCTCAAAGGCCCGGTACGCCGGATCGGCGGGACGTTCTCAGCCGTTCCTTTTGCGACGCATCTTGAGCAAGCATGGATCCCGCAAAAGAGCGATATCGTGAACCAGATCAAAGCGAGCGTAGGGAAAGCGTAAATGGCCGAGGAAATTCGCATCCCGAAACTGGGTATGAGCGCGACCGAAGTTACCCTGTCCGAATGGATGTTCGGCGATGGCGAAGTTGTTACAAAAGGCGACGTCATCTACACCGCTGAAACCGACAAAACGACAGTCGAGATCGAAGCGCAGGCGTCTGGTGTGATCCGTCCGACTGGCGAAGAAGGCGTCAAATACAAGGTCGGCGATGTAATCGGCACTATCGAGTAGGGCGGGTGACTAGTCCTCGCGAGATACAAGCCGCCGTCTATGCCGCCGCTGGCGCGCGCGACTGGGACAAGGTGGAGTCGCTGCTCCATCCCGATTTCGTGCTCTATGAAGCTGATTGCCTGCCATTTGCGGGCGAGTGGCGCGGCAAGGACGCGCTACAACGCTGTGCTGCGGCGATGTATGGCACCTGGGCCGAGGCCAAGGTCGACATTCATGACATCACCGGCGGTGACACGCATGCTGTGACGATTCTGACGCTGACCATGACACCCAAAGGGGGCGGCGAGACCTTTAGCCAGACCGTGTGCGAAATGGGTGAGTTTGAAGACGGACTGATGAAGAGTCTGAAAATCCATTACTTCGACGCGGAAGAGGTTTCGCGGAAAGCGAACAGCTGATGACAATCGAAAAGGTTTGCGTTCTTGGCGCGCCTGCCGATCAGGGGCAGCCGCTGGTGGCTGAGCTGCTGGGCGCAGGATTCGCGGTAACAGCGGGCGTACGGCGCGATGACGCAATGAAGGATGCGCCGTGGCCAGACTTGCCTACAGTCCACGCGGACATCACCGACGCCGATGCCATGGCGCAGTCCTTTGCCGGACAGGATGCAGCGGCGTTCCATCTGCCGTTCGAGTTTGACCGAGAAAAGGCCGCGCATTTCGGGCGCTCGATTGCCGAAGGGGCAAAGCGCGCGGGGCTGAAGAAAATCGTGTTCAACACCGCGTGCTACGTCGCTGATCACGATCTTGACCTGTCCGCGCATGATGGGCGGCGCGATATCGAGCGCGCGCTGGAAGAAACCGGTATTCCCTGTGTTTTCATTGAGCCGACTGTGTTCATGGACAATCAGTACCGCATCTGGACGCGTCCTTTGATCATGCGTGACGGGATCTTCGCTTACCCTGCCAAGCCTGACTTGCTGATCAACTGGGTGTGTCTGGAGGATGTGGCGCAGGCGATGCGCCGTGCATTGCAGACCGATGCTGCTGACGGAAAACATGTTCCACTAGGCGGGCCTGAGGCGCTGACCGGCGATCAGGTTGCCGCCAATCTCACCGAAGCAATCGGCAAGCCGGTGCGTTTCCAGAGCCTTGCGCCTGAAGAGTTTGCCGCACGGATGAGCGAGCTGGTCACCGGTTCGCGCGAGGTGCAGCCGCTGTCGATCTATGATGGAATGGCGAAGTTTTACGCCTTCTATAACAGCCAGCCTGTTTCACCCCTGCTGGTCGATCCGCAAGATGCGCGCGATCTACTGGGGATGGAGCACACCTCGCATCTGGACTGGGCCAAATCCAAGGACTGGATGGAGGGGCTGGGTTAGAGCCCGTCCATCACCATCACTCAGTCTTTCTCTTTGAGCGTCTCGAGATAGGCCAGCAGATTGGCGATATCGCCGTCTTCGAACACGAAGGCCGGCATTTCCATTGAATGTCCGATCTGAACGCCGCGCTCGAACGACGCCTCTATTGCCCAATCCGGCAATCGGTTGGCGGCACGGCGCAGGCTGGGAGCGTTCGGATTGGGCGAAACTCCGTCTTCCAGCGCATGACAGCTGGCGCAGTTCGTTTGGGCGAAGGCTCTGCCTTCCGCTGCACTTTCCGAAAGAGCGTTCGCATTGTGATCGGTCACGCACGCCGCGATGAGGAGCGGCGTTACAAGAATGAACAGGCGTTTGATCAGCATATGGCCCCCTTTCCAACAGTGTACTGCAGCGTTGCAACCAAACACAACCAAAACCCCTACCGCTACGGCCAAGCAAAGGTGCCGGAGGGAGGGGTGCATTTGCCGGTTACGATGGCACTTCGTGTAGCACCAGCGACATGTCCGATGCTTCTTCGCGCAGCGGGATGATCTGCTGATATGCGTCTGAGGCGTACCAGCTCTTGGCGGCTGCAATATCGGGAAACTTGATCACCGCCATGTTCCGCGAGGTCTGCCGCGTCCGTGCGGCTGATCCGGACGCCAAGGGCTGCATGATCGTCAACGCGATTTGTGAGCTACCGGCCGCGGATCAGGGCCTGTCGCAGGACATGACTATCCTGTTTGGTAAATCAGTTCGCGATATCGAAGCGCTGTTGGGACAGGCCGTGCGCGATGGCGAGTTGTCGCAGGATACCGATGTCCGCGGATTGGCGCTCGCGGTAAAGAACCAACTTCTCGGTTTGAATCTCATGAGCAAGACAATTAGCGAAGAGAGCGAATTGTGGTTGGCTGCCAAGATCAGCCTGTCTGCCCTAGGACTTTATGACGATCGCGGCCTTGCCAAGGCTTGAAATCTTCTAGAGCGTCTGCCCGTCATCAAGGACGAAGTCAGCGCCGGTGATGAACTCTGCTGCGTCCGAGCACAGCATCAACAGCGTCGCATCCAGCCCTTCCATTCCCATCAGGCGCTTTCGCGGGAAGCGCTTCATGTGCCGCTGGCCGGCATCTGTATCGAACCATTCTTCATTGATCGCGGTGCGAATATAACCGGGTGATATGGTGTTGATCGAGATGCCTGTGCGCGCCCATTCGCGCGCCATACTGCGCGCCGCCTGCACGACACCGGCTTTGCTGGCGGAGTACGCCACCAATGTCGGCGAAGGTTCGAATGCTGTAATCGAAGCAATCATTACGATCCGTCCGTTCGGCACCTTGTTTGCGATCATCCGCCGGGCACCTTCACGCGCGGTAAGGATCGCACCTTTCAGATTGACGCTGAGTGTGCGTTCGATCTCTTCTTCAGAGACGTCGGTTGTCAGCCCGCCTCCGTCAATTCCTGCATTCGCTACTACCGTATCGATTGTACCGAACGCCTCTTGTGCTGCATCGAAACCAGCAATGATATCGGCTTCAAGCATGACATCCATTTGTACTGCACGCGCACGATCGCCGATTTCGCTGGCGAGTGCTTCCAGCTTGTCGATCCGGCGCGCGCCTAATGCGACATTCGCGCCCGATCCTGACAGCAAGCGACCAAACCGCTCTCCAAAGCCTGAAGAAGCGCCGGTGATAAGCGCGTTGCGCCCGGTCAGGTCAAAAGAGAACCCCGCCACCTAAGCCGGCAACTCGCCGTTGATGTATTTCATCAGCGTGGTCTGGAAATGGCGCACGCGGCTGTCCTGATAATGGCCCAGCTCCATCAAGCCATCCTTCATCGCCTTCATGCCGGTCTGGACATGCGGCAAGTTCGCCATGTCCTGATCGAACACGCCGGCGAGAGCTTCGCCCATGGTGTCCTTGGCCCAGGCAAAGGGCTCGTCATCGGGGATGTAGAGCCGCTCGACAGACTTGGGTCGTTTCTCGCCTTTGGGTGTCGGGAACAACAGCCGGATTTCCATGATGCACCAGTCTGGCGTGTCGCCCGGCAGCCAGCGATAGCACAGCGTCGGCAAGTAACCGATCCACGGGCTGAAATTGGGGAAGATATTGTAGGTGAAGTTGTCGAGAATCTCCGCGTCAGACGCATCGGAATAGTCATAGCCATACTGCTCGGCAAAGCCCTTGCGCCCTGCATCGGCGAGCACCTTGCGCGCCATCAGAGGATCGTTCTCGTCAAAATCGCTGCCTTCTTCGCTGGCTGCAAATCGGCGATTGGTATCGGCATCCGATCCGCCTGAGAACTGGTTCATCTTGTCGAGTACATAGTGCTGATCCTTGCCCGCGAGGTGCGGTGACAAAACGCCAGATGGCGTGATCGCACGGTTAAAGTGGTCGCCAATATGGTCATAGCGACTGTTCGCATCACCCAGGAACGGCAACAGCTGCGGGTGCGTGGTGATCGAATGCCAGGCTTCCATGAAAGCTTCAGCAGTCGCTTTCCAGTTGGCCGGGATCTTCTTTGCCACCCACATACCGGTGTAGCGGTTCTCCATATCATAGCGATCGTAATGCGATGCAGCCGGACCGAGCCAGGTCTTGAAGTCCGGCAAATCGGGATTTTCCGTGATCATCACGAAGCCTTGCCACAATTCCACACGTGCTTCGGGCAGGCTCATGTCCTTGTTCTTGAGATGCTCGAAATCCCATTCACACGGGATTTCCTTCAAGCTGCCGTCGGTCTTCCAGGTGAAGCCGTGGAAGGGGCAACGGAATTGAGTTGTTGTTCCGCTTTCCGTCCGCAGTTTGCGTCCGCGGTGCAGACAAACATTGTATAGCGCCTTTACGCTGCCATCGCGCTGACGCGTGATCAGGAAACTCTTGTCATTGATCTCGAACACAACGGTATCGCCGGGCTCGGGCAATTCGTCTTCGCGCGCCGCAAACAGCCAGACGTTGGGCCACAGCTTTTCACGTTCAAGCTTGGCAAACTCTTCGCTGATATAGGGATCAACCGAAATCGGATCATCGCCCATATCTGCCACGGTCTCCTCGAACAAATAGTCGGGCGGAGTGCGGGTATCTGCTTCGAGCATATCGGTATAGCTCATGCCCGGACAACGCGGTTCGTTAGCGATGTTCTTGATCTCGTTCATGGCGCTTCTCGCCTCTCCCTCGCAATTTGCGCAGTGTCTTGAGCGGTTTTTATCGCACAACCTGCTGTCCGTTCATCCTATCGGATTGGAGAGGAGTGGGAAGCCATGGCGCGCAGCGAAACGATTTCAGCCTTGGGCGATGTGATGCAGCTGGCCTTTGTGCCGGATGATTTCGATGCGGCGATCAAGCATTGGACCGAAACCATGGGGGTGGGGCCGTTTTACCTCATCGAGAACATCCATCTGGACGGCATGAAGTACAAGGGCGAGCCGACTGATGCGGTGTTCACGCTTGCGCTTGCCTATTGGGGCGACTTCCAGATCGAACTGATCAGGCCGGAGAATGACGCACCTTCAATCTATTCGGATGAGTATGCCGCCACAGAAGGGCTGCATCATGTCTGCATGCTGGTTGACGACATTGCTGAAGCCCGCCGCGTTTGCGCCAAGCAAGGCGCGGAGGTCGTAATCGAAGGCAAATTCGGCACAAGCGAAGTGATCTATGTCGACTCCGGGAAAGGGACTGGCCATCTGGTCGAAATCCTGCAGCAGGACCCTTCAGGGCCTGACCTCTTCGGGATCATCAAAGCCGCCAGCGTCGATTGGGATGGGAGCGAGCCGGTTAGAAGGTTTAGCTAGCACATAGAGCTTCGCCCAGCCGCTTGGGTCTTGGTCACGGCAGTCAAAGGGCGACCGCCCGTCCGCAGCGATGCGATCTTTAGGTCGCGTGAGCGAGCAGTTCGTACGCCGGATGGCGTGCGGAAATCAAGAATTCGCCCCCAAGTACCCCAACTGACCCGCCTTGAAGATGGTCTGCGCACGATTGACACTGTCCAGCTTCTCACCCGCGCGATGAATGTGATAGCGGATCGTCGCGTGGGACCGCTCAAGGATCATGCTGATTTCCTTGTCGGTCTTGCCAATTGCAGCCCAGCGCAGGCATTCGACTTCGCGCTTTGACAGAACGCAGTCTGACGGAATGCGGCGTTTCGTGCGATGCGCTTGCACATAGCCGGCGATGAATCGACGTGTGATCTGCGAGAACAGCGAACCATGCTGCGCAAACTCCACGGATAGATCGTCTTTGCTGCGGTCCAGCGCGATGAAGCTGTTCGCGGAAATCTGACCGAAGGGCAAGTGCACCGGTATCACGATTGCTGCCTTGCACATCGATCGCTTTTCGAAATCCGAAAGGTCAATTTCTTCAAGGTAGGAGTTCTTCCAACGGGTATGGAAGCCATGCTCGTTGACCCAGAACGGCTCGCTTTCATAGCGGCAGGCGCGCGGCAAAGGTGAGCTGAGCGCGAGACGATGATCTTCCCACCAACGCTCTCCATCGGCGACCCAACCGAACACGTCAGCGTTGAGGATGGTACCGTCCGTATCCAGCATGGTTTCCTTGGACGAGATATCGTCGCACATGGAAACCTGCATGCCGTAACTCTCAGCGATGCGAGCGATCGCAACCGCAGCATCGTGAATGTCTTCCGCGCTGCGGATAGTAACCTGTTCAAGTAAGTCGTTCAGCCCTTCGCTGTCGCGGGGGGCGCGCAATTCGACAACATTGGTAGCCATGGGCAATTCTGTTCCTCTGCACTGCGATTGATCCGGTGAGCCTGGACCCGCCTGCCAATCGCCTCCCATTTTTTGCAGGCACTCTTTGTGGCGCCTTGCGTTAGGCAGGGCACTTACCAGAGAGTCACAGCAGAGGCGAGTCATGGTTTGGCAGGGTGATAATTTTGGCATTGCTTTGAAAGCTTTAGCCAATGCGATCGAACCCGAACGAACGGCGTTGATCCATGGGTCGCGCATTGTGACGTGGTCAGAGCTTGATTCGCTGACAGATCGGATCGCAGCGGGGCTGCATGCAAAGGGGCTCAACCCCGGAGACGTTGCCGGGCAAATGCTGCGGAACACGCCAGAGTATATCCTTGCCTATTTCGGCTGCATCAAAGCGGGCGTGACTCCGGTCAATGTGAACTACCATTACAAGGACCGCGAACTGTCAGACATCTTCGCGCGGTTCGGGCTAAAGGCGTTGTTTGTTGAAAGCGACTTTGCTGACACGGCAAGTACCGCCATGCCTGAGGGATCTCTCACAATCGATGTCAGCGGGGCAGATTGGGCAGCGCTTCAATCGACTGAACCGCCAGGCGATTTCGCCCCGCATGATGACAGGCAGGCTTTGTTCTTCACCGCGACCGGCGGCACAACCGGCATGCCCAAGGCGGTGATGTGGCCGTTTGAGGCTGCATGGCAGGCATTCGGCATTTCAGTGTGGCAGCGCGGGATGGGTGAGCCGCCATTCGTCGCGTCCTCATTGGAAGAACAAGTCTCCGAAGCGGCAAAGATCGCCCCGGATCATCCAGCCTCGACATCGCCGCTCTTGCTGCTCAGCCCGCTGATGCACGGTGCGGGGCAGTTTTCGGCTGTCATCCATCTGCTGAAGGGCGGGACGCTGGCGATGCTGCCATCGGAGAAATTCGAAGCTGATCTGACGATTGATGAGGTCAAGCGATTGGGCGCCCGCAACCTCTTCATGGTGGGCGATGCATTCGCCTTGCCTTTGGCAGACGCGCTTGATGCGCGCGAGGACGCCGCCGATGCGATCAAGAGTCTGCGCATGATAACTTCATCCGGCGCGGTATTCTCGGAAAGCAACAAGATGCGGCTGATCAAACACAATCCGCAATTGATGGTGTTTGATGCGCTTGGCTCGTCGGAAAGCTCAGGCACGGCGATTGTCATTACCACTGCCGCTGGCTCCAGCGGCGGAGGCAAGTTCCAGGCGCTGCCCGGGCGGGAGACAAAGCTGTTCGACGCGGATCTTAATGAAATCAAACTGGGCGAAGATGGCATTGGCATTGTTGCGCGGTCCGGCCCTCTGCCGCTGGGCTATCTGGGCGAAGACGAGAAAAACGCGAAGACTTTCCCTGAAATCGATGGCCAGCGCTATCTGATGACGGGCGATCAGGCCCGCTGGGGCGCGGACGGCACGATGGAGTTCATCGGGCGTGACAATATGTGCATCAACACCGGCGGGGAGAAAGTCTTCCCAGAGGAAGTCGAAGCGGTGCTGCAAGAGCACGCGGGCGTGAAGGATGTGCGGGTCGTGAGCCTGCCCGACCCGCGCTTTGGCCGAAAGGTTGTCGCAGTGGTGCAGCCGGAAGGCGAAGCGGCAGGGTTGGAGCAGGCGCTGGACGCTGCAGCGCGCGAAGGATTGGCCGGTTACAAAATCCCGCGCACGTATTTCTTCACGGAGCAGTCATTGCGGCTCAACAATGGAAAACCCGATTACAAAGCTGCGCAGGCTCTCGCTGAAGCCCACGGGACCTAACTCTCGCAACACGCTGCTATTCCAGGCGACGTACGGACACGATGTTTACTATGTCCGGCTTGTGTTTTGCTTTCAAAGACGCTCAATCCGATTAGCTCTTGGCTCGGCCAAGAAAGGAACGGTTATGAATGACACAAAATCAGACCAGTGGGAGAAGAAGAGCGAGCGGTTTGAAGTGCGGCTTCCGCATTCAAAAAAACTCGCGTTTCAGGAAGCCTGTGATCGTCAGGGTGATACGCCAAGCGCGGCTGTAAGGCGCTCAATCGAAAGTTATCTGATTCGCTCAGAGGTGGATGATTTCAGGCATGCCCTGCGCGGGCTCAAGCGTTTAGCGTTCCAGAACTGGAAGCCGACTTTGGCGGCATTTTGTATAGGGTTCCCGATCGCCTACCTTGCCGCCTCTTAATAGGGTTTTGTTGCGACTGACGGTGCCAGCTTACCCCGTCGCGCGGTCCGCCTTGTCAGCGGCATTGGTGCCTTTGATCATCGCGCGAAGCTGTTCCCACTCAGCATCGCCCAGCCCTTGCAGAGTGCTCCAGAAAGTGCCGCCGGTTGCCTGATAGCCGGCGCCGTCAATCGCGATGGTCTGGCCGTTCACATATTCCGCGCCCGGCCCCATCAGGAAGACCGCGAGGTTGGCGAGCTCGTGCATCTCACCATGGCGGCCCATCGGGTTGATCTCATTATTCGAATTGCCACCGCGTCCACCGGGTGAAAGCCGCGCGCTCATGCCCTTGGTGGGGAATAGCCCCGGTGCGATCGCATTGAAGCGCATGTTGTGACGGCCCCATTCGACCGCGAGGCTTTGCGTCATCGTGTTGATTGCGCTTTTTGACATGGCGGACGGCACGACAAATGCCGACCCGTTCCACACCCACGTGGTCAGGATCGAAAGGACATTGCAGCGCCCCCTTTCAGCAATGATCCGCTTACCAACATTATGCGTGACATAGAATGTGCCGCGAAAAACAATGTCGGCAATCGCGTTGAAACCGTTGACCGAAAGATCTTCAGTGCGGCTGATGAAATTGCCTGCTGCATTGTTGACGAGCCCGGTCAGCGGGCCATCGGCCCAGATCTGGTCGATCATCGCGTCGATCGCATCGGCATCACGGATGTCGCAGGCAATGCCCACGACCTTGCCACCATGTGCATCCATCAGTTCCTGCGCCGTTTCCTCCAGCTTGTTCTGCCGCCGCCCGCAAATGTAGACCGTCGCGCCCAGCTTCAGGAACGCCTCGGTCATCTCGCGGCCCAATCCTGTGCCGCCACCCGTCACCAGAATGCGTTCCCCTTCCATAAGGCCGGGGCGAAACATTAGTTGCGATACATCCATGGAAATGTCTTTCTATGTGAGAGTGGTCAGAGACCTAGGACGGTCTTTGCGATGATATTCTTCTGCACTTCGTCTGATCCGCCAAAGATCGTCGCGGCGCGATTATTGAGGTATTTGCCCATCGCGGTTTGTGCCAGTTCACTGCCCACTGGTTCTGGCGCTTCATTGCCGTAAAGCGGACGGTCGACCGGCAATTGCAGCGCGTCATAGCCGAGCAGTTCAAGCCGCAGCGTGTCGATTTCCTGCCCGATGTTCGAGCCCAGCAGTTTGACCAGCGACGTTTGCGGGCCGGGCGCACGACCTTTGGCCAGATCGGCCAGAATACGCAGCTCGGTGACTTCAAGTGCCTCTGCATTGAGCCGCGCGCGCGATAGCCGGTCACGGAAACGCGGATCGTGTGCCACGGCGCCATTGACGCCGGAGGGTTGCGTTTCGGCCAGTTCGCGCAGCCGCTCGATACTTTGCAGCAGGCGCGGCGCATAACATGATCCGCCGCGTTCGTTTTCCAGCAGGAACTTGGCGATCGACCAGCCTGCTCCCTCCTCGCCGATGCGGTTCTCGACCGAAGTCACCGCATCGGTGAAGAACACCTGGTTCACTTCGTGGTCGCCCGACATCGACAGGATCGGGGACACTTCAACGCCCGGCTGGTCCATCGGGATCAACAGGAAGGTGATTCCTTGCTGCTTCTTGCCGCTGGAATCGGTGCGCACCAGCGCAAATATCCAGTCGGCATGATGTGCATGTGTAGTCCAGATCTTCGACCCGTTAACGACGTATTGATCGCCTTCAAGCCGTGCCGAAGTCTTGAGCGAGGCAAGGTCAGAGCCTGATCCCGGCTCGGAATAACCCTGACACCAATAGTCTTCGCCGGAAAGAATGCGCGGCAGGAAGCGGGCCTTTTGCTCAGGCGTGCCGAATTCGCAGATCACCGGGCCGACCAGACGCAGGCCCAGAATCGAAATCGCAGGCGCGCCGGCCAGCGCACATTCCTTTTCAAAGATGAACTTTTGCGTCGGCGTCCAGCCGGTGCCGCCATCTTCCTTCGGCCAGTGATACGCGACCCAACCCTTGTCATTCAGGATACGGTGCCATTCCATCCCGATATCGGGCTCGACAAATACGCCGGGCGTGCGCCGTGCACCGTCTTTCAAATGTTCAGGTAAGCTTTCCTTCAGGAAGGCACGCACTTCGTCACGAAATGCCAGGTCTTCGGGTGAGAAATCCATGTCCATGGCCTATTCCCCTTCTCTCATGGCCCATGCGATTCCCCGTCGCAGCAGGTCATAATAAACGTCATAGTTCCAGGCGCACATTTCCTTGTGAGGGTAGAAATCCGCCATGCCGGGTAGATCGTAGTGCCCGCGGCAATGGCCCAGCGCGTTGTAAACGATGCGCCCTTTGCCGATGTCGCGCGTGTACAGGATCGGAACGGTCGTCTTGTCCCATTGTTCCTTGGTGAAGCCGGTCGCTTCGCCTTCGAACGTCGTCTGCATCAGCGTGTCGATCGGCGCGGTGGTGTCTGACAGATAAAGCTCGTCGACGATCTCGAAATCGTCGATCCCGCGGGTCATCTCATGGTCCTTGTTGACCACTTCCACGGGGAAGGGACCAATCGGCGGGTGCGCCTTAAACTGCGTGCCGAGCATTTCCATCAAGCCGGTGGTATCGTCGGGCGCATCGACCAGCCCGCTCTCGGTAAAGACCAGGATCGAATTGGTCCCATGCAGCGCCAGCCATTTTCCGCCCGCTTCCAGCCAGCTGCGCAGTTGCTGTGCCTGTTCTTTGGTCGGGAGAAGGTCGCAAGTGTAAGTGACCAGGAAACGGCACTGGTCAAGCCGATCTAACCCTGAATAATCCGCCGCTACTGTGGTGCGGATATGCGGATGCTCCATCAGCAGCTTGAGCACTTCCAACCGCGCATAATCGATGTCGTGATACTTCCCCGCCGCAATGAAATGCGCGTCGATCCGGGTTGCTGGTTGTTCTGCCATATTAGCTCCTTATCGACCCGCCGCCATCAACCGTGATGTCACAGCCGGTGGTGAAGCTTGCTTCGTCGCTGGCTAGCCAGACCACAGCGCGTGCGACTTCCTCCGGCTCGCCGATACGGTTCATCGGATGGGTCGCAGCGAAGTCGCGCTCGATATTCTGCGGCTCATCCGCGCCTGAATATTTGTAGCGATTGTACATTGGCGTGCGGATTGCACCCGGGTGCACCATGTTCGCCCGGATCGGAACCCCGCGTTCAGCGCAGTCGAGCGCGACGGAGCGGGTCAAGCCTAGCAGGCCCGCTTTCGATGCGCTGTAAGCGGCAACAAAGGCCGCAGCGCGTATCGCGATCATTGATCCGATGTTGACGATGGCGCAGGGCTCGCCGCTAGATTCCATCGCGGGCAGCGCAGCGCGCATACCGTAATATGGCCCGTTGAGGTTGATATCGATGGTGCGTTCCCAGGTATCGAGCGTGCCGTCGACGACATTTCCGGGCTCCGAGATTCCAGCGATGTTGCACAGCACGGTCAGCTTGCCGAAACGTTCCTGCGTCGCTTTCACCGCTTCATGCCAACGGTCGAGATTGCGCACGTCGAGCTCGAATGCTTCGGCATTGTCGCCCAGCTCCTCGGCCAGCTCGCGAGCCTTGTCGATCTGAACATCGCACAGCATGACGCTGCCGCCTTCGTCCACGATCATCCGGCCAACCGTGGCGCCTATCCCTTCCGCACCGCCGGTGACCAGCGCAACCTTTCCGCTCATGCGTCCCAAAAGCGTCTCTCCCCTCAGCTTTGCAGAATTGCGACAGCGCTAAGCCCCGGCGCGCCATAAACATGGCTGTATCCGGTTTTCGCCCCTTCAACCTGCCGCTCGCCTGCGCGTCCGCGCAATTGCTGCACGTTTTCATAGACTTGACGCAGACCTGATGCGCCGATTGGCTCGCCGCAGGCTAGGCATCCGCCGTCGGTGTTCACCGGCAGCTTGCCGCCGATTTCGGACCAGCCATTGGCAAGCCATTCTTCCTGTTCGCCATCTTTGCAGAAACCGTTTTCGGCCATGTGCATGATTTCCGCGCCGCTTTCGGTGTCCTGCAGCTGCGCCACATCAATGTCTTCCGGCCCGATGCCTGCTCCTTCGAACGCGGCTTGTGAAGCAAGTACGGTCGGCTTTCCGCCTTCCTTGATGCTGACACCTGCCTGAAACACCTCGAAGCTGTCAGGCGGGCGAGTCTTCACCGCGACCTTGGCGATCTTCACCCCGTCCGCGCCCAGCTCCTTCATCTTCTTTTCAGATGCCAGGATCAGCGCAACGCCACCTTCGGCCGGCGCGCAGAACATATATTTGGTCAGCGGATCATTGATCATCGGCGCGTTCATGATCGTGTCGAGATCAATCGGGCTGCGCCGCCACGCATGCGGTGTGATCGTGCCGTTCTTGAACGCTTTTTCAGCTACGCGGCCCAGTGTCGTGCGGCTGATCCCGTGCAATTGCATGTAACGCTGAATTTTCAGCGCGAAGAATTGCGTGGTCAGCATCATACCCGTTTGGCCATACCATTCGGGCAGGCCATAATCGGATGGCTTGGCGTTGAACGCGCCGCGCGGGTGCTTGTCGAAACCTACCGCCAGCGCGAGATCATAGAACCCGCTGGCGATTGCCATCTGCGCCGAAACCAGCGCGCTGCCGCCCGTCGCGCAGCCATTGGCGACATTGGTGAAGGGCAGGCTGGTCAGCCCCAGCTCATTGACCATGATGTCAGCATTGCCTGCGGCCGCTGACCCGCCATAGGCGCATTCGATATCGGTCCACTCAAGGCCCGCATCGGCCATGGCTTCGCGCACCGCAAAGACACCCTGTTCGCGGCCTGATCGACCGTCTGTGCGCCCGAAGGGATGGATGCCTGCGCCGATGATATAGACGTCTTCACTCACGAGCTTTTCTCCGGACGATAGGCAAAGGTGCAATGCGTGTCGCTGAACGGCGTGAGGCAGAACTCCATCGGCATGCCCAGCTCCAGCTGTTCAAGCGTTGCATCGACAATGCGGCTTTCGACAATCACCTCGCCGGGCAATTCGATATAGCCAAGCAAAAATGGCTTGAAGTCAGGCGGGCCTTCGCCTTCGCCGCTGCCCCAACCTTCATAGGGTTCTTTTGGCAGGAAACCCTGGGTGGTCCAGCTCCACAGCTTGCCATGGCGCGACAGCTTGACCGGCTCGACACCGTCTGCCGCATCGCCTTGCGGCATGGGAAACACGATCTCGCCCGAAGGCAAGCGGCCACCCATCAGATGCGGTTCGCCATCATGGCTCCAAAGCTCTGGATCAACTGGTGCAAGCGCGCCCATCACGCCGCCTCCGCATATTCGACCAGGTTGGAATCGGCATCGCCAAACAATTTCGACAGCAGCAACACGCGCTTCATCGCATGGCCGATGGCGAGCTCATCCGTGACGCCCATGCCACCGTGCATCTGCACGGCTTCGCGCGCGATATGATCGGCGTTCTCGGTTATATAGGCTTTCGCACCTGCTACATTGCGCTGCCATGAGGCTACATCTGCGTCATCGCCCAAAGCAGCCCGGTAGAGCATCGAGCGTGCCTGCTCGATCCGCGCATAGCAATCGACCAAGCGGTGCTGCAGCGCCTGAAAACTGCCGATAGGCACCCCGAATTGTTCGCGCTCTTTGACGTAAGCCACTGTGTCATCAAGCAAACGCTGCCCCAGACCGGCAAGTTCGGCTGCGGCCAGCAAGCGAATTTGCGCGACGATATGCTGCAGCGCCTCGGATGATATGTTTAGCTTCTCGCCTGTAACACGCGTAAAGCGCAGCTCGCCGGCCATGCTGCCATCAGCCATGCGATAAGAACGAACCTGCAGGCCTTGTGCATCGGCGGGGATCAGAAAGAACTCTGTCGCGTCACCGTCGCGCGCGGACACGATAAACTGGTCAGCCAATGCAGCGCCGAGAACAAATGTCTTCTCGCCGGTGATTGCGCCGCCATCGCACCTGGTCTGTTTCGCTTCCAGACTATAACGCTGATTGCGCTCAGCCCACGCAAGCGCGACGAAGCTTTCGCCGGACAGCACGCCTTCCAGCGCTTCGTTTGCGCCAGCCGCACCCAGCAGCAAAGCGGGCAATACGCCATTCTCTAGCCAAGGGTCAGGAGCATTGGCCTTGCCGATCGCCTCGCCAACCAGCGCAAGATCAAGGATCGAACCGCCCATGCCGCCTACTTCTTCGCTTGCAGCCAGCGCGATCAGCCCCAGCTCTGCCAGATCTTGCCAGCGCGCCATGTCATATCCGCCTTCATTCATGCGCAGTTTGCGGCGTGCCTCTACATCGATGGGCGCAGTGAAGCGCTCGACAGTGGCGCGGAACAGTTCTTGTTCTTCAGATAGGTCGAAGTTCACTTGGCCACCTCGTAGGTAATGGGCAGCTTGGTCACTCCGCGCAGCATGATGTTAGGCAGGATGGTGATCCCGTCTTCATCAGCCAGCTGGAAGTTGTCGAGCCGCTCAAGCAGCTCGTCAAAGGCGACGAACATCTCCTTGCGGCTGAGCATATTGCCCACGCACATATGCGGGCCCTTGCCAAAGGCGAGATGCGCGCGCGCGTTTTTGCGATCAATCAGGAATGCGTCCGGGTCTTCGAACTTGGCCGGATCGCGGTTGGCCGCGGCATAGCGAACCTGCAACATTGAGCCCGCTGCGATCTTCTCACCGCCCAGTTCAACGTCTTCTTTGACCACGCGCCAGATGCCCGCGCTGGGCGATTCATAACGTAGCATTTCCTCGACCATGTTCTGGATCAGCTTGGGATCGCGCCCGCCCGCTGCCGCCTTGGCTTTTGCCATCTGCTCGGGATTGCGGATCAACTGCAGCAAGCCACCAGCGATGGTCGATGTCGTCGTCTCGTTTCCGGCGACCATGAATTGCTGCATGATCGACATGATTTCTTCGTCGGTCAGCGGGGTTTCGCCTTCGACACGAGCTTCGACGAGGTCAGTCAAAAGATCGTCGCCGCCATTGGCACGGCGATCATCGATCAGCCCCTTCATGTAACGCTGATAGTCAACGAAACTGCGCACGCATTCGAGTTGGCGCTCGCGGTCAATCAGCTGGCTGAAACGGTCAACCGCTGCATCGGACCAGTCCTTCACCTGCTTGGGATCGTTATCGAGTCCGATCTGCTGCGCGATCATCGCAACGGGCAAGGGGATCGCGAAATCCTCCACAAAGTCACCGCCGCCTTTTTGCGCCATCTTCTCGATCAATTCGATCGACTTCTTGCGCATGTCGGCTTCGATCGCGTTCACACGCGGTGCGGAGAATGCCAGGTTCACCAGCTTGCGGTTACGGGTGTGGACCGGATGGTCAGCGGTCAGCAGTGTTGGCGGATTGTCCCATCCTTCCGCCAGAATTGCATCGATCTCTTCATCGGCAGCGCCCATCAGTGAAGCAAAATCGTTTGAATAGATTTCGGGCTTGGCGGTGACTTCTGAAACCAGCTCGTAGGAATAGACGACCCAGGCATTGGCTTCGGCCACAAACTCAAGCTTGACGTCCGCTTCGTGCGCCTCACGATAATAGTCAAACGGATCAACCAGAGTTTCCGGTGCGAACAGATTGCCGGCAGGCTTGTTCATTTATGCTGCTCCAATGCTCCCAAACTAGCTGAGTAAACTAGCCCCGCAGGCAGCACCGGCGCACTGCGTGAAAGTGTTAGGAACGGTAGGGATCGAGCCTCTTGACCCTATCCAAATGAGCAGCTTTTCGGGTCTTTAGCCGCCGCCAAATTCGCGCTGAAACGTCGCCATGTCGAAATAGTCGCGCCATTGGGCAATTTTGCCTTCGCTATCGAGTTCGAATGTGCCCATCACCGGCAATTCGGCTCGGCGTCCGTCTTTGAGAATAAACGCATCGGTTCGTTCGGTCAGAACCGTGTTTCCATTGGCGGCAATGGCATGAATTTCCCATTCACAGGTCTCCACGGGCCCCATGAAGCCATCAACTGCGCCGCGCATGGCGGCAACGCCTGTGATCGGTTCCATCGGAATGTTGTGCCAGACAACGCCTTCCGCGCACATGGCGTACATGGCGTCGAAGTCTCCGCTGTTCCAATGGCCGACAAAGGCTTCGACGGTTTCGATCGGGTTCATGACGTTCCTCCTGCAGTAAAACGCAGCGCGTTCACCAAGACGCGCTGTACGTGTGGGCTGGCGTAGGTTTCAGGCCCATCGCCGAATTGGCAATAGACGAGCGGCGCGTTTCCAACTTGCCGCCACCACGCGACAAGATCGCTGCCATCGGGATGTTCCCAGCCTTTGTTGGCGAACATCTCGCCTGCGACCGCCAGCGCCGCGGAATAGAAATTGTCGCGGGTGAATTCATGGCGCGCGCGGATCAGGGGATGCACCGCGCCTTCGTCAATTTGGCAAAGGTAAAGCTCGTCGGTGAAAGGGAATTGGTCCGGCAGCCCAGCAGTTACCGCGTGTTGGGCCACCACCTCGGCATTGTAAGTGATATCGTGGCGATAGCCGGAATCGGGCACCGACTGCCCTTGCCATTCGCCGGGCTGATAAAGGAAACGTCCGCCAAGCATCTCCGCCCATTCGGGCCAGTCGGCCCACCCGGCGAGCGCGTGATGCATCGCGACCACACCTTTTCCGCTGTCAAAGCGGCGGGCAATGGCTTGTTTGAAGCCCTCGGATGGTGGGCGGCTTGTTACAACTCCGTCGCCGAACGTGTAGCCACCCATGTCGTAGAACAGCAGTGCATCGGCTTCATCCACCGCGCCTTTGGCGACAGCTTGCTCCGCTTCCGGATGGATGAGGTGAAATACGTCCCAATCGCCTAGCTCGCGGCCCAGCAGCCGAATCAGCGTGTCGAACGGCTCTTCCTCGTAAGGGTGCCCGCCAGACAAGACGAGCAAGCGTTTCATCAGGCGATCTTCAGGATCATCTTGCCCTGATTCGTCCCCGCGAACAGGCGCATGAAGCTGTCGAACGTGTTTTCCAGCCCTTCGTCGATGTGCTCTTCGATGGTGAGCTTGCCTTCGGCGGCCCACTGCCCCATCTGCGCCGCGCCTTCGCCAAAGCGCTCGACATAATCAGCTACCAGTAGACCGCGAATCTGCGCGCGCTTGACGATCAGCTGCCACAGATTGCGAATACCCCGCGGCTCAGTATTGTATTCACTGATCAATCCGCACAGCCCCACGCGGGCGTAAAGGTTGAGGTTCATCAGCCCGGCATCCAGGATAATCCCGCCGACATTTTCGAAGATCACATCGACGCCATCGGGCGCTGCTTCGGCGATTGCCTTGGTCAGCGCAGCCTCATCTTTGCCGCGATAGTCGATCGCTGCGTCATAGCCGTACTTCTCAGTCAGCTTGGCGCATTTCTCAGGCCCGCCTGCGATCCCTATCGCGCGGCAGCCCTTGATCTTGGCAAGTTGACCGACGAGCGAACCGACTGCGCCCGCAGCCCCTGTCACCAGCACTGTCTCACCTTCTTTCGGTTCGCAGACCTCCAGAAACCCGAAGTAGGCGGTCATGCCCACTGCGCCAAAAATCGAGAGGTAATTGGTTACGCTAGGCACTAGCGACGGGTCGATGGGCTGAGTGAAGCCGCCGACTTCGCCGACAGAGTAGTCTTCCAGCGCGTTGAGCCCCATGACCCATTGACCTTTTTCAAAGCCGTCCGCGCGGCTCTCCTCGACCACGCCAATGGTACTTGCCCGCATCGCTGAACCTAGTGGGACCGGGGGCATGTAGTTGCCGCCCGCGTCCATCCAACCGCGCATCGCAGGATCAAGCGACGCGTAGTGATTACGGATAAGGAACTGCCCGTCAGCCAGCTCAGGCGTCGGCTCGGTGACCAGCTCAAAGTCTTCTGGTACCGGCTCGCCATCGGGCCTGCGCTGGAGAAGAAAGCGCCTGTTCTGCGGCATATTAGGTTCCTCGTTGCTTGGCTTTATGCCGCTTCGATCCGCACCGGAATCGCACTTTGCAGCGCTTGCCCGGTAATCGGATCGTAATCGACTTCGTCGCTGGTCAGCCGGTTGGTAGAGCCGCCCATTTCATGGACATTGTGCTTGCCCGCCTCACTGTCCCCGAAGGCATGCGCCATGGAGATCAAGCCACGCCTCACCCGGTCGCTGCCTTTGGCAACGCCGTGGATCGAGGCATGGGCAGAGGCGATTTCGATCACATCGCCATCTTTCAGGCCGCGTGCCGCCATATCGTCTGGATGGATATAGGCGGGGTTCGTCGTGACTTTCTTGCCGAGGTTCTTGAGCGGTTGACCAATCGAATTGAAGCGCCCCTTTGACCGCCGCGAAATCAGGCGGAAGTCGAAACCCGCTGCGCGCGCTTCGTCAGCACCGTATTTCTCCAAGTGCTTTGGCATATCGCCCGCTGCCAGCTGGAACCGATTGTGCTCGTCTGCATCTGCTGGTTCGATGACCGGGTGCAGATCATCATAGATGACGGCTGCACCACCATTGGCTTGCACATCCTTGCGGACCTGACTGGGCGGGACAATGCATCCTGCAACCATCAGGTCGAGCACGGTTTCCTTGGGCGGCGGAGAGTCGCCGTCCATCGGCACTGGCCCGCCGGCAAGCTGAAGTTGCAGGCCTAGGTTCTTCGCCAGATGCCAGAACATCTCATACTCGTCGATCACATCGCCCGGCGGCGTCGCCAACGCCTCGGTGTAACGCGCATAAGCGGTCTCGTGCCACCATTCTGACAGGTTGGTGATGTCTTCACGCTCCAGACATTGGCTCGGCGCAAGCACGACATCGGCGCGCTTCGCGCTGGCGCTCATCCATGGGTCGATCTGAACAAACAGTTCCAGATCATCGAGCGCCTTGCGCATCTTCAACTGGTTGGGGAAGCCGACCTCGGGATTGCCGCCAACTGAAATCAGCGCGCGAATCTGCCCTTCGCCGGGGGTGAGAATTTCATCTGCCATGACATTGCATGGCATCTCCATCAGCAGTTGGCCGAGCCCGCGGAAACGTGACTTCGCCATGCCTTCGACACCGAACATTGGCGCAGGCGGCGCGACTTGTGCGCGTTTCTTGCCCATCTGGATCGTGAAGACGCCGGGCACTCCGCACTTTTCGCCTTCCTGCTTGAAGCGCGCACAAACAGTGTTGAGGCACGTGACGAGATACTCGGTGAGGGTGCCGTTACCCGCCATCTCTGGGCCGGTGCCGGTAACTGCGCAGCCTTTCGAGCCGCCAGCGAACATGCGTGCGGCGCGCACGAGCTCGTCTTTTTCTACACCCGCGCGTTCAGCGGCGACATCAGGCGGAAATGCCTGCACCGCTTCGGCCAGCTCTTCGAAGCCATCAACATGCGCGGACACGAAATTACGGTCGTAAAGCTCTTCATTGATGATGACGTTGAGCATCCCGGCCAGCAGCGCCGGATCTTCGCCCGGCTTCACCGGTAGATAGATATCTGCCAGCTGGCCTACCTCCGCCAGACGCGGATCAGCGACGATCAGCTTGAGGCCCTCTTTCTTGCGGTCGCGAATACGCTTCGACGGGCTGAATGGCGGCACACCGCCAACCGGCGCATAGTGAGAGACGATCGGATTGTTGCCTATAAACAGAGCGACATCGGCCTGTGAGAAATTGTTTACCCCTCCTTCCCATTTGCCATAGCGCTCAGTGGTGAAGACCTTCGCCGGTTGATCTAATGTGACTGAAGTGAAGAAGTGCTTTGAGCCTACCGCTTGCGCAAAGCTGTGGCTCATCGCCCAGGCTGACGAGTTCTGATACCCCCCCGAGCCCATGAAAACGGCGACGCTGTCAGGCCCATATTTGTCGATGATGCGCTTCAGTTCGCTGGAGACATGCGCCAGCGCTTGCGGCATGGGTGTTTCCTGAAAATTGCCGTCTGCATCGCGCACCAGCGAGTGGTGCAGACGGTCTTCGGAGTTATGCGAATCTGGCAGTTCGCGGCCCTTCTTACAGGTATAGCCGCCATATTCCGGATCATCCGGATCCCCACGCACTGCTTTCACTTTGCCATCTTCGATATCGACCAGCATCGCGCAGTTCGCATGGCAAAAACGGCAATATGTCTTGTGCGTTTGAACGCCCATTTCACTCTCCTTTGACCGTGAAGATACCAGATGCCGTAAGGTCATCGACTGATACTTTTGCGCGTAGCGAGCGCGCGCTGCGCACCGCATTAGGCAGCCACACAGCAATCGCAGTCGGAGAATTCGCATGCCCACCATGACCCGCCAATGGCTTTTGAACGGACATCCGCGCGGTCGCGGCATTGAGGACGGTGATTTCAAGCTGGCAGAAACCGAGCTGCCTGATCCGGGCGAAGGCGAGATGTTGCTGGCCACTCGGTATCTAGGGTTCGACCCTGCGCAAAAGGGCTGGATGGAAAACATCGCGGACTATGTCGCGCCGATGGCGATTGGCGACGTCATGCGCGGCAGTGGTATCTGCGAAGTGATCGACAGCAATGGCGGCCGCTTCCAGAAGGGCGACTGGGTATTCGGCACGACGGGCTGGACCGAGCATCTTGTCACCGATGGCAAAGAGCTGACCAAGGTCGAGACCGAGCTTTCGCCAACCGCTGTTCTGTCTGTGCTCGGCACCACCGGGGTCACTGCCTATTGCGGGCTGTTCAAAGTGGGCAAACCAGTGGCGGGCGACACAGTGCTGGTTTCCGGAGCGGCTGGTGCGACCGGATCAGTCGTTGGCCAATTGGCTAAGATCGCCGGATGCCGCGCGGTTGGTATCGCAGGTGGGCCGGAGAAGTGCAAATGGCTGGTCGAAGAAGCCGGCTACGATGCGGCGATCGACTACAAGGCAGGCGACGTAAAGCGCCAGATCAGAGAGCAATGCCCGCGCGGGGTTGATGTCATCTTCGACAATGTCGGCGGTTCGATCTTAGATGACATGCTTGCCAATATAGCTACCGGCGCGCGCGTAGTCGTGTGTGGCGGCATCAGCCGGTATGAATCGGGCGGCACACCCACGGGGCCAGGCAATTACTTCAACTTGATCTTCCGCCGCGCCAGCATGGCAGGTTTCATCGTGCTCGATTGGGCGGCAGAGTTTCCGCAGATTCGCAAACGTCTTGAGGGCTTCGTCCAGGATGGCCGCCTGCGCTATCAGGAAGACATTCAGGAAGGCTTTGAAAACGCGCCTGAGACGCTGAAGCGGCTGTTTGTCGGCAAGAACCGCGGCAAGCAGATGCTCAAGCTTTAGTTATTTGGTCAGCGGCTCAAGCACAGCCATACCCGTCATGACCTAAGCTAAGTCTTCTGGCCGATTGACGTTCATCAGCGGTGTATTCAGCGTTACTGGCCTTGCGCCGATGCTATCGGCAAATCCGTAGAGTGCGCGTCCCCCGTCACGTATGAAGATGTCAAGTCGTGGCGCTAGCGATGCAGGCCACAGGCCTACCACCGGTTGATTCTGTACGATAGCCGCGGTGTCACCGGACAAGGTCTGGGCCAGATCTTCGGGTAGGTTGGGAATGTCGCAGCCGGAACTGAGAACCCGGTCAAAACCATTGCTTCGAGCAAAATGTAGAGCTGCGTTCAGACCCCCGAGCGGACCAAGTCCTTCATTCGGCAGGTCCGCGATGCAATCAAAGCCTTCCTCCGCTCGCCCGCATACAACCAACCCGCTGCATTGCGCGGCCAGCGCAGCCCCAACATGATCGATCAGGCGCCTACCTATATAACGCGCATAGGCCTTGTCGCTGCCAAACCGCGTGGCTTTTCCGCCCGCGATTATGGCGCCGAGCAGTCTCAGCCGAACTTCTCTGTCGGCACGCCTTCCTCATTGTAAACCGGGCCTTCGGCGTCGACGCGGTATTTCCGGCTCACGGCGTTCTCTATCCCGAATGAACCCAGATGCCCGAGCATCCCGGCATAATGCTTGTTTGCAAAATGGCTCGCGAGAGCTTCTTCGCTGGTCCATTCTTCGAAAACATTGATACGGGTCGGGTTGTTGAGGTCCGCACTCCAGTCATAGTGAAGGCACCCCTCTTGCGAGAGCGCGCCGTCGATGAATGGCTGCGCTGTCTTCAAAGCTTCTTCACGCTTGTCTGCCGGCAGGTCGATCTGTGCCGAGATAACGATTTTCGCCATGTCTTATCCTTCTTGCGGATTGTATTCGGCGACAATTCCGAACTTGCGGTGGGTAAAGACCCATGCACCGTCGATCTTCGCCAATTCGTCTTCGTAAAGCCCGCCAACAACGCGGGTGTTGCCATCTTTCATATGCAGGATTTCCTGCGTCTGGACCCGGCTGGTTGCTGTGTCTCCGGTAACCTCGATCATGCAAGGCACGCAGTGAAAACTGACCGCTTCAATCCCGCTCATCGCCTGGCTCCAGAAGCCGACGATTGCCTCTTTGCCTTCGAATAGATTCCCGAAGAAATCCCAGGTTGCGTTGTCTGCCCACACGCTGCCCCAAGTACCGGGATCGTTGCGCACGACGCCGTCGGCATAGGTGCCGTTGAGTTCGGCAATCATTTGGCGATCTTCTGCGGGTCCTCGGAACATGACGCTCTCCTTGTCTCTGACTGAGGCTATCAACCTGTGAGCCCCCGGCTTCAATGAACACTTTTGGGAAGGGTGTTTAGGCTGGCTAGCGCCTAGAGATGGAGGCGAGATTACATTTAGAAGGGAGCGAGACATGGGCCTGCTGGAAGGAAAGAAAGCCGTTATCCTGGGCGCTGCAAGCGCTGGAAACATGGGGCAGGTAACCGCGCGGCTTTTCGCAGCTGAAGGTGCCGAGGTGTTGGTGGCGGGCCGCAAGGATGGGCCTTTGTCCGAACTCGCCAGCGGGATCGGCGGGCACTATGCGCTGTGCGATATCACCGATCACAGTCAAGTTCATGCGCTGGCGAAGACGGCGGCTGACAAAATGGGCCGGGTCGACGCGGCGATCAATTGCACAGGCTGGGGGCTGCTCGCCAATCTGCTGGAAACGACGCAAGAGCAGCTGGATCAGATCTGCGAGTTGCAATTCAAAGGCGTGCATCATTTCTTGCAGGCCTTTGTCCAGCAGATGAAGGATCAATCCCCGCAAGGCGGGTCGCTCATTTCATTGAGCTCAGCCACGACCAAGGCGCTGATCAACAACCACGCAGCCTACATCGGAACCAAGACCGCGGGCGAAGCGATGATCCGCTGCGTTGCCAATGACTTCGGGCAATACGGGATCAAGGCCAACACCGTCTCCCCAGCCTTCACGGAAAGTCCGATGACATCGGAGAGTTTTCAGGTGCCAGGGCTGGTCGATGCCTTCATGCCGAAATATCCGCTCCGCCGCTTGAACACGAGTGAGGATGTGGCGGAAGCCTGCGCGTGGCTATGCAGTGATCGCGCCTTTGTTACGGGCCAGAATATCCAGCCAAACGGCGGTCTGACTTTGCGCGGTAATCCGCAAGCGGTTGATATCGAAGCGGCTGTTGGCGCAGCGATGGCTAAGATGCAGGAGGGCTGATCGCCGCTAATACTGCGCGGTACCGCCATCCACGCTGATCGCGGCACCGGTGATGCCAGCGCCCTCGGGTGAGGCCAATAGCATGGCCACGGCTGCAATCTCTTCGACGGTGTTGGGCCGCTTGATCGCGGCTTCGCTGGCGAACATCGCGATCATCTCGTCAAACTCCATGCCCATCGCTTTCGCGGTCGCCGGGCCATTGTTCTTGATAATATCAGTGACGACCAGACCGGGGCAGATGCAGTTTGCCGTGATACCCAGCTCGCCCACTTCGCGCGCCAGCGATTTGGTCATGCCGGTCACCGCGTGCTTCGCAGCGGTGTAGGCAGTGAACACCGGTTTGCCGTGTTTGCCTTCCATGGAAGACATGTTGATAATCCGGCCAGTCTTGTTCGCGATCATGGTCTTCAGCGCGCGGCGGCTGGCCCAGAAGGTCGAATAGACATTCCACTTCATCGCTTCGTCAAAGGCTTCATCTGACAGATCAACCATCGGCTGTAGATCGCCAGCGCCGCCAGCATTGTTCACGAGAATGTCGATAGTGCCAAAGTTGGCGACTGTCTGATCGATGAAGCCTTCCACGTCGGACTGGTTCATCACGTCGCCAGCAACAAAAATCGCCCTGTCACCGGCACCCAGCTCGTCCAGCACTTTCGCGCCCTTTTCGGGATTGCGCGCGAACAGCGCGACCTTCGCGCCTTCAGCCAGAAACGCTTCAGCGATCCCGCGCCCCAAACCTGCGGTTCCGCCTGTAATTGCTGCGACCTTGCCTTCCAGTTTCATGCGTCTCTCCTGAACTCTGCAACCTCGATAGCGAGCACGGAACGGCAGCACACCTTGCTAAAATGAGGAATTGCCGCGCGCGGCCCAAGCGCCTCTTGTCAGGACATGGAAAAAACAGATGTGATCATCCTTGGATGCGGAGCGGCCGGAATGGCGGCGGCGCTGGCGGCGCATGAAGCAGGCGCGAAAGTCGCACTGATTGAACGGTTTGACCGCATCGGCGGGACAGCGGCGATTTCAGGCGGGGTGATCTGGGTGGCGGACAATCCGCGCCAACGCGCCGCAGGGATGAGCGACAGCCGCGAAGAGGCGCTCGCTTACTTCAAGGCGCTCGATCACGGCGATCTGGTCGACGATACGTTGGAAGCGTTCGTTGATCGCGGGCCGGAAGCGCTGGAATTTCTGGAAAATATTGGCGCGCTTAGTGTGTCCCTGCTGGATGGCTATCCAGACTATTACCTCGATCGCCCGGGCGCGAAGCCTGAAGGTGGGCGCGCACTGGACCACGATCTGTTTGCTCTGGGCGAGCTGGGCGAATGGGCCGGGTGCATCACTGCGATTGAAGAGATGAAACCGATGATGCTGCGCGAAACGCCTTTGGGCGGCGGCACGGGTGTCGTCGAGCCTGAGGAAATGCAGCGCCGCGTGGCGAATAATGAGCGCGGCTTCGGCCAGGCCATGGTCGGGCGTTTGCTCAAGGCATGTTTGGATCGCGGAATCGAGCCGATGCTGGGTGTCGAAACGCGCGAGCTGATCCGTCGCGGCGGCCGGATCACGGGGATCAAAGCCAGAAAGGATGGTAACGAGTTTGAGCTACACGCCAATCAGGGTGTCATCATCGCCACCGGCGGATTTGAGTGGGATGAGGACAAACGTCAGGCCTTCCTACGTGGACCGATGGATGCACCGGCCAGCCCGCCGACCGCACGCGGCGATGGTTTGAGCTTGGCGATGGCAAATGGTGCAAAGCTCGGCAATATGACGCAGGCGTGGTGGGCACCAACTTTGGTCACGCCCGATATGCCTTGGCCGGGTGGTGAGCAGCGCGCGCAGCCTGTGCTGATTGAACGGACGGTGCCGCATTCGATCATGGTCAATCGCAAGGGTGAGCGTTTCTGCAATGAAGCGGCGAACTATTCCGCACTTGCCGGCGCGTTCCACGCGTTCGACCCGCAGACTTATGATTACCCGAACCTGCCTGCATGGCTGATCTTTGATGAGGACTATGTTGAGCGCTATCCCATCGGACCTCGATTGCCGGGGCAGCCGGTGCCCGAGTGGGTTATGCGTGCAGACACACTGGAAGAGCTGGCCTCGCAGCTCGGTCTTGAACCCGAAGCATTGGAGGCGACTATAGAACGCTTCAACGGCTTCGCGCACGCTGGCAATGATCCGGATTTCCAGCGTGGCACGTCGGCCTATGACCACTTCTATGGCGACCGCAGTCGTGATGGGACCGCGGTGACGCTAGGCCCGATTGCCCGCGCGCCTTTCTATGCGGTGGAAATTCGCATGGGCTTGCTCGGCACCAATGGCGGGCCGCGCACCGATGGTGCAGCGCGTATGCTTGGCCATGATGGCGCGCCGATTGCAGGGCTTTATGGCGCGGGCAATGCCATCGCGTGCCCAACCGGCGGAATATATGCTGGCGCGGGCGGTACACTGGGTCCAGCGCTGACCTTTGGCTATATTGCGGGGCGAAGCGCGGCCCAGGCTAACACTTGAAGCCGAACGTTTAGGCTTTATTCGGCTCGAACTCGATATGCAGTTCTTTCAAGGACCGCAGCAAGAAGTGTGGGTGATAGCTGAAGTCATTCTTGCCTTCCGCAAACCACATGTCTTCAAACCGGTCGACGACCGCCGTGAAGCCCCAGATCAGCTCGCGCCGAGCCAATGGCGCGCCAAGGCAATGATGCGTACCTGATCCGAAACCCATGTGGCTGCCCGCCTTCGGGCGCTCCAGATCGAGCTTCTCAGGGCATTCGAACTGGCGCTCATCACGATTGGCGGCGGCGTAGCGTACATTGATCATCGCGCCGCCGGTTATGGCCACGCCTTCCAGCTCGGTGTCATCGGCGACAAAGCGCATCAGGCTTTGCACCGGGCTTTCCAGCCGCACCACTTCCTCAACGAATGTGCGCATGTATTTGTCGGGATCAGATTTCAACTGACGCCAGACATCCTTGTTTTCGATCAGCAGTTTCATGCCCGCCGCCAGCGCATTCGTAGTGGTTTCGCTGCCGCCCACGAACGTATCCGCCATCATTTCCGCATGCAGTTCGTTATCGGTTAGCGTCCGGCCCCAATCCTCGATCACTGTGTTCACGAGTACGCTGATCAGGCTGTCATCGGGCTTCTCACGCAGCCGCTCGAAGATCGGCTGGAAATAGTGCTGCGCTTCGATTTCCCTGTCGACCATCTCCATGTGGCGATCTTCTGGCAGCATGAAGGAGATGCGATGGAAGAAAGCCTCGGTCCAGCTCTTGATCCGCCAGATGTCTTCCTTCTTCGCGCCCATCTGCTCGCCGATGATGTAGAGTGGCAACGGCACACAGAACTGGCTGACCCACTCGCATTTGCCGTCATCCAGAAATCCGTCGATCAACTCATAAGCGAGCGTCTCGACTTCGCCATCGATCTGCTTGATGCGGCTGGGCTTGAACGCTTCGTTGAACATCGCGCGCATCTGCTTGTGGTTGGGGTCATCGCGACCGTTGAGCGTCGCGGCCGGAACCCAGCCCTTTTCCTCAAACCGCTTGGCGACCATTTCGCCGCGTTCCATGTCTGCTGCTGACGCGCGAAAGCGGCCTTGCGGCGCAGAGCTTGGAAAACGCTGCGGGTCCATCAACACTTCGCGCACAGTGTCATATCGTGTCACGACCCACATTTCCGTGCCGGGAATATTGTAGACCGGGGCTTCGTCTCGCAGCTCCTTATAAGCTGGATAGGGGCACTTCTGTGTCTCCAGATCGAACAGATTGACTTGTGGTTCGCTTCCCAATGCGGCCTCCCGAAAATGCGAATGGGATTTCAGCCAAGCTGCGCGGATAGTGCGTTCGCCACAACTCGCGGAATTGAGGAGAGAGCAATGGATCCGGCGCTTCAGCAGTTGATCGACAAACAGGCGATTTGTGACGTGATCCAGCGATATTCCCGCACGCTCGACTGGCTTGATGATGACGGACAAGCGAGCTGCTACTGGCCCGATGCCGAGATCGACTATGGCTTCTTCAAGGGTTCAGCCGAAGAATTCTTGCCCATCGTCATGGAAATCGAACGCGGCTCTGATCGGCGCTGGCACATGCTGTCGCAGCCGCTGATCGACTTCCACTCATCCGCCAGTGCCAGCAGCGAGTGTTACGGCGTTTTTGCCGGTGCAAGCCGTCAGGATGACGGAACGCTGGCAGGCAATCTTTATGGCGGGCGCTATCTCGACGAGTGGGAGAAACGGGAGGCAGGATCAGGGCCCGAGTGGCGCGTTTCCAAGCGCCTCTACATTGTCGATTGGCAAAGTGATCTGGTGAACCAGCCAGTGTTTACGTCAAACCCCGACTTTCCGCTGCCGACGGCTCAAATCGATAAGAGCAATCATCCGCTCTATCGCGAAATGTAATCACTCCTCAGCCGGCGGGTCCATGTAATCGCGATAGTAGGTCAGCTGCCCGTTTGCGACTTTGTAAATCCCTACGCCGCCGCGCGAACCCTCCGGCGAATGCATGGTCCAGCGTGCCCAGACAGCATGATCATCGCCGTAAATCTCATCGACTGTGAAGTTGATTTGGCGCTCCTCCATTTCCTTCACCATTGTGGTCATGAAACCAAGGATGGCGTCGCGGCCTTTGTGCGTGCCCCAGACGGGGTCTTCGAGCAAAGCATCTTCTGCAAAGAGCGGCGCAAGCTTGGTGTAATCCCCTTCGTCCTGGATGCGCCAGAATTCCTCAATCACGCGTTGAGCTTCGCCGGGCATTGCATTTCTCCTCAGTTCAATGTGCGGATCGGATCGCTGCCGTCCCAATCTTTGGCGGCATCGCGCACCATCTCGTAAAATCCGGTCAGCTGATCGCTTGGCTCGTAAAGCTCAAGCATATGCCCCAGCGAAGCGGTTGCATCGACAAAGGCATAGCGTGTGCCGCTGGTGACCTCGGACAGCTGCGCGAGCGGCATTCCACTTGCGCCGAAGTCTGCAATCGCTGTGTCCAGATCGTCGACCCACAAGGCCATATGGTGCAATCCTTGCGCACCGCCGCCCGCTGGAAACATGTCATGAAACGCGCTGGGGTTGTCGCCATGCTGAGTGACGAATTCCACCATCACATCGCCCCATTGGCCATATGCGCTGGAATGGTCATGGCTCACGCGTTTGCCTCGGTGCTCGCTCCAGTTGAGCGGCACATGATGAAAGGTGAAGAACGGGCCAGAGCCAAAATTTGCATTATGCGCGCGCGCCGCGCTCTCAATGTCAGGCACGAACCAGGCGATTTGCCGGATCGGCAGGCCGCCCAACCGCTTAGTTGACGGCACGATCCTTACCTTCCCAATAGGGTGCGCGCAGGTCCTTGCGCAGGATCTTGCCGCTTGGATTGCGCGGCAATTCGGGAATGAAGTCGACCGACTTGGGGCATTTGTAGCCCGCGATATGCTCGCGTGCGTGGGCGATCACTTCGGCTTCGGATAGCTCCTCGCCACCCTTCACCACGACGCAGGCCTTCACTGCTTCACCCCACTTTTCATCGGGCACGCCGATCACTGCCACGTCGGCAACCTTGGGATGCGCATAGACCGCGTTTTCGACTTCGGCGGGATAGACATTCTCGCCGCCGGAAATGATCATGTCTTTCACCCGGTCCTGAATGTAGAGATAGCCGTCTTCATCCAAATATCCGGCATCGCCAGTGCGCAGCCAGCCATCGGCATCAATGGTTTCTGCGGTCGCTTCCGGCCTGTTCCAGTAACCTTTCATGTTCTTCGGGCTGCGTGTGGCAATCTCGCCGATGGTTCCGGCCGGCACCTCTGCCCCATCATTGTCGATAATCTTGATTTCAACATCTTGCAGCGGTGTTCCCACGCTGCGCATGCGCGGGCTGCCTTCAGGGACATGGTCCTCTGGATTGAGCGTCACGATGGTGCCTGACGTCTCAGTCATGCCGTACATCTGAACAAAGCCGCACCCCATTACATCCATCGCCTGCTTCATCAGCTCAAGCGGAATGGGCGAGGCGCCATAGGTGATGTATTTGAGATTGGAGAAATCGACCTCGCCGATACGCGGATGGTTGAGCAGGATTTGGATCGCGGCGGGCACCATGAACATCTTGGAGATGTTGTAGTTCTCGATCAGGTCGAGCGCTTGCGTCGGGTCATATTCGGGCAGCACAATCGCTTTGGAGCCATTGAACATCGTGCCTAGGCCCGTGCCGGTCCCACTGATGTGGAAACATGGCATGGCAAGGAGCGTGATTTCGCCAGGGACGGTCTTTTGCCAGTCCATCTTTTCGCTCTCATCGACATCGTTCATGCGCGAGGAAAAGATCGAGCCATGCGTCAGAATCGCGCCCTTGGGATGGCCAGTTGTGCCTGATGTGTAGAGCTGGATCGCGTCATCTTCGACGGTGCATTCGACCATCGGATCAGTGGCGGGAAATGTCCCGCGCCATTCGGGATATCCGGGGAATGCACCTTCCGGACCCTCGGAGCCGTATATGCGAGTGACATGTTCCAGCTGAGCTTCGATATCGCGGACGAAATCCGCAAACCCAGGCCCGACAAACAGAACTTTGGCCTGACAATCGTTGACCACATAGGTCACTTCGGGGCGGGCCAACCGCCAATTGACCGGAGTCATCACCGCGCCCAGCTTCGCCGCACCTGCCAGTATCTCGAAATAGATATGCGAGTTCTTGCCAAGGTAAGCGACGCGGTCACCCTTACCAACACCCAGCGAAGCCAGCGCATTGGCACAGCGATTGCTGCGGCGGTCCAGTCGGCCGAAAGTCATCTCATCGCCAGCGAATTCGAACGCAATGTCTTGCTCGTGCTCGCGGCCGTGATGCCGGATAATGTCACCAATCACTTGCGGGTTGTCGACGCTCGACATGATCTTCCCCTTCGCTCTCCATAGACCGGTCTAGTCGGAGCGCACGCGCGGACCATTGGCACAATTCATAGCGGCACTCGTACGCGCATGCGCTAGGGTCACTTGCATGAGCGATGCGAACCCGCCCGAGGGCTTTGAGCCTGCCAATTTCTCGCCCGGCTTTCTGGACCATGGCGGGCCCTATTTTCTGCGCGCCCCTACGGAAGGCCCAAGAACAGTCGGCCTGCGGATCATGCCACATCACATCAACTATCAGGATGCGGCGCATGGCGGTGTGCTGACCACACTTGCTGACGTGGCGCTTAGCCATGCCGTCTTCGATAGCGAGCAGCCTCATCCCGGTGTGGCGACAATCTCGCTAACGACGAATTTTCTTGCCGGAGCGAAGCTGGGCGACTGGCTGGAGTGCGAAGTCAGCATAGACCGAATGGGTGGGCGTGTAGCCTATACCAGCGGGCATATAACGCGTGATGGTGCTCCCATCGCAACAATGAGCGGCGTGTTTGCGGTGAAGCGCAAGGGAGAACCGAAATGAGCAAGGAATTGCTGATCGAAACACGCGGAGCGATAGAGATCGTGACACTCGACCGCCCTGAGAAACTCAACACCATGAGTGCGTCGTTGATCGCAGCATTGGACGCCTATTTTCGTGGGCTGCAAGAGAGGCTCGATATACGCGTCATCGTGCTTCGCGGGGCAGGGCGCGCATTCTGCGCCGGGCTCGATCTGACGCCCGGCTCCTGGCCCTCTGATCCGGGCGAGGGCGGGATTCAGGCCGGGTGGAAGACCCAGCGCGCAATTGCAACGGTTATGCAATTGATGCGGCAATGCCCGCAGCCGATCATCGCCTTGGGTCAAGGCGCGGCCTGTGGTGGTGGCTTTTCGCTTTTGCTTTCAAGCGACGTCCGCATCGCTGCGTCCAGCCTGAAGATGAATGCGGCTTACATCAAGATCGGGCTTGGTGGCTGCGACATGGGCTCAAGCTATTTTCTTCCCCGGCTGGTCGGCGCGTCCGTTGCGGCGGAGTACATCCTGACCGGCAAATTCATGCATGCGGACAAGGCATTGCAATGCGGTCTGGTGAGCGAAGTTGTTGCGGAAGATGCGTTGCTGGAACAGGGCCTGAAGCTGGCGGAAGAGATGCTGGCGACATCGCCGATGGGTCTGCGGCTGACCAAGGACGCGCTTAATCGCAATATCGATGCGCCCAGCTTCGAGGCAGCACTGGCAATCGAAGACCGCCAGCAAGTGTTGCTTGCGCAGACCGAAGATTTTGGAGAGGCCAAGCGCGCCTTCGCGGAGAAGCGAGCGCCAGTTTACAAAGATCGTTAGCTAGCCGCGCCAACGACTGACCGTCGGCGTTGACGGGTCGCGATCATCGTGGAATCCGGCCATGCCTTCAGGTAGCTCTGACAAATCCACGCCTTCGACTTCGCGGAACTCGCGCCAGTCATAAAGGCCGGTGCGCTCAGCAATACGCCATGCGCCATCGCGATTTTCAAACCGGTCAACATAACGGCCGGCAATCACCGCTGAATAGATTTTCCCCTTGTCAGGAAACACGTCCGGCACGGGATAGCCGGCCGGGATCGTGTGCATCGCAGTGAAATAGGTTTCCGTGTGGCAGCTATCGTTCTCAAATCCGAACTGAGTTTGGCCCAGCTGATGCTGAGTGGCGAGGCATGGATTGATGATTGCCTGTGCTTGACCGACAAATTCCTCCCAATTGCCTTGCACCGGACCGAAGCCAAATGTCGCATCCGAATGGAACAATTGCGGCATCATGTCCCACCGGCGCCGATCAATCGCATGGGCATAGGCAGCGATCACGTCGCGGATCGCTTCACGGTCTTCCAGGCGCATGCTCATTGCTCCAACTCCACAATGACTTTCCCGATATTACCGCCGGTAAACAGCTTGGAGTACGCGGAAAGAGTGTTTTCCAGCCCCGTCGTCGTATCATAGGGCATGGCCAGTGCCTTGCTGTCGACCCATTCTTTGAGTTGTGCAGTCAACCGCTCTCCTTGATCCATGAAGTCAGGTGAGAAGAAGCCTTCGATGCGCAATCGCCGCATCAGAACCTGGTCAAATTCCTTCGGACTGGTGCGCGTGCCCCTGGAATAATCGGACACCAATCCGCACACCGCCACGCGGCCATAGTGGTTCATCCGCGTCAGGACAGAATCGAGCATTGGTCCACCCACGTTGTCGAAATAGACATCGATTCCACCAATCTGATCAAGCTGCGCGTCGACGTCTGCAGCCTTGTAGTCGACCGCTCCATCGATCCCGATCACATCGGTCAGGAAACGGCACTTATCTTGCCCGCCTGCGATACCCCAAGCCTTGCAGCCAAGCAGACCAGCAATCTGCACCGCCAGAATACCGGTCGCCCCTGCGGCGGCAGAGACAAGCACGGTTTCGCCTTCCTTGGCTGCGCCGGTTTGCTCAACACCCCACAGCGCGGTCCACCCGTTCATGCCGAGCGGTCCGAACCAGGCGCGCTTGTCCTTCACGGCCGGATCCAGCTTTACCGCGCCGGCCAGTATGGGATCGACCAGGCTGTAATCAGCCCATTGGCCGAAAGCGCGCACCAGTGTCCCTTCAGAGAAATCCGGATGCCGCGAAGCGGTGATTTCGCCGATCACTAGGCCGGTCATCGGCGTTCCGGTTTCCAACGGCGGCTGATATCCATCCGTGCGATCGGTCAGCCACATGCGCGTGCCCGCGTCCATCGACAGCATGGCATTGCGAATAACAATTTCACCTTCTTCAGGGCTGGGAACAGGCGCTTCGACCAGCTGCAAAGCATCGCTGAAATCCGTGCCTTGAGGCCGCGCATCGATACGCCAGAAACGGTTTGTCATGATCGCGTTTTCGATGTGACGACACGCCACGGCAACGGGTGCTTTTGCTAGTACTCCTGATAGGGCTATCACTTTGGCGCGGTGCGTGGGAACGGTGCAATTCCTAGTCTGGCTGCAACAGATTGGGAGAGCAGAAATGGCATTGATCACGGTTATCGGCGCGTCGGGCCGGCAGGGAATGGCGCAAGTCAAACAGGCACTGGCCGCCGGCTATGATGTTCGCGCAATTTCGCGGCAGCCAGAACCCTTTGCAGGCGCCAAGATTGAAGGGATCGAAAGTGTCGAGGTCCGTCCGATGGACTTATACGACACGACGTCGTTCAAGCCTGCGCTCGAAGGGTCAGACTACATCTTTTACACGCACCCGCTCCAAGCACGTGCAGACCGTGCCGTTCTGATCGGTGATCTGGGCAAGGTTGCTGCAGAGCTCGACGTGAAGCGCGTTGTCTGGAACACCTCCAGCTGGATTCCGGACAAGCCGGGTGACCCGTTCACATATGGTGAGAACACAAAGGGCATCAATGCGCTGTGGCGTTCCGGTGCGCCGGGCACTGTGTTTGGCTCCGTCCTGTTCATGGACAATCTGCTGACCAATTGGGCGCGGCCATTTATCGTCAACGAAGGACGCTATGTGTATCCACATGCCCCGCATCTGGAGGCGAACTGGATCAGCCTGGATGATGTGGCGAAGTTCATGCTCGCCAGCCTTGAGCGACCTGACATGGAAGGGGCCTGGCTGAATATCGGCGGGCCAAAGCGGATGCGCGGGCCCGAGGTCGCAGAAGTGCTTACCGACACTCTGGGCAAGCCGATCACTTATGATCCGTGCACCCCGCAGGAATTCGGCGATTATCTGGTGCGCGCGGCGGGTGACAGCATGCCGGAAGAAATGCGCACCGAGTTCGCGGCCGGTATCGCCGCGTTCTATGAATACAACAATACTGCGCCGACCAAGCCTTTTGCGGTCGATATGGACCATGTCTATGAGCGCTTCCCGGAGCTTGAGGGCAAGCTGGAAGACATGGCTGAATGGGCACCAAAGCAAGATTGGGGCGAGTCCAATTTCCGTCCTGCGTTTGGGTAATCGAGAGTGAGCACGCGGCGGGTTGAAGGCAAGGTCGCACTCGTTACAGGTGGGGCTTCGCGCCCCGGCCTCGGCTATGCCATTGCAAAGCGGCTCGCCGAAGAGGGTGCCGAGGTCATTCTGACTGACGTCGATGCGCAAGGGGTTGAAGAAAGCGCGGCGCTGATCAGAGAAGCAAATCTTTCAGCCACTGGTATGGTACATGATGTCTCCTCACAAGCCGATTGGGATCGGGTTGTCGATCAGATCCTGACAGACTTTGGTCGGATCGATATTCTGGTCAACAACGCCGGAATCCTCGACATTGGCGAGATTGATTCAGAAGGCGCTGTCGCCGGATTAAAGCGTCAACTCGCAGTGAATGTCGAGGGCGTCTTCATGGGTACGCAGGCAGCGGTGAAAGCCATGCGCTCTGCGGCCAACGGCGGCTCGATCATCAACATCTCATCCGTCGCCGGAAAAGTTGGTTTCAGGGGTAGCGCTTCCTACGCTGCAACCAAAGGCGCGGTGAAATTGATGGCCAAATCTGTCGCCCTGGAAACAGCGGCGGAGGGCATTCGCGTGAATTCGGTGCACCCTGGCATCATCCGGACCAATATGGCGGCGGCTGGCCTTGAGGATAACGCGGAGAATTACGAAGCAATAGAAGCGACAATTCCGATTGGGCGCTTGGGCGAGCCGGAAGACATTGCCAATTGCGTGCTGTTCTTGGCCTCTGACGAAGCCAGCTACATCACCGGCGCAGAATTCGTCGTCGATGGCGGTTATATCGCGCAGTAAGCGGCGCGCAGAGGCTTACTCCGCCGCTTCGCGTTGTTCGGCAGCGAAGATGTCTAGCAATTCCTCATCGCTCGCATTGGTGAGCTTCTCCACCCATTGGTGGAAGACTTGCCCGCCGCGCTCGTTCTTCCCGAATAGCACTTCCTTCAGCAGCCCTGATTGCAGAGCCTCATGCTGACGCTTGCCCGTCTTGTAGTCTTCGTCGCGCACAACGATCTCAAGAAAATCGAACTGTTCGTGCGCTGACTTTACATCGGCATCCGTCTCTGGCTTGTTCTCCATCACGTAGAACTGCGTGGTGTAGCTTTCGCCCACGCCATTGCCGGGGAACAGCTGGCTGATCATCGCGCCGCGCTGTCCGCCGCCGTAGAAGCTGGCGATCGAGATGTGTGGAAAGATCGTCCAAACCCCCTGGACCAGTACTTCCTGCGGGATCTCGTCATCTGAGAGATGTTCCAGATCCAGTTGCTGGTCATCGTCACCCGACACCTTGATCGCGAATTTCGATGGGGTCGACAGCCGCTGGTGCGGGCCGAACGCAAAGTAGTTCGCGCGGTTATAGAAATCTGCGCCGAACGTGTCTTTGTGCAGCACAGGCAAGTGGTAGAAATCGAGGTAGCCGTCATAGGCCGTCTTCCAGTTCGGCCCCGGCAAGGTGCGCTGCGCGAACAAGGTCCAGCCATCGAATTCAAACGCCTTCAGCAGATCATCATAGCCGCACAGATAATCGGCAATATCGAGCTTGGAATCGGGATCGAGTGTTGCCCAGATCAAACCGGCGCTTTCGTAAACGGGAAAGCGGGTGAGGCAGAATTCCGCCTTGTCGATCGCGCCGAAATCCTGCGGGCTGGCTACGCCCACCAGATCGCCGTCATTCTTGTAAGTCCAACCGTGATAGCCGCACATCAGGCGTGTGGCATTGCCTGTCCCTTCGGCCAGCGGGTTGCCGCGGTGCTTGCACATATTTAGGAATGCACCGACGCTGCCGTCTTTCTTGCGCGTCAGCAACAGCGGCACACCGCAAATGTCCATTGCTTTGTAGTCACCCACATTCGGGATCTCACAGCTCGGCGCAACCATTAGAGGTAGACGCCGGAAGATCTGCTGCTTCTCGCGCTCGAACAGGGCTTCGTCGGTATAGGCCGAGGCAGGTACACGCACAACATCGTCGGCATATTCCATCGTATCCGCCGCACCATGCGCGATCAGATTGCGGGTCATTTCGATCAATTGTTCGCGTGACACTAGGCTTTCCCTCCGGTTGCATCACTGATTATTGGTCATTGTGTAGCGGTGCCGCCCCTCGCGCAATTCGCGTTTTTGGATAGGGCTCGACCGTTCATGCCGACAAAAGAAAAGGGCGGACCTGACGGCCCGCCCCATTCGATATTCAGCTTGCCTTTAGAAGCGGACGCTGCCCTCCACAAAAATCTGTCGGCCGCGGTTCTGCGTGACAACCAGATCATCGCCTACGCCTGGCTCAAGGAATGGTCGTCCACCAGAGGTGTTGACCCAAATCTCGTCGGCTAGGTTTGTACCGATCAGCGAAAGCTTCCACTTGCCATCCGCGTCGCCGATGGAAATCTGCGCATCGAATGTCACGTAGCTGTCCTGGCGAAGGTCAGTCAGAGTATCTTCATTGGTGAAGTAGCTGCCCGAATAGATCGCGTTGCCTGACAGATTAAGCTCAAGCGAATCGCCGACAGGGATCGACCAGTCCGCCGCGATATTGCCTGAGAAATCAGGTGCACGTGCCACCTCGCGTCCGTCAAGGTCTTGCCCAAGGCCTGCCACGAAGGTGTCAGAGAATGCCGCATCAAGATACGACAGGTTGGATGAAATCGCGAGGCCTTCAACCGGGGTATCCCAACGGAACTCCAGATCGACACCTTTCGATGTCACTTCACCTGCATTGAGCGTTTGGAACTGGATCGCAACAGCATCGAAGTTCTGTACCTGGAGATCGTCAAATACATAGTAATATGCGGTTGCGTTCAAGGTGACAGAGCGGTCATTGAATTGCGACTTGATGCCAATCTCGCCGCCCTTAGCTGTTTCCGACTGATAGATCAGTGCATCGGCTGTTGCTTGACGAATTGCCGGATCGGGATCGTCAAAGCCAAGCAGTGACGCTGAAGGCAAGGCCGAGTTATCGATACCGCCTGATTTGAAGCCGGTCTTGAACGATGCAAATACGTTCACATCATCCGATGCTCGATATTTCAACGTAAGTTCAGGCGACCAATTGCTGTCGCTGAACTCGATTGGGCCTGAGAAGAAGCCGCTGTCGATAAACGCCGGGCCTGCAGACAGGAACGCATGCACGTACGGCACCGATATGCGCGATGTCTTGGTTTCATCGGTCCAGCGCACACCACCCGATAGCTCCAGATCGTCGCTCAAATCTATAATCGCACTTGCAAAGAGAGACGCGGCATCGGTCTTGGTTTCCTGTGCTTTGTCCCAGTCAAACGTGAAACCTGTGATCGGGTCTGGAGCAACAAAAGAAATGTTCACCGCCTGCTGGGATGTATCGAACAGGAATTTGCGCCATTCGTAGAAACCACCAATCATGAAATTGACAGGTCCGCCAAAGTCAGACTGCACACGAATTTCCTGAGTATATTGCTTCAGCGTATTGCGTGGGTCGCTGGTCCCGACGCCACCTGGTACACCAGGGCCGAGCAAACCGACATAGGAATAGTTGTCGAGGTCAGTCGCATCCAGATCGACGAAACCAGTTGTTGAGATCACGCTCAGAGATTCGGTGAGCTCCATGTCCATTTTCAGGCGGCCAAACCACAGTTCGGTGTCGCTGAAGGGAACGCCGTTGAAGCCCTCGGCAAGCGTAGGACCAGTCGCAGTCGGAACTGAAACCGCAAGTGGCGGAGCGGTGTCAGGCAGGTAGTATTTGCTATCCCGGTCGTTACAATCGTTGCCCGCTGGAATGACCAATCCGCCGCCCAACAGGAAAACCGAGTCCGCAACGCCGTTGGGGCCGCAATTGATGTCCGAATGCTGGATCGCACCGTCGCCTTCGTTCTTGACATATTGAACCTTCAGGTTCGCATTGAAGCCCGGTGTCGGCTCCCAATCGATAGTCGCGCGGCCAACGAAATTGGCCTGTCCGCGGAACTGATTGACCGCTGGTGTGCCCGGCTGCAACTCAACATATTCGTCAATGTCATTGTATTGAGCGGCCAAACGAATACCCAGGCTGTCGCTCAGCGGACCAGAGATATAGCCACCGATCACATAGCCCTTTTCTTCGAATTCGTACGAAGCTTTGGCTCCGATTTCCCATGTGGATGTTGGGTCAGCTGAACGGATCGAGAAAACGCCTGCAGAGGCTGATTTACCGAAGAAGAGTGACTGCGGCCCCTTAAGCACGTCAATCTGTGCGGTATCGAAGAAGCCGGCTTGCACAAGCCGCATTGTCGAAACCTGCACCCCGTCAAAATCAAACGCGACCGCAGAGTCGAACGCAGCTGAAATGTTTGAAGAGCCAACCCCGCGCAAACTTAGCTGACCGCCCGAGCCGGAACCGCCGACCTGAACGTTTAATGTTGGAACCCGGCCAACAACGTCTGCCACCTGATCAACACCGTACTTCTCCAGCACCTCTCCGCTGATTGCGGTGACGGTAACAGGAACCTCTTGCAGGGTTTCTGCCTGCCGCCGGGCTTGCACGATAATCACATCGCCTTCGAACTCATCTTCTTCAGCCGCAGGATCGGCATCTTGCGCATGCGCCACCGCGGGCATTCCCGCGAACGCGAATAGTGCCGCCCCACTCAATAGCGCAACGCGCATTGCAGACGGACTCCGAGTCATAAGCTTGGTCATTATCGCTCTCTCCCAAAGTGGCCCGGCTGTCTTGCCGCTGCCATCTGTCCCTGAACCGAGGCATTTCGCCTTCATTATTCAAGCTAAAGTCTATGGTGCACCCTCTGCGGAGACACTTGGCAAAAGGAATAGGCAGAAATTACTAGTGCGACCTTTGCGTCACACGCCATTCCGTAGCGTTATTCGGCTGCCTGTGTTGTGGTGGCTCGTTCTTTTTCCATCTGTGCGCGGCGCGGGTCATTGGGCCAGACCCACGCTTCATCTATTACTTGTTCGACGCGCAATTCTTCCTGCACGTTCTCGACGCCGATCATGCGATCGCAAGACTGATGGAAACTATAGATGCGTGCTTCCTGATACGATAGCGGGACGCTTCGAAATGCCGCGCTTTGCATCGATTTCTGGATCGCTTCGCCAAACTGCGTGTCTTCCAGAATGATCGGCGACATATCGCGGCCATTGGGCTTGGTGGCATCGGGGACGGTCCAAAGGTCAGGCGCGGGCCCGTCTCCCCAATCTAGTGCCATGGTCACCAGCTCGAGCCTTGTCGTGTTCAGTCCGCTTGGCCAGAATATGAGCGGCGGCACGAAATAGTTCGACAACGGCGAAACCCAATTGGGAAACAGCGTGTAGCTCTGCGTGCATGTGCGCCCCAGTTCACCGACGCTTTCGATTTGCTGCCATTCGGGCGGGCTGTCGATGGCGCGGACATGCTCCCGGTCGGTCTGTTCGGGCGCCGGGGCCAGCATGCGTGCATGCCCGTTGGGATAGATCGTATTGTAGTTGCGTTTGCTGTCGACCAGCGGAGCTACGGTTGTGGGGTGGATAAAGGGCACATGGTAAACTTCCATGTTGGCCTCCATGGCCACTTTCCAATTGCAGTTTAGCTCAAAACTGTGCCGTGCAGCCAGCTTGACGCGGTCAAAGGCAAACTCGTCCCATTCGTTCATGAGCGGGCCAAGCCATTCAGTCAGCGGCATCGCATTATCATCGAAATTGACGAAGATGACATTGCCAAGCATTTCGCAGCGCACCGGGATCAATCCGCGGCAACTCATGTCGAAATCGGCCGGAAAATCCTGCCGCTCTGGCACACCCACCAGCGTGCCGTCTGTTTTGTAGGTCCAGTTGTGATAGCCGCACATGAGGCGCGAGGATTTGCCGCGATCTTCGGTTACGACTGGCGCGCCTCTGTGGCGGCATGTGTTGTAGAACGCGCGGACTTCGCCATCCATGCCGTGCACGATCACGATCGGGTCACCCGCATTGTGCCAGCGCATGTAGCAGCCGGGTTCCGGGATCTCGTCAATGTGACCTGCGAAGAGCCAGCTTTTCCGGAAGATATGCTCTTGCTCGAGCGCAAAGTACTCTGCCGAGGTGTAGCGAACCGCTGGCATATCAGGCAGCCTGGGAAAGCTGTCTGGCGGCGCGCTGCGCTGCCCCTCCCACTCCATCAATGCTTTCAGGCGCTGTACCTCTGCGTCGCTGATCATTTGCGCTCTCCCTGTGTGGCAACTTAGCGTGCGGGACCGGTCGCGCGACTGACACTTTGATCGAAAACTAAGCGCTTCTGACAGTGGTGTGCGCAATCGCTGCCGATAGTTTGGCGCGCAGAAAACAGTGTTGGGAGAGCAGGATGGCAGGCAGAGTCGCAGGGAAGGTGGCGCTGGTAACCGGAGGCGCGATGGGGCTGGGCAAGGCGGATTGTTTGCGCCTTGCTGAAGAGGGCGCGCATGTAATCGTGACCGATCGTGAGATCGATCTGGCGCACGAAGTGGCGCATGAAATCCATGGCGATGCCTACGAACTGGACGTCACCGATCCTGATCAGTGGCAACATGTGATTGATGCGGTGGAGCAGCGCCACGGCGGGCTCGATATCCTCGTCAACAATGCAGGCAATGTCATCTTCGAAAGTATTGAGGAATGCTCGCTGGAGCATTTCCGCCTGCATATGGCGATCCACGCCGAAGGGACATTTCTGGGCTGCAAGACGGCTCTGCCTTTGATGAAGAACCGTCATGAAAAGAATGGCGGAGCAGGCGCTTCGATCGTCAATATGGCGTCTACTGCTGCGCTGATGGGTTATGGCAACATACCTGCCTATACCGCTGCGAAAGGCGCGATCCGGGCTATGACCCGCTCTATCGCGATGGATTGTCAGGACAAAGGATATGGCATTCGCTGCAATGCTATCGCGCCCGGTGGCATCGAAACGCCGATGGTGCGCGACATTTCAGGGCGGGCCGGAGAGGATTTGATGGAGATCCCTGACGGGCCGCTGCCGGTTGATGGCTTGGGCGCGCCAAAAGATGTCGCGAACGCGGTTCTCTATCTCGCCAGCGACGACTCACGCTTTATAAACGGGATCGTACTTCCGGTGGACAATGGTCTCGACGCCCGACCCCATCACTGAGGGCGCTAAGTCCGAGGCAGAAACGGACAAGCCGGGCAAGTATCGCTGGTACGTTCTGTTCCTGCTGATCCTGACGCTGTTGTTCAGCGTGGCCGACCGGCTGGTCTTCTCAATCCTGCTGGAGGACATCAAGGCCGAGTTTGATTTCAGCGATACGCAGTTGGGCTTGCTGGGCGGTGTTGCCTTTACCGCAACCTATGTGATCATCGGGTTTCCGGCCGCGCGGCTGGCTGATCGATCTGTGCGCAAGAACATTGTTGCAGGTGCGATCAGTTTCTGGAGCTTGATGACCGCGCTTTGCGGCATGGCGATCGGTTTCTGGTCGCTGTTTTTTGCGCGCACGGGCGTAGGCGTTGGAGAGGGTTGCTCGGGCCCCGCGTCGCAATCGATGCTGGCGGATTTCTTCCCGCGCAAGGAACTGGCGCGCGCGATGGGTTTCCTGACGCTGGGATCGACGCTGGGCACAGTAACAGGCCTGATGGCGGGGGGCTTGCTGGCCGAGGAGTTTGGCTGGCGCAATGCCTTCATCCTGATGGCGATCCCCGGCTTCATCATCGGCGGCTTTCTCTATTTCACGGTGCGCGAGCCGCAGCGTGGGCGCTACGCCCCGAAAGGCGCGCGCGTAGAACAATTGCCATTGGGCGAAACCATCCGGACTTTGCTTGCCAACAAGGTATTCCTTGGATTGGCACTCGGCTGGGCGGTGCAGATCATGATCGGATACGGCATGGCCTTCTGGCTCGCGCCAGCGATGATCCGCCTGTTTGAAGTGTCGGTTGGAGACGTTGCACTTTATCTTGGCCTGGCTTTCCTGATTGGCGGCGTTCCAGGGCCGATCTTGGGCGGTTTCATAACAGACTGGCTCGTGAAGCATGATGAACGATGGCGTGCCTGGCTTCCGGGTATTGTCAGCCTGGGCGCAGTCCTCCCGCTATGGGTTGCCTTCGAAAGCGGCAGTTTTGCGCTGTTTTTGGGTATCTTTGCACTGGCATACGGGATCTATGTCGCCAGTCAGGCTCCGATCATGTCGGGCATTCAGTCGGCTGTTGAGCCATCGCAACGCGGTTTCGCGGTCGCCGTTGCGCTGTTCTTCAACAATCTGATCGGGCAGGCATTCGGGCTGGGCGTAATCGGATGGCTGAGCGATACGCTTGAGCCGACGCGGGGCAATGCTGCGCTGGGCGATGCGGTGCTTTTTGTAAGTCTTGGGGCAGGTATGGTTGCGCTGGCCATCTTTGCGTGGACGGCACGACAGATGCGCGTGACCGGTTATCTTGAGCGGATCGCTGCAAGTTAGAACCCGCTGCTAGAAACCCGGATGGATGCTGAGCGCACCGCCGTCGACCAGCATATCCGCCCCGGTCATGAAGGGACATTCATCGCTTGCTAAAAAGGCGATCGCAGCGGCGGTTTCTGCCGGATCGGCCAGCCGGTTTATGGGCGAGGTAGCTGCAACCGCTGCCTTCAAACCCGGGGTCACTTTTTCTGCTGCATTCAATATCCCGGTTTCGGTGGCTCCCGGAATCACGCTGTTGCAGCGGATTGCAAGCCCTTGCTTGGCACACCATGTGGCGACCGATTTGGTCAACGCTCGCACGCCCGCCTTGCTGGCTGAATAGCCAACATCGGTCGGAAGCGGCGTGATCGCGGTAGTCGAAGCAATGTTGATGATAGAGCCAGATGCGCCGCCGGGATTGCCCTTCATCGCAGCGATCGCCGCGCGGCATCCCGCCATGGTGCCGGTCAGGTTGACAGCAATCACCTGATCCCAGGCGGCGAACATTTCTTCGTCAGAGCCATCGCCGATGCTTGCGCCAGACACCATGCCGGCATTGTTCACGAGTATGTCGAGCCCCCCGAGCTTCTGCACGGCGACAGC